>JBDLRB010000261.1:0-2913 GCA_039800205.1 Pseudomonadota bacterium | reverse complement strand
CAAGACCCAGAGTTCGTTCTCGACCGATCCGTCCGCCCGGGGGGCGCCGACCGGTCACACACTGACGATCCGTGAGGTTCGCCTCAGTGCAGGGGCCGGCTTTGTGGTGCTGATCTGCGGCGATGTCATGACCATGCCCGGGCTGCCGGCTCAGCCGGCGGCCGAACGGATCGATTGGGTTGACGGGCGCGTGGTGGGTCTGTTCTGAGCCCGGTGCTGCGGATCCGGTGGGCTTAACGGCTCGCCGTTTTCCGGGATGCGAACACGACGGCGACGATCGCCAGGGCAAAGCCTACGGTCACTGCGTCCAGGGTCTCGCCTGCGATCGGTACCGCGAACAGAAGGGCCAGGAAGGGCTGGAGCAGTTGTACCTGGCTGACCCGCATGACGCCGCCGAGCGCCAGGCCGCGGTACCAGAAGAAAAATCCGATCCACATCGAGAAGAGCGTCACATATCCAAAGCCGAGCCATGCGCTCGAGCTGATTGGAGCGGTCGGCAGGGTCAGCCAGGCCACGGGAGCGGTCAGGGGCAGCGACAGGATCAGGACCCAGCAAATGGTCTGTTCTCCGGGGAGATCCATCGCGACCCGCGCACCGGCGACATAGCCGATCGAGGCACTCAGCACGGCGAGCAGGAGCAGTGCGTCGGCGGCGACCGGCCGGCCGCCCCCCTGAATGAAGGCGAACGTCAGGATCAGACCGCAGCCCAGAATCGCCAGCAGCCAGAAGGTCAGGGAAGCGCGTGTTCGCATCGTGAGCGCGGCGATCGATGCGGTCGCCAGGGGCAGGATCCCGGTGATGACGGCCGCATGAATGGACTCGACTTCCCGCAGCGCAGAATTCAGGAAGATTGGAAAACCAATCACCGTTCCGGCGGCCGAGATGGCCAGGGGCAGCCAGTGCGCCCGTTGGGGGCGCGGTGCGCCAACTGCGAGCAGCCACAGGATGCTCAGCAGCCCGGCGATCGCCGCCCGACCCGCCGTGACGAATGTAGGGGAGAGCTGCGGCGCGCTCGCGTCGCCCACGGCCAGGCGGCTCATCGGAAGCGTCATGGCGAACAGGGCGACGCCCACGAAGCCGAGCCAGAACCCGACCGAGCGGCGCCTGTGGTCGGGATCAAGGCTGATCGTTTGGACACTGTGCTTGTCGGTCATGGTGGGACCATAGCAGAATCAGGACCCTCAGAAATCAGCGGAGGCACATGCCATGGGAGTCATGGAGTGGCTTGAGGCGGGCAGTCATGCGGTGACGGTGATCGGCTTGCCCTTTGCGTTCTGGGTGTTCTGGGTTCAGCAGCGAAAAGAGCGCGAGAACGAGGAGGAGGCCGCTTATCAGAGCCTCTCCGACGCGTACAACGATTTTCTGAAGGTGACCCTCGAGCACCCGGACCTGCAATTGCGTTCGGCCGCGCCACGGATGGAGCCGAGCGCCGAGCAGATGGAGCGGATGCGGGTGATCTTCGAGATGCTCATCGCCCTGTTCGAGCGTGCCTATCTGATTTCGTGGCGTGAGGAGATGTCGGCCACCGAACGCCGCCGCTGGAATTCCTGGGATGACTATATGCGCGAGTGGTGTCGCCACGAGGTGTTCCGAAGTGCGCTGCCTGTGTTGCTTCGGGGAGAGGATCCGGGCTTCGTCCGCTACATTCGCAGGATCGCCGAGGAGGAGGGCGCGGGTGTCGGGTGGCCGTCGCTCCCTGGATAGCGTTGCCGAAAAGGCAACAATGTGTGCATAAAACGATGCGCGCTGGACACGGCTGGCTGGCATGGCTCATGCAGCGGAGGGCGCTGCCTCGTTCGATCGTTCAGGACGATCGACCGGGGTCCCGATCCCCTCCCAATGGAGCCCCACCATGCGCCCTTTCTCTACACCTCCCGATCTCGTCTCGTCTCAATCCCGCCGGTCTGCACTGCGTGGTGCTGCGGCAGCAGGCAGCGCTGCACTGCTGATGGGCGCGCCTGCACTGATTCGGAGCGCCCACGCACAATCGAAGACCTCGATTCGATTTGTCCTCGATTGGAAACTTCAGGGGGTGCACGGCTGGTACTACCTCGCTCGCGAGCGAGGTTACTTCAATGACGAAAAAATCGACCTCGTGATCGACCAGGGAAGCGGTTCGGCCGCCTCGGTCACGTCGGTGATGGCGGGCGCCTATCAAGCGGGATTTGGCGACATGAACGCCGTGATCCAGAACGCTGCGGCCAAGCCCGGCGCAGCGCCGGTCATGGTGTACATGCTCTATAACCGGACGCCGTTCGCGCTCATGACCCGCGCATCAAGTCCGATTCGCACGATCAAGGACCTGGCCGGCAAGACCCTCGGCTCACCCGCCGGCGGCGCAGCGATGCGGATGTTTCCGGTGCTGGCCGAAATGGCCGGAATCGATCCGAAGTCGGTCAAATGGACCAACATGGCGCCCAATTTGCAGGAGCAGATGCTCCTGCAGGGTCAGGTCGACGCATCGGCCGTGTTCTCGGTCACGAGTTACATGAATCTGGTTGCGCAGAAACTCGATCCCGAGCGTGACATTCGCTGGTTCCATTACGCGGATCACGGGATCGATCTCTACAGCAACGGCGTGATGGTTTCCGCCGCGCTGCGCAAGGAACGCCCTGAAGCGGTCGCGGGTCTCGTGCGGGCGATCAACCGTGGGGTGCGAGAGGCGATCGCCGATCCGGATGCAGCGATTGCGGCGATTGCAAAGGTCGAGCCGTTGATCAACAAGGACATCGAGAAACGGCGTCTGGCCTACACGCTCGGCAACATCATCCGCACCGATGAGAGCCATCGCTTGGGTCTGGGCGATCTGAGCGATGAGCGATTGACGCGTGCGACGGCGCAGCTTTCGAAGGCCTTTACCCTGGCCCGCTTACCCGCCCCGGCCGAGGTCTTTGATCGGAGCTTCCTGCCGCC
>JBDLRB010000260.1:0-6401 GCA_039800205.1 Pseudomonadota bacterium | reverse complement strand
GGTCGTCGTAGCAAGGGGTTTGTCCATGCCTGAGTTCAAACGTTCAGGTACACGGGTCCAGCGGACCGAGTCGTCTCGATCGGTCATCGAGCGCCTGTCCTTCAAGCTGGTCCTGGGCGTCCTGGCGGTCACATCCATGGTGTTGCTGCTTGCGCCGACCGTGATCGTGATCATTGCGTCCTTCACCAGCGCGTTCTCGCTGAAATTTCCTCCGCCCGGGTATTCACCGCGCTGGTATGTGGCCCTCTGGACCGAGTCCCCGGAGATCATCGCGGCGTTTCAGCTCTCGCTGCAGGTTGCGGCGATCGCGACCGCCGTATCGGTCGTGCTGGCGGTGGCCGCAGCGCTGGCGCTGGCTCGCCGGCGCGAGCAATGGGCGCGGGTGCTGGAAGCGGTCTTCCTGTCCCCCCTGATGCTGCCCACGCTGGCGCTGGGCCTGGCACTCCTGATGCTGTTCAATCTGGCGGGTACGGGTTTGTCGTTCTGGACCCTGGTCATCGGCCATATTGCGATCACTTCGCCCTACATCATCCGGACGACGACCGCGAGCCTCGTGCAGCTGGATCGCAGCCTGCTTGAAAGCGCCCGCAGCCTCGGTGCGTCGGGGATTTACACGTTCCGCACCGTCACCCTGCCGCTGATCGCACCGGGCGTTGCCGCGGGGGCCTTTATCGCGTTCATGTATTCGTTCGATAACGTAGCCGTCTCGCTGTTTCTGTCGGATGCCCGTAGTGAAGCGCTGCCCATCCGGATGTGGCACATCATCGAATCCAATCTGGATGTTCGTGCGGCCGCCGTCTCGGGCGTGCTGATCGGTGCCACGCTGATTCTGATGCTTGTGATGGAGAGCTGGGTCGGCATTTCGCGGCATGTCCGCTGATCGGGGGGAGCGATGACGACAGCATCTTCGACCCTGCTTTTGCGGGGCGCGCGCCTGCTTCAGGGTGTGGCACTCCAGGACGATGGCCGCGCTCATGATGTGCTGATCGCGGGCGATCGGATCGCGGCCATCGAGCCAGTGGGCACGATCCAATCCGCTGATCGAATCATCGCGCTCGACCGTCACCTGCTCTGTCCGGGGCTGATCAACGGGCACCAGCACTCGCACGAGCACTTCCAGCGGGGCCGGACCGAGAACCTGCCGCTCGAGTTGTGGATGAACCTGGTTCGAACCCGCGTTCCGGTCGATCTGACGCCGCGGCAGATCTACCTCAGGACAATGATCGGGGCGATCGAGGCGATTCGGAGCGGTTGCACGACGGTGGTCGATGATCTCGCCCTCGGTTCAGCGATTGTCGCCGAACGCCTCGATGCGGTGCTCGATGCCTATCGCGATGCGGGATTACGTGCCCTGGTCGGCTTTTCGATGATGGATCGACCGGTCGTCGACAGTTTTCCCTTTGTCGATGAATCGGTCCCGGCCGACCTGCTGGCCGAACTTCGGTCGGCTGGGCGTCCGTCGGCGGCCGAGTATCTCTCCCTGGTGCGTACAAGGGTTCGGGCGGGGGCTCATCCGCAGCAAAGCCGGGTGGGTCTGCTGCTTGCGCCCTCGGCGCCGCAGCGCTGCAGCGAGGCCTTCCTGTTGCAGATCCGGGCGCTTGCGGACGAGCTGGCCTTGCCGGTCATCACCCATGTCCAGGAAACGCGACTGCAGGTCGTCACGGGTCAGTTGATGTACGGCGCGCCCATGGTCGAGTACCTCGATCGCATCGGCTTTCTGAAGCCCGCGACCAGCCTGATTCATGCCGTCTGGCTCAACCCGCGCGAAATCGAGGCGCTGGCGCGCACCGGGGCCACGGCGCAGCACAACCCCTGGAGCAACCTCCTGCTGGGTTCCGGAGTGCAGCCTGCGCGCGAATTGCTTGAGGCGGGCGTCAACCTCAGCCTGGGTTCGGATGGCTCATGCTCGACGGTGACGTCGAACATGCTGAACGTGATGGGCACGGCCGCGGGCGTGGCCAAGCTTCGCGGGGAGGATCCCTCGCGCTGGTTGTCCGCGCGGGAGGTCCTGTCCGCAGCCACGGCGGGAGGGGCTCGCGCACTCGGATTCGGCAATTCACTGGGCGTGATTCGCGTGGGTGCCCGGGCCGATCTCTTTGCGTGCCGAACCGACCGGATCAGCTTTACGCCGCTCACCGACCCCGTTCGCCAGCTCGTTTATGCCGAGCGGGGCGCGTCGGTTGATTTCTCGATGGTCGAAGGGCGTACGCTGATGGAGAACGGACGGATCACCGTTCTGGACGAAGCGGCTCTGCTGGCCGAGATCGAATCGGAATACCGGTCGCTCGAGTCACGCTACGCGGCCGCTGAACAAGCCACCTTGCCGGTGCTCGAAGCCGTCCGCGGGATCTACCAGCGTTCACTTGCCTGTACCATCGCGGCCGATACCTACCCCGCCCGGCTGGCCGATTGAGGCGCCTGAGGGCGATTTCATTTCTGCAGGGGTGTTCAGATGGGCGCAATCGATCGAGATCTTCAGGGTTACGGTGGCCGTTATCCCGATATTCGATGGCCGGGGGGTGCAGGCCTGGCCGTTTCCTTCGTCCTGAATGTCGAGGAAGGGGCGGAGTTGCTGTTGGCGAGTGGGGATGAGCGTAACGAGTCCCGGCACGAGGTGAACCACGAGGTCATCGGAGCCCCCGATCTGTGTCTGCAGAGTCACTTCGATTACGGCGCGCGGGTTGGCTATCGCCGCATCACCCAGTTGTTCTCGGACGCGGGCGTGCCGCTCACCTTGAACGCGTGCGCGCGTGCGCTTGAGGCTACGCCCTGGATCGCCCGCGATGCAGCCGAACGGGGGTTTGAGATCTGCTGCCATGGCTGGCGTTGGGAGTCTCACGCGGGCATGCAGGAGGAGGCCGAGCGCGCGCTGATCGCTCGCTGTGTCAGCACGATCGAGCGCCTGCATGGACGCGCGCCCGTGGGCTGGCACACCAAGTCCTCGGCCTCGGTCAATACCCGCAGGCTGCTGGTCGAGCAGGGTGGGTTTCTTTACGACAGCGACGCCTACGACGACGATTTACCGTACTACCGCGAGGTGTCAGGCCGCCCGCATCTGGTGATTCCGTATGCTTTCGACACCAACGACATGAAGTTCTTCGATAGCTTCGCGTTCGTTCGGGCAAACGACTTTCACGACTACGTGGCCGATGCCCTGGACTGGTTGCTGATCGAGTCCGCGCATTCGCCCCGGATGCTCTCGATCGGCCTGCATACCCGCATCATTGGTCGGGCTGGACGGATCGCAGGGCTCAGCAAGCTCATCGATCGCGTGCGCGGACGCTCCGATATCTGGGTGGCGACCCGTGAGCAGATCGCCCGTCACTGGCTGGCCACCGTCGAGCCCGGACGGTGAACGCGATGCCGGTCGAGGCGTCTGCGCTGCTCGCGCTGGGCATCGATGGCTTTGCAGAAGCGGTCCGGGCGAGGCGCCTGGATCCTGTCCAGGCCGCCGCCGTGTTCTGCGACCATCTTGAAGCGGTGAATCCTTCGCTCAATGCGGTGGTCGACTATGAGCGTGCGCGCGTGCTCGGCGAGGCGGCTGCCGTGTCGTCGCGGCTCCGCGCGGGAGAAGTCTTGCCCCTGGCGGGCGTCCCGATCACCATCAAGGACAATCTCTGGGTCGAGGGCCGACGGATCGCGCAGGGCTCGAAACTTTACGCAGAATTCATTGCGCCGCGCGACGCCTGGGCCGTTGCGCGGCTGCGCGAAGCCGGCGCGGTCGTTCTGGGGATCACGCACACGCCCGAGTTTGCCTGCCGGGGCGTGGCCGAGAGTCCACTCCACGGCGTCGCCCGCCACCCGCTCGACCCCAGCCTGACCCCCGGGGGCTCATCGGGTGGTGCTGCGGCCGCCCTTGCGGCGGGCATTGGGCTGGCCGCACTCGGGACGGATGCAGGCGGATCGATTCGGCGTCCGGCCGCACACTGCGGACTGGTGGGCCTGAAGCCCAGCGCTGGACTGGTGCCCCATCCGTGGGGGTTTGGCGAACCCAACTACGGTTTCTCGGTGGTCGGTGTTCTGGCACGGAGCGTTGCGGACTGTGAGGCCGTCTACCGAGAGCTGATGGCCTACGACGCAGGGGATGCGTCCGCCCCGCCCATTCGGATGAATCTGGCCTCCGGACGTCCGTCTGATGTCCGGACGCTCCGGGTGGCCTGGAGCCCGTCGCTGGGCTGCGGCTTTCCGGTTGACCCGGATGTCCTGGCTCAATTTGAAAGCGGGATGGATCGCTTGCGCGAGGCGGGGTGCCCGATCCAGCGGGCCGACCCGGCCTGGCCGGAGGGAACAGGCGCCTACCCTCTGATTGCGCTCCAGCAGCGCGGACTCCATCTGCTGTACGGTTCGGCCTCGATCGAGCAACGTTCGCAGATCGATCCCGATATCCGCAGCGCCATGGATCAGGGGGCGGCCTGCCCTTCTGGTGAATGGCTGATGCGCCTGCGTCAGCTCGAGGCGATTCGCAGCGCGCTGGCCCGGTTCTTCGACGATTTTGACCTGTTACTCTGCCCGAGCGCGCCGGTCACCGCCTGGCCGATTGGAGACTGGCCGACGATGATCGGAGGGCAGGAGGCGGGTCCGCGGGGCCATGCAGCTTTCACGCCGCTCTTCAACTACTGCGGCGTGCCGGCCCTGTCATTACCGTGCGGGCGGGTACGGGGCTTGCCGGTGGGTCTTCAGGCGGTCGCCTCCCGTTTCGAGGATGCCCGCCTGCTCACCTGGGCGGCGTACGCCGAACCGATCCTTCAGCGACAGCGTCCCGACTGACGCGCGCCCTCGATGATCGCGGCGGCTCGGGCATGGGCCCAGGCCTGCGGTGAACGATAGGCCGCGCGACGCCAGGGTTCGGACGGATCCTCGCTTGCCTGGATCAACAGCCGGCCGTAATGGTGGGCATAGACGGCATCGCAGGATTCCCGTTGTGCGTCCGTCGAGCAGGCGCCCGTCAGCAGCGCAGCGATGATCCCGATCCCTGCAGTACGCATTCAGTCATTCCGTCCGGATACTTTGGTATGGTTATGGCTCATATTCCGTTTCAGCATAGCCCAGGTCGGCCGACCCGACCGCACTCAGTACTCAACAAGATGAAAAACGAAATGCTTCCTCTTGCGGTCGGCCCCATTCGGGTTCGGCGAACTTTCGAAGAGGTGGCACTGCAGTTGCGGGCGATGTTCACCGATGGTCGATTGCGCCCGGGCGATCGATTGCCGCCCGAGCGTGAGCTGTCCCAGCAACTCGGGGTGAGTCGGTCGGCGCTCCGCGAGGCGCTGCGCACCCTCGAAATCAGCGGCGTGATCGAGCTGCGCAAGGGTCGAAAGGGTGGGGCCTTCGTCACATCAGGTAATTTCGATGCCGTCACGGCCAATTTTCGTGATTTGCTTACGCTGGGCAATCTGAAATTCGAAGAGCTGACCGAGGCCCGCACCTGGCTGGCCGAGATCGTTGTGCGCGTGGCCTGTGAGCGCGCGACCGAGCAGGATTTCGAGGCCCTGGAGGCCAATGTGAACGCGGCCGAAGCCTTGCTGGCCGAAGGGCGGCACGCCGAAAAGATCGATCTCAACATCGAATTTCACAACATCCTGGCCCGCGCGACGCGCAACCCCCTCCTGGAAATGAACGTCCGGACGATCAGCGATGTGATGCATGGTTTCGCTGACCGCTACGAGGAGCGGACTGATTTTGGCATGCCCGAACGTCGCCGGGTCATCGCGGCGCTTCGGGCCCGAGACAGCGAGCGGGCCACCCGCGAACTGCTCAGTGTGATGTGCCGCTGGCATAAGTACATCTTCACGATGTTGCTGGGTGCGCCACCGCGTTGATGCGGCGGGTTGGATCGGCCTCGTTCCTGGTTTAACATCGCTGGAATCAGAGATCCGGGCGCGTTGGGCGCTGACCGGACGGCTCAATTTCAGAGAGGAGGCAGGGGCGTATCCGGCCGGGCAGTCGTGTCCCGCCCGGTCCGCCTGGTCAGCATGGGTTATACGATCACCGAAAAGATTCTGGCCCGCGCATCCGGCCGCGATGCGGTCTCGGCGGGCGATGAAGTCAAGGCCCGGCCGGACTTTGTCGTGGCCTACGATTTCCCGGGCTACACCGATGTGATCTTCAAGCAGATGCAGGACGAGTTCGGCATCGAGCGGGTGCCCGATCCGGAACGTTATGTGATGTTCATTGACCACATGGTGCCGGCGGTGACACCGCAGGAAGAAGACCTGCACCAGAACACCCGGGACTGGGGGGCGGCCAACGGCGTGCCGGTTCACGAGCGCAAGGGCATCGGTCATCAGGTGGCCTCCGAACTGGGCTATGCGACGCCCGGTGCGCTGGTGGTCCACTTCGATGGCCACATTTCGCAGCTCGGTACCTTCGGTACGCTAGCGATCGGCGTGCGGCGGCACCTG
>JBDLRB010000259.1:0-29745 GCA_039800205.1 Pseudomonadota bacterium | reverse complement strand
TTGCTTCTGGTTGCGCATCACGCCCAGCCCGCTCTGGACCACCGCGACGACCCGCTCGGTCTCCGAAAAATCAGCAATGATCCGGCGAACGGCCTGCATGACCAGGCCGACGATGCGGTGTTCGATCGCGGCAAAGTAGTCCACCGTCCGGGAGGCATTTTCGATCATGCGCTCGGCCTCTTCGAGGCGCGCCTCCATCAAGCCCTCTTGAAAACCGCGTACCTTCTCCGCCTCAAAGGCGGCCTGGGCCTCTCCGAGAATGCGTTGGGCCTCGGCCCGCGCCGCTTCGAGCAATTGCTGCGCATCCTGCCAGGCGGCCACCGCCTCAGGCGACAGGACCCGCGCGGTCCGGTCCGTGG
Organism: Pseudomonadota bacterium; assembly: GCA_039800205.1. Taxonomy (GTDB): domain Bacteria; phylum Pseudomonadota; class Gammaproteobacteria; order Burkholderiales; family Burkholderiaceae_E; genus SYIM01. Next base: position 29,386 of record JBDLRB010000259.1, on the reverse strand, counting down.
CGGGCAAGGGCGCCTGCTTGAGGTCCTGGAATCGCACAAAGGCCATGCCCGCACTCATCGCACCGGCCGCGTCGCAAGCGCGGCCAGGCTGGAATCAAAATCGGTCCGCCAGGCCGAGACGACGCGTACGCGAACCCAATCGAAGAGGGGATCCTGGGGCATCAAGCCCGGCGCGACCGCTGAGGCTTGTTCGAGCTGGGGCGGGCATTTCAGCCGAAAGCGCAAAGCAATGGCTTCGGGAAGGAGTGCGTGAAGGGACCCAAGGACCCCCCAGCCGGCCTGGGCGATCGGATGGGTCCCGTTCAAAGGGTCCGCAGGTAGCGCAGCCGGGAGACGCTCGGTGGGTGAAGCGAGACCGCGCGATGGGTCCGTCACATCGGGCAACTGGTAGACAAAGGAGAGATGCTCCGCGCTCACCCCCTCCGCGTGCAGCGCCCGAAGCGCATCGCGCGTGACGACTCGACGCAGGCGATCGCGTAGCGTCGCAAGGCCCAGATGCCAGGCCAGGGATTCGAGAACCTCGCGCGGCAGGACCGCAAGACGGTGGAGCGGGGACTGCCATTGGAACTGCCGAAGGCAATCCTCGGCCTCGCGCCCTCCGATGGCAGGGCCCAGCAAGCCACGCTCGATCGAGCAGGCGCGAACCGAATCGGATCCCGGCTCGAGCGGCGCCGGCAGGCGCACTCGCCCAGGGTCTGCACCCGCCCCCGGATTCAGGACGAACTCGATCACCAGCCGTGCGATCTCTCGGGGCAGTTGGAGGAGCGGTTCAACGCCCGGTGAATGCATCACGCGGCTCCGTCCGCCGAGCGCGCCGCGCGCTGTGATCGCCACAGGAGCACAGCCAACACCGCCAGAGCCCCCAGTGACAGAATGATGCCCCCGATCAGTGCCCAGCCAAAGGTGCGCAAGGTTGGCGCCACAACCGGGGGGACCGCAATCCCCCAGACCGAAATCGTTCCGGCCGGCTGAGGCGCCTTGAGGGTGCTGGCCACCAGGACCACCGTCACGCGGTCGGCCGACAGATCGGGAATGCTGTTGGCCACCAATCGTCTGACCTGCGGCTGGAGCACTTCGATGTCGTACTCGGCGCGGTGCTTGATGAAGACGGCGGCCGACGAAGGCATCCCCTTGTCAATGCCCGTCCCGCGCTCGGGCAATACGAGGTGAACCCGTGCAAACAACACCCCATCAATATTCGACAGCGTTCCGGACAACTCCTGCGAGAGCGCGTACAGATAGCGGGCTCGCTCTTCGACGGGAGAGGAAATCAAGCCGTCTTTGGTGAACACCTGCCCCATGCCCTTGAAACTCTCGCGCGGCAGCCCGGCCGCCTTGAGCACATCAAGCGCACGCGCGACATCGGCCTGGGGCACCTGGACGCTGGCATTGCCCTCCTTGCCCGACACCTTGGTTGCGGCGACGCCCTTGTTCAGCAACTCGGCGATGACTTCGTTCGCATCACGCTCGGGAATGGTCGACAGCAAATCCACCCGCCCGGCGCAGCCGGACAGCGCGACCAGTGCCGCCAGGAGCACGACCCGCAAGAACGAAAACCGTTCGCCGATATTCATGGATTGACCTGCAAGCGGTTCATCGGATCACTGGGTCTTGACGATTGAATCGATGGCCTGCGGCGCCTTGCTGATCAGTTTGCTGGTCAGTTCGAACTGCAGGCTGTTTTGAAGGATGACAAACTGCAAGGACATCAAATCGCTGATCGAGGGCGCCGGATCGCTCAGGACCTCGGCGATCTGCTTGTAGCGGGCACGCGTATCGTCCGAAACCGATCGAAGACCCGAGAGGATGGACTCGCCGATCGAGGGGACAGGCTCGGCGGCCGCTGGGATCGTCGCCCCCCCCGCCTCAACCGGCCCAGCCTGCGCTGCGAGCGCCGCGCGAATGGTCGGCGACTGCAATTCCGGTGCGGCGACGGCCGTTTGCGGGGCCACCATGGCCGCGCGAAACCGCTCGATATCGGTCGCACTGAGCTGGGCACGAGGCGCAAGCGCCTGAGCCTCGGTCATTGCGGAGCCGCTCACCACCGAGGGACCCGCCGCTGCCAACTGTTCAATCATTCTCGAACTCTCCGACTTCGGCGCCCAGCGCCTCGCCTCGCCTCGATCAGCCCGTCTCGCCCGGACCGGATTCTCCAAGCAACCCGCTCGCCAGCCGAATCGCCGGCGGATGATCACAGGCGCCCAGGACGGACCGAAGCACCTGTCTGCCCTCTGCGGTCCGCTTGGCCGCCAGCAGGCACAAACCATGAAAGACGCTCATCATCGCAGGATCTTCCTGCGCATCAAAAACCTCGCGGTCGGGCGGCTCCTCGCCCCAGGGCGCGCCTTGCCGCTGGACGCCCTCGACCATGACCTCGACCGCCCGGTCGGCCTCGCCACGATTCAGGCAGGCGGTCGCCCATCCGATATACGGGAAGGCCCGGCGCGGACGTAAAACCATCAACTGCCGAAACACCTGTTCAGTCTCGGCCCGCAGCACGGCCGATGCGCCCGCCATGAAGCCAATCTCGGTCAGCAGACGGATCTCGGCACTTGAAAGAACCGGCTGGTCGCTCAAGAGCGATGCCCCATCAGTTCCAGGCGGGCGCGTGCACGCTCGGCCAGCTCAGTATTGCCGCCCCGTCGAGCCATCGCCTCGGCAATGGCAAGGGCCCAGGCCGCGTGCCCGGGCTGGTCGACCTGCGCGTAGGCACCCGCCAGGCCCAGCATGTAGCCCGCATTATCCGGATCGAGTTGAGTCGCCAGCCCGAACGGGACGAGCGATTCGACGGGTTCGTCACTGTCGAGCAAACTGTATCCAAGACCCGCCCAGAATCGGGCCTCGCCCGGCGCCTGTGCGGTCAGGAACTCGAAGGAGACTCGGGCCTGACGCAGCTCACCCCGGTCCAGAAATCCGTAGCCGATCGTGTATATCGCCTCAAGCGCGCGATCATCCAGCGCGAACGTCGAACGCACCGTCCGCAGATGCTCGATCAGCGCCTGCGTTGCCGATTCGTTGGCGGACAAAGGGGTCATCGGATTCACTCAGGCAAACGTCTTGTTGGCGGATTGCGCGAGGCTATCCCAGGCCTGCTGCTCCGCCTGCAATTGCGCCTTGAAATCATCCAGGAGCTTGCCCATGCGCTCCATCGATTGCTGGTAGTTCTTGTCTGCAATGTCGGCGTCGAGGTCGCGGCGGGCCTTGTCAGCTTCGTCCTGCTTTGCAGCGTAGGTGAGCGGAGCCGCCGCAATGGAGCCCACGCCCTGGGTCGCTTGACTGACCCCCGAGGTCACCTGCAAAACGCCCTGCGACCAGGCGGCCGAGCCGGCGGGATCCGCCCCCCCCGCGCTTAGCCCGGGCTTGGGCCCGCCCAGCGACTTGACGCCGCCTCCGACAGACACCAGACCGCCGCCCACCTGCGCGAAGCCCGAGATCAGGCTGGCTGCAAGCTCTTTCTTGGCCGCATCCAGACCCTTTTCGATTCCGGCGAGTCGCTCCTTGATCATCGTCTGCAGCGCGGCATCGCGATTCGCCCACTCGCTGGAGCGCAGCTTCAGCATCAGGGCCATCAGCATGTCTCGAATCTGAGCCATCTCCGCAAAGCTGGTCTCGGTGAGCGGCTGGCTGAAATCGAACCCACCCAGCGCTGCCTCAACCCGATCGAGTTCAACCAGGGCCTCATCCCGCGTCATCCGGGGCGCGGGCAAGCCCTCGGTGTAGGACCCACCCACCCGAACGCCCCCTGAACTGGGCGGCAAGCGGTCGACCACCTTGGGTGGCGTAGCCCCCCCACCCACGGCCTCGGTCCCGCTCACCTGACCCGTCTGTCCGGGTTGTACGTAGGGTTGAGATGGGGCGCCATCAATCCGCATCGCAGAGCTCCGGAAAGGTAAAGAGACGCATCAGACGGTTCCCAACCAGGGTCGCATCTGCATCTGGTTGAACGTCTTGAGTCGATCGCCCGCGTTGTCCCAAATCCCGATGATCGCTTCCTGCTGGGCCTTGGTGCGCTCGTTCGATTGCTGCATGTACGCGATCAACTGGTCGTAGAGCGCCTGGAGGCGATCCAGGGCCGCCTGAGCGGTTTTCATATCGTACTTGTCTGAGGCGATCGAGATACTGGTGACCCCTTGTCCGACCCCGGCGATCCCGCCCACGACGTTGCTCGCGCCCGCGATCTTGTTGGTCACGCTCGTGAATCGGGCCAGCTTGGCCATCCGGTCGACCATCTTTCCGGCTTCGGCCAGCTTCTGCAAGCCCTTGGCCTGAGCGCCCGGCACCACGAAAGACGCGCCAATCATCACAACGGTCACGACGAGATCCACGCCGAGCTTCCACCACATCTGGGTTTCCTCAGACGCTCCGGCCGCCTTCGCGATCAAGGCCGCCAGTTCGCCCAGGCTTGGCCGCCAGGAAATGGGCTCACCACCCGCAGCCACCTTGATCTCGCTGACCAGGTCAACCACCGCGCCCAACAGCATGTAGGCCCCCATGCCGGCGATGGCAAGACCCACGGGACCCGAAACCGCCGTGAGCGCGACCCCGGCCGCAACCATGAGCGCGCTGCCAATCACGGACGCCACTGCCTTGACGATGCCCCACAGCTTCGACCAGAAGCCTTTTTTTTCGGCCTGGCTGGCCTTGTCGGCCGCATCACGGATTTTCTGTTCGCGTTCCTTGCCGTTCGCCTCGATCTCTTTCTGTCGCGCCGTGACGCCTTTGGCCTCCATCTGCGAAGAAAGCTCGAGCATCCGGGTATTGATCAGATCGAGAAGCATCTGGGCGTCCTCGGCCGAACTCATTTCGCCCGCGACGAAGGCCTCGACCCGCGCCATCAGCGCCTGGTCCTCGGCAGACAGGTCGGTGCGTGGCGGCACGCTCGGCGGCGGGGGCAGCACGGGTTTGTCCACGCTGACTTCGAAACCGCCGGCGGCGGGCAATCCGCCCGCAACCGGGGCGCTGGACAGGTTGCCCGCCTGGACGCCCGTTCCAACGACCGCGTCGGAACGCGTCGGCCCCGAGGGGACGGGCGGTGAGGTCTGCGGCGAGCGGGACGCGTCAATCGTTGCCATGCTCAGGGATCCTGCCGGGCACGCTCGCCCGTTGATTCAGAAGCAGAGCCAAACAAGTCAGCCAGCGCCTGGGCACGGGCGCGCAGTTCGGCCTGTTCGGGCCGTGTTGAATACGCCAGGCACATCGACAGGGCATCGCGGGCGGGGTCGCGCAAGCCCATCTTGAGCAGGCACTGCGCCATCAGGAACGAGGGGTAGGGGTCTTCGATATCGAGCGCAAGCGCCGCAGCGAACTGATCGACGGCCTCCGGGTAACGTTGCTGCATCATTCGGACTGAGCCGAGCCCCTGCAGATGAGTGCGCTCGAAGGGCTCCATGGCAATCAGCCAGAGGAACATCTGCGCAGCCAGATCGAACTGATCCTGCTGGTAAAAGTAACGCGCCAGTGCGTCGGCGGCCGCGCGCTCCACTGGGCCCACACCGACCCAGTCTCCCAGGGCTCCGCCAGACATCAGATGATCGCGCAGGCTGTCCGCCAAATCCGGAAGGGCGGTCTCCTGCAGCGACTGGGGCTCACTCATCGGAAAATCCGATCGACCATCTGTTTGTTCGTGTCCATGAACGCCATGAACATGTTGGTGGCCTGCTGCATGTTGTTATTGGTCTTTTGAAGATCGAGATTGATCATCTGACTCTGGCTTGACGCGTTGTCGCTCATGGTCTTGATCCTCGATTCGATCGTCTTGAGATCGGCGTCGGTGATCTTGCCGGCAGACCAGTTCGCGAACTCGGTCGGGGTCATCTCAATGCCCGCGCTCTTGAGATTTTCGACGAACTGCTTGCACTCGGCGGCCTGACCCTCCATGGTCTTGTCCTTGTCGATCTTGTTCTTGGCGCGAAGCGCTTCGAGCGCCTTGAGCTGGGAGGTCAGCTGGTTGGCCGCGTCCAGGCGGTTCACATTGCTCTGCGCGGCTTTGGCGATGTTGTTTCCCTTGGTCTGATTGAGTTCGACCTGCGCGTAAGCGATCGCCATCATCAGCATTTGCAGGTTGCCGCCCGCCTTCGCGTTCTCGTTCACCAGCCGCGTCACGGACGACGCATTCAATTGACCAATCGTTGACATTCGGGCTCTCCGATTCGTTGCAAGAGGGCGGGCGTTCAGACCATCCGGCGGGGAGGCCGGGCGCCCGGGGCGCGCGCAGCAGGGAGGGATTCGTTGACGGTGGGAGGGACCGACACGCCATGCTCGGCGCTCATCCGGGCCCACTGCCCCCGCGCCTCGGCGCTCAGCTGCGCGAACTCGGCCGCAGACAGGGTCTCTCGAAGGTATCGCTCGATCTCGAAATGTGTCGGATCCTGACCTGCCGCCCGCGCAGCCAGGGCGTTCGCCTCCTGCACCAGCTGATCAAGACGGGCGGAAAGCGACTCATGCTCGGCGATCAGTGCCTTGGACTCGGCCATGACGGCCTGCACCGACTTTTCAGACATGCGTGCACCTCGTATGTGAAACGGGAGCCGGCGTCCAGGGACGCCGCGGAGCCCGTTTGGAGTCATCGATCAGACCAAGTGAAGCGCGCAGGCGCTCGGCTGCGGCCGCAATGCATCGCAGGCTTGGTCATCCGCGTGATCCATGTTAAGAATCGGGAATCCAAAAAGCAAGTCGCGGTAAGGCTTTGTCACGATGATTCCGATCCAGACCGGTATGCCGAATGCCCAGACGGGCGTGATCGCCCGCCCCCCCGGCGGGGCCGGGCTTGAGCTCGACAACCTCCGCCCCGACCTGGCCGATGTCTTGAGCGATGCCGCGGAGGAACTGACTCAGGCTGCAGCCACCCGGGTCCAGGAACGCAAACTCAAGGAACGCATGGCCTCGGGCGAAGAGCGACCGAATGGCCTCAGCCGCACCCAGATGGCGGCCATGCTGGAAACGCTCGCGGGTGAAAAAGGGTCGGACGAGAACGACTCCGGCAAGAGCGCCGCCGAGCGGGCCATCGAAACGCTGGGTCGCAAGATTCGCGAGCGCCCCGCCCTTGCGCGCCAGTACGCCCGCGACCAAGGCGGTTCGGCCAGCGAACAGTACCTGCTGTTGATGGAGGTGGCCGAGCGTCTTGAAGAGGGTCGACTCGGGCCCGACCCCGGCAAACGAGCCGCCGCCGCTGCTCGAGAGGCCGCGGCCGAGCTCTCCGCCGAACAGGGTAAATGCATTCACGCCGACCTCAACACCTTTGCGGCAGTAGAGGGCCTTCAGGGAAGCGATGCCGCACAGTTTCGCAGCAACTATCGGGACGTCGTGCTGGGCGAGGCCGGTGTGGCCGACACGCTGCGACGCCTGGTCGATCTGGTGCCGGACGGGCAACACGACCGGTTCGATCTCGTCCTTGACACAATGAGAACGGCTCTGGGCCTCGACCTGGCGTCTGCACGTCCGTCGGCCGACCCGGTCCGTCTCCAGGCGCTGGTGAACGATCTGGCCCACATGACAGTGATCCGTACGGTGATCGATCAGTGTGCGGAGCTTTCTGCGACCTTGACGCGCCGCCACGGGCTGTCGCCCCCCATCTCCGCCACACACATGACGCGGGAATTACTCGCGCTGACCTCGGACCGGTGGGTCGATTCAAGCCGCCTCACCCGGATCGCCGAAGAGCTTGGGGCCGGCGAACCCGCGGAAGCCTCCGTTCACCTGCTGACGGGTGCCCGCAACGCACTTCGGGACTTGCCCGTGCAGGTGTACAGTTCGGCCGATGCACGCCAGACCGTTCTCGACGCGGCTCAGGGTGCACTCGACCATGCGATCGACCGGGAAGAAGGCTTCGCTTGAACATCACGCACGCACTCCAGGAATTCGGCCGTCGAAACGGGCAGTCGGGGCTCGCACTGAGCGCGGGCGGGTCCGTTGATCTGTTAATCGACGGCATACCGATCACGCTGCACGAGCACGTCGACAGCGTCTTGATGCTGACCGGGTTCCCCTCGCCCTTTCTGGACGCCGAGCGACTGATTGCAATGCTCAAGGCCTGCGAACAACGTGCGGCCCGCCCGGATGAGCCGCCCCTGCAGATCGGCACACGCGGGCAGGCGGGCGAGCTGTGGCTCATCGCTGGGTTACGTTGGCCAGCCGCCACACTCTCTGCATCACAGCTCGATCAAGGCCTGCAGGCCCTGAGCCGCTTTCGTCGGGACGGGTCGCAATGAGCGAATTTGCACGGCTCAACGATCTGTCGCTGAACCACGGCCTGACGGTCATCAGCGGTCGTCCAAGCGCGCCGCTTGCGCCGGCCGCACGGCCCATGGGCATGGACGCCGCCGAAGCGATGGTGATCGATGAACGGGGCGGATCGCAGGCCGAACGCGAACTCGAAGGCTGGCTGCTCCAGGACTCGGACATTGAACCGGATCTGCTGCTGCCCAGTGCCTTCAATGAAGCGTTCGACGCGGCTCGAGGCGATCTTCGGGACTGGTTGGTCAACGACCAGGGGACGCAGGCCGAACACACCCGGACGATCAAGCAGTGCCAACGACTGTTGACCGAAGTCCGGGCCAACCTCGATCTCGTTCACTTTTATGTGAACGCGATCTTCAAGGGTTGAGGCCCATCCTGCGATGAGCTCGAAACGGCGAGAGACGCTGGTGCTGTCGCAGCTCGCTTATCTGTACCTGCTGCAGGGCTACGTGGATCGGGCAGCGCTCATCTACCAGACGCTGCACATCCTGGAGCCCCAGATCCTCCAGCACCTTCGTGGAATCGCAGTCGCCCATGCGCGGGCCGGACGCCACGACAAGGCACTGGCGGCGCTCGATGAACTCGCCCTTCGAGGCGCAGTCGACGCCCCCTTCTATTCGCTGCGTTCGCGGGTGCTCGCCGATCTGGGTCGGCTCGAAGAAGCCCAGGCGGCGATGCGAAGCTACCTCGCAGTGCGCGCTGCCCGTGCGGCGCAAAGCAAGGACCCATCGGTCAGAAAGGCAGGGTAATGAAGGCCTTACAGCGATTCGCCGTACTGGCGTCCAGCCGCAATGATCTGGTCCTGGCCGTGATTCTGGTCAGCATTGTCTTCATGATGATCCTGCCGCTGCCCACACTGGTGGTGGACGTGTTGATCGGCGTGAACATGACCATTTCGGTCGTCCTCCTGATGGTGGCGCTCTATTTGCCCTCACCGCTCGCCTTCTCGTCGTTTCCGTCCGTACTGCTGGTCACCACGCTGTTTCGGCTGGGGATCTCGATTGCAACCACGCGACTGATTCTTCTGCAGGGCGACGCCGGGGACATCATTCAGACCTTCGGAAATTTCGTTGTCGGTGGCAACCTTGTGGTGGGTCTGGTGGTTTTCCTGATCCTGACCATTGTCCAATTCGTTGTCATCACAAAGGGTGCTGAACGGGTGGCCGAAGTCGCTGCACGGTTCTCACTGGACGCGATGCCGGGCAAGCAGATGTCGATCGACGGCGACATGCGTGCGGGCACCATCGACATGGAGGAGGCCAAGCGCAGGCGTCGTATCGTCGAAAAAGAAAGCCAGCTCTACGGCGCGATGGACGGGGCCATGAAATTTGTGAAGGGCGACGCCATCGCCGGGATCATCATTGTCTCGGTCAACCTTCTGGGTGGCATGCTGATTGGCGTGATGCAACGGGGCATGTCGGCCGGGCAGGCGGTCCAGACCTACTCGATCCTGTCGATTGGTGACGGGCTCATCTCGCAGATTCCGGCGCTCTTCATTGCCATCTGCGCAGGCGTGATCGTCACCCGGGTGCAGGCCGATGAAGAAGCCTCGAACGTCGGTAAGGATATCGGCAACCAGGTCCTTGCACAGCCGCGTGCGCTGATGATCGGGGGTGCGATTGCGCTGGGTATGGGACTCATCCCCGGGATGCCAACACCGGTTTTTGTCGCGCTGGCCGTGTTTCTGCTTGGTTTGGGTTACGGGCTACGGCCGCGAAAGAAGATCGACGAGGCCACGGGAGAGGTGACCGAAGTGCCCGCGCTCGCACCGAGCAGCGGGGTCAAGCCCACCCGCAAGAATGACGGGACGGATGAGTTCGTTCCGACGGTCCCCCTGATTCTCGATGTCGCCGATGGGCTTCGAAAGTCACTCGACGCAACAGCCCTGAACGACGGCCTGATCGAAATCCGCCGCGCGCTCTATTACGAGCTCGGGGTGCCCTTCCCCGGTATTTTTCTTCGCTTTGGCGAGCATCTCGAGCCCGGGACCTACAGCGTCCTGCTATCCGAGGTCCCGGTCGCGCAGGGCCAACTGCGTCCCGGTTGGCTGCTCACCCGCGAACCCCAGCAAACCCTCGCGGCGCTCGGCGTCGATTTCGAAAAATCGCCCGCCTTCCTGCCCGGAATGGCCGACTCGATCTGGTTGCCTGATGCGATGCAGTCACCCCTCCAGCGGGCCGGTCTGTCGTCGATGGATGTCAACCAGATCCTCGCCTACCACCTCGCCTCGGTCCTGCGCAAATACGCGCCCGAATTCATCGGCGTGCAGGAGACCCGCTTCCTGTTGTCCGCCATGGAACAGCGCTTCCCGGATCTGGTGAAGGAAGCAATGCGAGTGATGCCCACCCAGAAGATCGGTGAGATTCTGCAACGGCTGGTCTCCGAGGACATCTCGATCCGGAACCTCCGTGCGATTCTCGAATCGCTGGTCGAGTGGGGACAGAAGGAGAAAGACTCGGTGCTGCTGACCGAGTACGTACGGGGTTCGCTGAAACGCCACATCAGCCACAAGTACTCGGCCGGCCGCAACATGCTCCCCGCTTACCTGCTGGCCCCCCGGGTCGAGGAAACCATTCGTGCGGCGATTCGTCAGACCTCGGCGGGCAGCTATCTTGCACTCGACCCGGCTGTGGGCAAGAAGCTTGTCGAGAATATCAAGAAGGCCGTCGGCAAACTGCCCACCACGGGCCATCTGCCCGTGCTGCTCGCATCGATGGACATCCGCCGCTACCTGCGTAAGCTCATCGAACAGGACCTCTACGACCTGCAGGTGGTCTCATACCAGGAGCTGGTCCCCGAGATCAATATCCAGCCCCTCGCGCGCATCGACCTATGAACGAGGATGCGCGCCGATCCGGTGCCGAGCCCGCCCAGGGCGCCGCACTCGAGTTGCGGGTCTTGTCGGGCGTGCACGCCGGCGCGCGGATCGAGCTGCCCGCCCTGGGACCGGACAACGAGACGACCCTCTCGATCGGTCCGGGACTGGATCACGATATCGTTCTGAGCGACGCCCCCGGCTCGGCGCAATTGCGTGGATCGAGGGGCCTGTGGACCTGGGAAGAACAGAGCTTCCATGAGGGCTTGAACTCGTCGGGCGGCTGGCGCTGGGGACCACTGACGTTCTCGCTGGGTCCGCCGGACGCACGCTGGGCCCTGCCCGAGCGGCTGCTCTTCGACCGGTCTGCGCCGGTGGCCGGAGAACAGTCTGCGGGATCGGCGCGGCCTTCGGACGATGCGCAGAACTCGGTGTCGCCCGCAGACGACGCCGGCCTGTCCCGCCTCGCGGGCCCCCCCAGTCCGGATCCAGGGACGATCAGCGAGGCGACGACGCCCGACGCGACGGTCACTGCGCCCACCCAGCCACCCGGCACACACGGGCGCAGGGCCGCCTGGGCGATCGTCGGCATGATGCTCCTGATCGCAGCGCTCGTCCTCCTGATGCGGAGCTCGCCGGAACGGACAGAAACGGTGGAGCGCCCGACGCCGATCGTCCCGACATCGGTGTCGCCCCAGCAGATCGACACGGCGGCGCTTAAGGCGGCCCTGACCCAAGCCGGACTGGCCGAGCGCGTTCGCCTGAGCCCGACGGCGGACGGTCGAATCCGACTGTCCGGCGTGGTTGCCGATGATGACGAACTCGACCGGGCCATCGCTGCGGTCCGCCCGATCACGCGCCGTATCGTTCAGGGCATTCTGACCCAGAACGAATTCAAGGCCCGGGTGGCCGCCGTACAGGCCGAAGTCCCTCAGGCGGTGCGGCTACAGGCCGAGCCGGTTGGTCGGGTGCGAGTGCTTGATTGGGATCGCCCAGGGGTCGACCTCAACGCCCTTCGATCCTGGCTCGCTCAGGCCCTGCCCGAAACCCTTGCCATTGACACGCCCGCACCGGCGCCGATCGCGAAGCGACCAGAGATCGTCGCGCGCAGCGCGCCCGCACCGACACCGGTTGCGGTGGCGGCGATCCCCATTCTGCCCGCCCCGCCGCCGGATGAGCCCGCTCTGCCGGCGCTGCCCGATATCCGGCTCGTCATTGGGGGCTCGAACCCTTACGTCGTGCTCGGGTCCGGCGAGAAGTGGTTGCCGGGCGGACAGGTCGGCGGCTGGTTACTGACGGCCATTGAAGCGCAGGCCCTGGTTCTGGAAGACCGCTTGGGCCGACAACTGAGAAGCCCACGCTGAAGCATCGAGGCCCCCGATGAACCGACCCCATCCTCACCCCCCCGCGGACTCGGGCGATGCCGAGCCGGAACTGATCGAGCGCCTGCGGGGCCCGGACGGCGAGCAGAAACGTCTGAGATTGATCGCCCAGCTCGCTGAGATCGAACAGCGTCTGGCGCATCAGGCCAGTTCGCTGCAGTCCGCGTCGCGGATGCGGCAGATCGAGGCCGCGCGGTTGGCAGTGCAAAATGCCTCTGCTATATTGGGTCGGATCGAAATCGGGGGGCCCACAGACCCATCCCCAGGCTCCCCGGCGCTTCAGCAACTGTTTCGGAGCCCCGCCCATGATCAATAGTGCCTCGTCCATCTCGGCCGATTTCATCACTCAGGTGGGCGGACAGGCCCTGAACACCCGCGAAGCCTCGCTGCGCGCGGCGATCGAGCAAGCCAATACGCAACAGGCGAGTACGGTCGACATGCTGAACCTTCAGCAGCAGGTGCAGCAGTGGTCGATGCTCGTGCAGATCATCAGCACGGTGTTCAAGGAAACGACCGATGCGATGAAGGGTGTGATTCAGAAGTCGGGCTGATCCAGCCTGTTGGCGCTCGGCCCCATGCCTGGCTCCATTGATTCGAACGCACCCCTCGGAAACGTCCTGCTGCGCCCGGCCGCTCCGGGCGAAACGGTCGATCGCGCCGCGGCCCCCGAGCTGATCAACACGGGCGCTCCTGCGCGGCGCAGCCACGCGGCCGATCGACTGTCCGCAGGGCCGGCAGGTGCGGCTCCGTCACGGGTTGCCGCGAAACTGGTTGCCGTTGGCCATCCGCGGCCGCTCGCCGAAAAGCTGGCCGAATGGGATGCGCACGGATCGCTCGACCGCTCGCTCCTGTCCCGATCCGGCGATCCGCCGATCGCGTCGGGCGCAGAGCGGAACGTGAGCGGCGTCTCGCTCGCTGATGTTTCGCGTTTCAAGCGCCTGTATGACGTGCGACGCCACGCGGTCGTCACACCCGAAGTGCCCGCGCCGGCGATGAAGCGGGGGGCACAACCGGCTCAGGGCGCTGTGCCGCCTCACCCTGCCCCTGAAGACCCGACCGAGGATCCGATCGAGCACAAGGTGATCACCGCCGAAATGGGGGCCGGGCTCGCCGAATTTGGCGTCATGGGCGCCCAGGCCGCCCTGGGCAAACTCAGCGTACCCGGTCAACTCCTGGAAGCGCTCGGAACCACCGTAGGCATGATTCCGGAGATGGTGGCCCTGAATGCACAGCGGCACATCCGCAAGGAAGCCCAGACGGCCCAGGCGGCTGAGATACGCCTGAAGGAAAAGATCCTGGCTCAGGCCGACGCGCTCGATCGCTGCCTCGATCGGTCGCCCTTGATTGCACCCCAGGCGCCCCAAGCCGATGAACGCCCCGATTTCGCCGGGCTGCGCGGCCGACTGGTCGCCCGTTCCGGCGAGATCGAACCGGAGCTGGCCCTCAGGATCTTGCGCTCGATCGACCTGCTCGAACAACTCTACGACGGGCAGCAGATTTCGGAAACCTACCTGAGCGAGCAACTTCGCGAGATCGGCCACGACAGCTTACGGACGAAGGTGGCCCTTGCGGGTGGCTCGATCGAGACCGTCGGCGCGCTCGCGACCGTCGCTTCAGAGATCGCCGAACACTCGGTCCCTCATGTGGTGGGTACGGTGGGCCTGGCCGCAGGCGCGGTGGGGGGGCTCATCACCCTGCCCTTTGCCTACAAGTTTGTGCGGGATAACGCGCAGGCCATCACGCCCCATCAGGAGGCCCGACGCATCGGTCAGGAACGCATCGCGCAGACCACCGCACTCAAATCCAGCACGCTGCGTCCGGCCTCGCGCCCGGGCGCGCTCAGGCGCGCGCTCGCCAAGCTTGCCGTCCGCCGGAGTGACCCGGTCGGCAAGAAGATCAAGACGGGAATTTTTTCTGTCGGCCTGTCGGCCAGCGTCACCGGCATCGCGGGCTACGCACTGGCAGCCGCCGGCCTGGCCGCCGCAGCCGGGGCATTGGCCACTGTCGGGCTGGTGCTCGGTACCACAGCGCTGACCGGCTTTGTCGCCTACAGCATTGGCCGATACCTGCTCAATCGCAGGTCAGCACCGACCGATCGGGTCGACCTGCTGAAGAAAGTCATCACCGGCGAGCCCAATCCGATCTCGGGACCGATCAAGACGCGACAGATCGACAAGCTGATGAATCGCGCATTCATTGCAAGCTGCGAGCAGTTCACCCATGCAGCCCTGGACCAGGCGATTCGCAGGTCCGCCGGGACCGGCCGGATCGATTTTGAACGGGACATCGCGACGCCATTGCGCGCGCACGCTCAATCCTTACTCGATCCGGGCGTCTATGCGCATCAGACCGCCCGGGCCCTGATCAAGGAACAAACCGAACGGATGGTCAAAGCGCTCGGAATGCAGCTCGGCTTGAAGCCCGGCGAGGATCATCTCGACCTCCCGGACGATCAACCCAACCCGGGAGCCGTCATCATCGACCCCGGTGCGGCCTTGCGCGAGGCGGCCACACGCTCTCTGGCCCAGACCCTCTATGGGTTCAATCAGACGCGCACGGTCCTCGTTCAGAACCGCGCCGCATTCGCGACCGCATTCGACCGGATCGAAGACGCTCTGGCCAGCGCTCATTACCGGATCACAGTCGACAACCGCCGCGCGGTCGCTGCCGCGCTGGCCGACACCGTTCCGGACGAGCTGTCCATGCAGCACTGGGGGCAGGCCACATCCGAGACCCTGGCGGCCGATGACGATCGCAGCCCCAACCTGTGGGAAATGATCGAATCGCAAAGCGACGATCTGGCGCGCGCCGCGGCGCTGCGAAAGCTCTTGCGTCGCGACCCGGAGGCCTTGCTCCTCACCTACGTCAAGGCACTGGGGGACGCCCATCGCACGCAGGACCAGGCAAGCATGGATCAACTGTGCGACGACCTGCGGGCCTTCGGTGCAAACGAAGAGACGCTCGAGAAGGTCCGATCGGCCCGGGACGACACGCAGATCTTCCACGCTGCGGGCCTGCTCGCAAAAGAACTCAAATTCATCCAGGGTTGATCCATGAACCCCACCCCGCAGGACCCGTTTCTTCATGTACTCGCCGCCCAACTCACGGACAGTGGGTATGGGGTGACGGTTCACCCGCCGACGCCGCACGGCCCGTTTGAATGGCTTGAAAGTACCCTGCCCGATTGCTTCGGCGGACAGGACATCGGTCTGCGCTGGCTCTCGCTCGACGATCAATCGGATGCGCCAGACGAGGAGGATGATGACGAGCCACTGCCTGCGATGGCCCTGATCCGGATCGATGCGCTGCTGCCATTTCCCATCGCCGAAGACCAATTGCCGCTTACGCTTGCAACGATCGAAGTGCTGAACGACTTGCTGCCCTTTGGCTCAATCGGCTTACGTCCGCACGCGCAGTGCTGGGCCTGGCAATACACGATGGCGACCCCGGCCAATGCGTTCAACGGGCTCCTTGCCCTGCGCGTGATCGATACGCTTCAGTTTTATCTTGCGCTCCTGTCGCCCGTCCTCATCGCGGGGTTTGAGCAACGCCTCTCCCCTGAAGCACTGCACGAGTCGATCCGTATCGCGCTGGCCGAATGGGTCGATCAGGCGCCCGGGCAGGATCGCGGAGCGGCCTCATGAGGGCATCCGCCGATGCTCATCTGGCAGCGCTCGGCGCAAGCCTCGGACGGACACTGGATTTCGGTGCCGAAGGCACGCTCGAACTGCGCTTCGATGACGGCCTGTCCGTCACGCTCGAACGCGTCGCTGAGAACGCCCTCTATGTGTACACGGCGCTGGGTAACGCACCAAACGAGGCCAACGCCTTGCGAGCACTGCTCGAAGCTCACTTCTTCGGATCGATGGGGGGGCCGGCCCGCTTTGCGATAGACCCCTCAAGCGGCGAACTGCTGCTGATGCAGGACATCGATCTGAGCCGCTGTGCGCCGCACGAACTGCCCGTCGTGCTGGACGGATTTCTGGTGCAAGCCCGTCAGTGGCGTGAGCGCGTACCTATGATCGCCACAAAAACGGCACAGACCGGCCGTCCCGATCGCGAACCGCCCGATCGGTTCGGGCCCTCAAGCCCCAACGATTTCAGCGGGTCGAACTTTTCTGCCCTGCGCGCCTGAGCACAGGGCAGGCGACTCGATCAACGCACCGGACGCGCTCAGGCTCGGATCATGCCGGTCGGCACGCCAGTCGACCCCGCATTCGGTGCTCCGGAAGCCAACTCACCTGAATTCGTCTGCTCGGGATCGACCCCGTCGCCCATCAACCCGGCCAGCAGCGCCTGCAGGGCCTCCGCCCGCTCAATGCCCTCGCACAGCAGCGATTCGAGATCGGCCGCGGTGGTGTGAGTCACCGAACGGACGGTGTAGATCAGCAGCGCGTCGTCCGGCGAGAGGATGATCAGCCAATCGTGCTGAAAGCGCGCCGCCCCGTTGATCCGATGCAGGGTTCGCAGCAGATCCGCCGACGGGTCGAACATCAAATCAGGGCGGCCCACCAGGACTTCGGTCAGGAGCAGATCGGCTCGCTCAGGATGCGGTACCACACACACCGTATGCTCACCGGCGGCGAACTCGAGACCGTCAGCGTCCGATCGATCGGGTAAGCCGGACAGCTGGGCAAATTCGCTCAGCAAGCTCCGGAATTGGTCAGAGACGGGGTTCATGGCATCGCTCATCGGGTACCTGCAAGGGAAGTTGAATAGAGCGGGTCGAAGTCACAGCGCGCTCAAGCTGACGCGACATTGAGTACCGCGACCGTGATGTCATCAGACTGCGGATGACCCGAGGCGAATTCAACCACCTCTTCGAAAATCAGGTCAACCAGTTCGGAGGCGGATCGCCGATCAGCGCTTGAGAGCAAGCCAACCAGTCGGGCATCGCCAAACATGTTGTCATTGGCATCGAAAGCCTCCGTCACGCCGTCCGTAAAGAGCACCAGCTGATCGCCCGCCTCCAGCGTGTGAGACATCGTGACGTAATCGACCGGCTCGATTACGCCGATCGCGAGATTCTGGGTGCTTGCAAGCGCTGCGACCCGGCCGGAATGGGATCGGATGTAAGGCGGGTTGTGACCGGCATTGGCATGCAGCAAGCGGCGCGTCACCGGGTCATAGACAGCAACGAACACCGTCACAAACAGATCGAGGGGATTTTGTCCGCACAGTTCGGTATTGGCCATTGACAGGCAGCGCCCGGGATCCTGCGGATAAGCACGGATGAGGCTGTTCATGCGGGTCCGGGCGACCGCCATGAAAAACGCCGCGGCAACGCCCTTGCCCGACACATCGGCCACGACCATCGCCACGTTTCCATCGGGGAGCGCCACGAAGTCATAGAAGTCCCCCCCCATATGCGTCGCGGGCAACATGCGGGCGAACCCACTGCACGAGGGCGTCTCGGGAAAACTTGAAGGGAGAATCGCGAGCTGCAAGCGTCGGGCCAGATCCAGTTCGCTATTGATCTGCGACTGCGCGGCCTGCAGGGCCAGGTTCTTGTCGGCGAGCTCGCTGGTTCGACGGGAGACCAGGTCGTCCAGGACCTGCTCTCGATTGCGGACTTCGGTCGCCATGCTGCGAAACACACTGGCCAGACGACCCAATTCATCGGCGCGACTCGCGGGCTCGTTGAGGCGATGCAAGGACTCAAAGTCGCCCCGCTGAAGATCGGCCGCCACGGCCGTCACCTGCGTGATGGGCCGGGACAGACGCTGCGCAAACCGGAAACTGAACACCCCCCCGATCACGAAGACGAGCAGCCCGATCCCGATCGCCGCACGAACCTGGTCAGTCAGCAACTGATCAATCCCTTCGCGGGGAATCTGCACCATGAAGCCCCCCAGACTGCCTCCGGATTCGTTGCGAATCGGGTGGTATACCTGGATTGAATCCGATCGGATCTGGGTGACCAGCTCATTGCTGCGAATGACCGAGGCGAGGACGTCGCGCTGCCGGGTGCTGACCGCATCACCCGCGGACCCCTTGTCGGTATGCTGACTGACGATGGTGGTGAGATCCGGACCCACCACAACCATGGCCCGGAGCGCCCCCTCGCCTACCAGCAAGCCCGCCAGGCGCTCGAGCCCGACGGACTGGCGGATATCGAGCATGGTCGTGCCCTCGACCCCGACCTGAACGATTCGAGGCTGATCGACACCGCCCACGCCAGCGTATTTGAAGGCTTTGTCATCGATCTCGCGCTTGATCACCCTTTGTGCATAGCTTCGCTTTTCGCCAGTCAGCACGGGCCAGAATTCGGAGGCCTGCGGCTGCCGGGTCTTGTCCGGGCTGAACAGGAAAATTTCGTCATGGGGCGCATTGAGGTAGGCCCGACCTGCGCGATCGGTGATCCAGATCTCGGACAAGGCCGTGTCATCCACGATTCGTTGCAAACGGCGACGGATCGATGTCGTGGGCTCCCCGTGACGCTCGGCCACCGCCACATACTCGGCGAGCACTGTGGCCGTCGCAATCATGCCCGCGTTCGCGATGCCTTCGACCTGATCGGGCAAGGTTCGCGAAACGGATACGGTCTTGGACAACACGCGCGCCAGCAGACCCACGTCGCGCTCGACCTGCTCGATCAGATTGTCCCGCGCGTTCCAGGCCATGGCCAGCACCGTCGCAGTAATCGAGCCCGCCAGGAACACCGCAAAGTACACCAGCATCCGCGTGCGCAGGGTCCAACCCACATTCGTCGCGCGGATCAGACTCATGATCCGACCCAGCCGCTCAGGCCCTTGATGTGTTCCTTGATGACCTGGCGACTGGCCTGCCTGCTCGTCCCTTCGGGCAAGGCCTCACGCATCGCCCGCTTCAGTTGGGATTTCAGACCATCGAGATTGATCTTGCTGCCCGGAACCGAGGTGTTGTGCTTCTGAATCTCGAAGCTCCCCGCTTCATTGAACAGGCGCGCGCGATTCGCCCGATCCTGGGCATCGGGCTCGCGCCCGGGTTCAGGCACCGTTCCACCATTGAGCGCGATCGAAGCGTAAAACGCCTTGATTTCAACATCGAGTTGGCCCGTACGGTCCTTGCCGCTCTTGCAATTAAAGGCCACGGGCAGTTCGAGTTCGTTGGCGAGCGCTGCAAGCCGAACCGGCAGCTTGTACGGGTCGTGCCCGGCACGATGATGCGAGACGTCCGAATCGGTGGGCGCAGCCACGATCGCACGGATCTGCCCGATCAATACCCCTGCACGCGCGATCTGGCCATCGAGCACGGCCACCCGGGACTGTTGCTCAGCGGATAACGCGGGCCCCTCCATGAGTCGGTCACGCTCGGCACGCAGACCAAGCAGCCGGCGCCCGGCAAGCCCACCGGGCTCGGCCCCGGGCGGGCCGATCAGGGCATCGAGCGCAGGCCCGTTGGCCGCATCACTTTGCGCCCACCCGCCCAGCGCAGCGCGCATCAGGCCCCCACTTTCGAGCGCAAAGGTATTGACCGGCGTGTTGAACGCCACGACGTTGGGTCTGAGCATCACCTCACGGGGCCCTTGTCCATCGCCCGTGTCGATCATCGCGGACACGGGCTGCCCGTTCGCGCGCGCGTAGGCCTCACGCTGGTGCTGCCACATCGCGGCCTCGTTGCCAAACCGCGCGGGTGAAACCAGGGACACGGACACCACAGGCACTTCGAACACCGGCAGGCCCGATGGCGTGGTGCCAGCCGGGATCAGGCGTTTCGGTTCGGTCTGAGCCGCTGCGATCACAAATTCGCGAACCCGGGCGTCGGCAGCCTTCGCTCGCGCAACCGGGTCTTTCTTGAGTGCGTAGGCATCATGAATGCCGTGGCGAAGTGCAGAAAACGCGAGGCCGGGTTCACCCGGTGCCCGGAAGGTGGTCTTCCATAAATTGACGACATGTTCGGGCTCGGCGCTATTCATACAGGACACACCCTTCCGCCCCGGCCCGTAGGCCGTCGCCAACGCCGGGCTGAACACCCGCGCCGGGTACTGCGCATTGGCAAAGGTGAGGGGCTGCGCATTCGAGCCCGACAACTCGATCGAATTCTCGATCGTCGACCAGCTCATCGCCCGTTCCGCGTGTCGAGCCGCGTGCAAGACCATCGACTTCTGCAGCGCGTTGGCGCCACAATCGGTGAGCCCGCCTGCCGTAAGCACGCCGGACAAATGGGTCGCGAGCGCAGTGCGCAGGTGAAGCGGCCCTCCCGGGGGTTGAAATGCGCCGCCCTGCGCGCCCGTGCGCCGAATCAAGGCCTGCTGACAGCGGGCACGGATGCCATCGAACAATTTGAACGAGTACCAGGTCTTGGCGCTGAAGGGCTTCTTGACGGTCCCCCCGGACAGTTGCTTGGCCAGGCGAAATCGCTCAGCCGCAGTCTGGGCCAGGCGCTCATCCTCAAGCAGACGGTGAGCCCGCTCCCGATCACCTTGTTCAGCCGTGTGCAGATCGCTCTTGAACTGTTGGAGCCCATCGAGCACGCCTTGCAACCTGCGCAGGGTCGCGGGATCGCGGGTGTGCTCCATGGCGACCCCCACGCGATGGATCCACTCGTCCGCCAGTGTCTGAGCGGCCTGATAGTGATTGACGCGAAAATCGAGGGCATCTGCCACGCTGAAGGCGGGCGCCGGTGCAGATGCAGCCCGCCCGGTCGGATCCAAGTCGGCGAGCGCATCACCGAGCTCGCTGGCCTCCATCGGGTCGACCCCGTCACCGAACTGAGGGGCTGAGGTGGGGTCGCTCGGATCGATCTCGGCAAACGCATCGGTCGACAGAGCGTGCAGCGCTCCCTGAAAGCTCAGCTGATGCGTGCTGCCATGCGCCTGATTGACCGCACTCAGACGCGCTGCCAGCGGCGAATCCGGCACCGGCATGCTTTGAGCGCGTACCGCTCCAGGGGCGGAACTCGGACTTCCCCCGATCAAAGGGGACAGCGACGGATGGACAGAACCCACAGGCATCGGATCACCCTCTCAAAGCGGTCAGGGGTGAGGCCGCAGCGTCGCTCGGCACCCCGACTGAAACGGAACCCGGCGCATCGGCGCCCCGCCACTCGTCGAGGAGGGCATCGCGCGACGCGAGCATCCGCCCGAACAGTTCCTCCCAGGCCGCGGCGTCCATCTGCGCCGGCTGCACCACAGCGTGCAGCACGAGCATGTCCGTCTCGACCTCCACAAGCATTGAACACGCTTCGCCCAGCAATCGCTGGTCATTCGCCCGGAGCGCTTGCCGGGCACAAGCCGCCTGTGCGGCTGGGTCATCGGGCAAGAGCAAAAGGGGGAGCAGCACCCGCACCGACTCCGCCCATGACGCAGGAATCACCACGAATGTCCAGTCCGCCTGATCGGGTGCCAGGACGAGGGCGGGTTGCTCGTCATCGAGTTCGACATGGGGCACAAGGTCCGGCCGCTCGAGCCAGACCGCCTCGATCCGCTCGAGCCGCTCAAGGCCCGCAGGATCCTCGAGCGGCATACCGTCCGGCTCGTCCCGGCCTGCTCCGGGGTCTTCGACGCGCTGACGGACGTGCTGAACGAGCTGCGCCCAATCGACCGGTTCCAGCGCGTCGCCCCGATCGGGCACCTGGAGATACAGCGAACCGTCCGCCGCCTCGACCATCCGCGTACCAGGCACTGGAAGGCCCAAGCCCGCCAGACCCAAGGCCCGGCAGGTCATCTGATACACCTGATCGGGCGAGCGATCCTGCCAGCCCGCGGAGATCACCGGTAGACCCAGAACCCCGAGGGGTGCGCCCTGATTGTCGGACATCATTGATCACTCGATTGGATGAGGCGACTGCAACGCAGCAACGCGCGAGACTCATACGCGCGAGCATACGGTTCGAGGCCCGCCGGGCCCCACCCCCCCGACCCGAAACGTAAGCTACGGTAAGGTTTGACCGAGCGCCGGCCGTTTGATTTTAAGGTTTGACCATCGATAATCAAGCGAAACCGATTGACCGTTTTTCGCGATCACCGTGGCATCACCCCCCGGTGATTCGTACGCATCGCTCTGTCTCTGTGGAAGCCCAGCCATGCCCGTGACGCCCCCGCACACCGCCCCGCGCGCTCCTGCGACGAACAATGGTCGCGTTCGGCAGGCGATCGACCCCATCACCGGGGCACGTGCCGTCCAGGCCCACCCCGACCCGGAGGAGCTCGTAAAAGATCAAACCGATCGCGCTGACAGCCACGAGGATCGCGAGTCGCACGCCGGTCTGGCCGCCGAGTCCCACAAGGGCGATCGCACACTGCCGAGCGAGGGTGGGCTCGCTGCCGCAGCGTTCAATACGACCATCGAAACCGGCGTCATCGAACCGCTCCTGGCCTCAGCCGGCCCCCTGACCCCCCCACCTGCCGGGCCCTCCGACCCAAGCGGACTGACCCGCGCCCCTGCGACCGCGCAGGCGCTGACCGCGCTGCTGCTCGGCACCAGCCTGCTGTCGGCCCTCAACAAAAGCCCCTCGCTCCCGGCCGTCTCGCTCTCCCTTGACGATTCATTATTGACTGAGGGCGAAACCGGGTCGCTCACCCTTGCATTCGAGCGACCGGTTCAGGATCTCGAACTCTCCGACCTGTTGATCACGGGCGCAACGGCACGCGATCTGCGACCGACCGCGGACCCCAGCATCTGGCTCGCCACGATCGTTGCCGACCCCGACCTTGAAGCGCGCGCCGACGGCGGCGCAGAAATCGAGATCACGATTGCCGCAGGAAGCTTTCGGGACGGTGCGGGTCGACCGGGTCTTGGAACGGTCGCCCGATTCGATGCCGATACCGCCTTGCCGGAACTTGAGACCATCGCGGGGGACGCGGCGGCTGACCGGATCACGCTCGACTATGACCGGGCGCTTGACGAGACGGCCGTCATCCCGACGAACCGCTTCGAAGTCTTCCAGGGTCAACAGGCTCTTCCGGTGTCCTCGATCATCGTTGTCCATGACAAGGTTCAGCTGACCGTGCCCGGCCTGCTGCCCGGCGCTTTCACGTTTCGATACGCAGCGCCCGACGCCGGGGACGATGGGGGAGAGATCCAGAGCTTGAGCGGCAATGACGCCAGAAGCGCGCAGCGCGGTCTGGTTGCGGACGGCTACATTGAGGGCGCGCGCATCTATCTGGACGATGGGGATGGTGTATTCGAGCCCGATGCCGACCTCGACACCGGCATACTCACAGCGGTCGATGGTAGCTTCATACTGAACGCGTACTGGCTGGGCCGAATGGAGGCAGAGGGGCGCACGCTGCTTGCCTTGGGCGGCATCAATACCGATACCGGTGTGCCCAATATCATGACGCTGGCCGCACCGACGGGTGCCACCGTGATCAACCCGCTCACCACACTCGCTCAGGCCTTGATCGCCGACGGAGCCGCTGACAGTCTGGACGAGGCGACGGCACTGCTCCGCGACGCCCTTGGTCTGAGCCTGCCCTCCGGCGCACGCCTGGCCGACGCTGACCCGATCGCGGCCGCCGAGCAGGGCGATGCATCAGCACTGGCCAACCAGAAGCTCGCAGCCAAGATCGCGACGATCCTCACCCAGGCACGCACACAGCAGTCGCGCGCCGATCTGAGCACGATCGCCGAGCAAGGCCTGATCGACGCGCTGGTCGAGGCGGTGGTCCAACGCGCCGACGAGATCCGCACGGGCGGTGCCCAGGCCTCCAGCGTGCTGAATCTTTCCGACGCGGCCACCGTCAGCGCGCTTGCTCTGCGCGGCGAAGCCATTGCAGACGCCATCGCGCCCGAAACAAGCCTCTCCTGGTCGCCCAATGACCTGCTTGCGCTCTCGAATATCGCGGTGGGCAACACCCTCTCAGACGTGAGTGGTGCGCAACAGGCTCTGGCTGGTTCTGCGACTAGCGCTCCGCCTTCGCTCAAGACCCTGCTCCCCGGCATGAACGGCCTCCCGGATCGAATCCTGATCGAACTCCCCGGGTCTGAGGTCGACCGGTCCGGTCTCGAGACTGGCGATCAGATCCGGGTGCTAGATGCCGCGGGCACGGTCATCACTCGGCGGACCTTGTCGGCTGCGGACCTGGCTGCGGGCCGGGTCGAATTGCCGGTCGATTCAGCCGATCAGGCACTGCAGACCCTCAGCATTCAGATCGTCGACTCGGAGGGCTATCAGGGCAAACGGATCGAGACTGAGCTCTTCAGCGCACCCACCCAGCCGGGCGACACGCTGGACCTCGGCGCACTGCTGACACCCATGCTGCAGTCGGCCCTGCAGGGGCTGGCCAATGTCGAGATTCCGTTCGTGGGTTCGGTCGGCGAGCTGATGAATAACAGCGGGGTTGCGCTCTGGTTGCAGGATCGCCTGGCGACGCTACCCAAACTGGTTCTCAAGCAAGGCAGCCCGACGCTCAAGTCAATGGAGGGCTCTGGCTTCTATTTTGGGTTCGATGACTCTGACAACGATCCGATCGACGACACGGGAGGGGATACAGAGTCCGATGACAGCGGCTGGGTGATTGATCCAGGCAGCGACAGCGGAAGCGATTTCGAACCAGAAGAAGGCTCGGACAACGGCGGCTTCGAGGGCCTGGACCCCTCGGACGGCACAGGGGATACGGACGGCTCGTCCGGCGGCTCGGATGACAACGGTTT
This sequence comes from Pseudomonadota bacterium, assembly GCA_039800205.1. Classification (GTDB taxonomy): domain Bacteria; phylum Pseudomonadota; class Gammaproteobacteria; order Burkholderiales; family Burkholderiaceae_E; genus SYIM01. The sequence goes on along the minus strand of JBDLRB010000259.1, from coordinate 4,376 downwards.
CGTCGACTGGAATCCGGCAGACGGCGGCGACGCAAGCGCCTACCGCTTCACGGGCCCTCAGACCAACCTGCCCGCCCCGTTCCAATCCTTCAACTACGACTCGGTCACCGGAGCGTTCGAACTGGTCATCATCGATCCGGAGGAATGGTTCAACGAAGGCTTTGGCGGGCTGATGGGCGGTAACGGCGCGATGGGCTTCATCGATGCCAATCTGGCCGGGCACCGAGTGCTGGAAGTCCGGCTCTTCGGCCAGATCCAGTACGAACTGGATGCGTACAACATCGCAACCCTTGACACGACCCGCAGTGGCCTCAAGCTCCATGCCGATATCGGTGTTGCACCCGGTTCGACCGTCGGTGGGGTCCTGGGCCCGTTTTCATTGACGGGTCAGGATCAACCGACGACACATATCAGCAGCACGGCGAAGCGGACCAACACCGGTGCCGAAGGCGGCGTCACGATCAGTTTCAAGGACTTCGACGGCACTGCCGACCAACGACTGTCCCTGCTGAAGGGCACGGATGTACTCCTCGGCAAGCTCGCCACCAACGGACTCACCGCTCTGGACGATGCGCTCAACTGGCGCGCCTATCTCGAAGGGCGACTCTCCGCCCAGACCGAGCTCGGACTGAACTTTGGCAATGTCGTGGATTCAGCCGTGGCCGGTCCGCTGATGGATCTCTTTGCCCTGAAGCTGGGGGCCGATATCACGACGCCCTTCAAGTTCGTCTACGACTCGGTCGATGCGAGCCAAGCGGTTTCCGAATGGGGCACGGTCCATCTCGACGACGTAACGCTCGCGCTGGCGCCCTTGATCACCCAGGCCAGTGGCAGCGCCGTTTCAGCGATCGACTCGGTGATGCAGCCGGTGTATGCCATCGAGAACTTCTTTTCCTATGAGTTGCCCATTCCGACCGATGTGGGCGCCGCCTCGGCGCCGCTCAACCTGCCGTCCTGGATGCCTGGCTTTGCAAAGGATTTCATCAACCAGGTCGTCAATGTCCCAAAATCGGTCGTCAGCGGAGTCGCCGCAGGGGTCATCGAAGCACTCGATGTCGATGACAATGGAAAGGTCACCGTACTGGAAGCGATCGAACAATCGGCGCGACACTACGCCGGATTCGTGAACTTCGCCGACGAGCTCTGGGATACGATGGTTGCGTTGACGCCCGGTCTCAAGGACACGCTGAATGCGTCGGGCTACGGCGCGGCGGTCGTTGCGGTCATGGAGTCGCTCGATGCGCAGAAGCAATTCTTCGCGACTTTCTTCGACTATTTCGATTACTTCAAGGCCACACTCACGGCGATCGATCAGCTCGAGGGGCTTTCGACCTTGCATGCGCTGGCAGCCGCGGAAATCGCCAGCCAGCAAACGAGCGTTCTTGGACTGCCGCTGGGCAGCTACACGTGGGATATCCGGGGTGGGCGCTTCGATACGGTGGACAGTGGTAATCGCTACAGCCTGATCGATCGCGCCTTGCCCCCACGCAGCGATCCGGAGCCCGAGCTCAAGCCCAGCGTGGCGATCCAGCGTCTGATCGATGCTGCGGTGGCCGACCAAGTGGACGAACTGGGGACGGGCGCAGGCGGACTGCACGAATTCGTCTACTTTCAGGCCGGTGTGACCGGCGTGACGCGGGACAATCTCGCGACCATCAATTCGCTGCTGGATTCCAAACCGATTCGAGAATGGATCCTGTTACGCGACCCCAAATTCGATATGGCGCGTCCGGGCGCCTGGGAAGACGATCCCGACTATGGGGTGAGGGTGGTTGGCAAGCTGCAGCAGATCGTCGATGCGTGGCTGCGGGTCGAACGGGTCGGCAAGAACCGGGGTACGGCCGAGGACAAGGCGGGGCTGATTGAGGCCTTCGGTACCCTGGAACTCCTCAGCAGCAGCAACACCACACTGACCAGCGAGCGGGCCCGGACACTCTTGCTGAAGATCATGGAGTACCAGCCGCCGCAGCAACTCGACAGCCAGCCCGAGCTCCAGTCGCTGGTCGAGGCCTGGTCGGCCTTGGTCCGACTGGTCAACCATCCGCGCACGTACAACGTCGGCCTGGGCGACAGCATCTCCATTTCGCTACCCATCGGTCAGGCTGCTCTCACGCACAATCAGCTGGATCGTCTGGGACTGAAGCTGCTCAATCAGTCGGACAGTACGCATCTTGACGCTGTCAACCAATCCATTTTTCGCTACGCCGGCGATTACGCCAATCTGTACACCAGTGTTCGAGCACAGGTTCAGGACCTGAATGCGGCCTATGAAAAAGCCCGGGGTCTGACCGCCGACGAGATCGTTTCGGTCGATTCGGCGTTCAAGGCAGCGCTGGCCAAGATCAGCGCTGCCGCAGAAGCCAACGACGCCGCGCAGACCCTGACGATCGACGATTTCAAGGCCGTCGGAGTGAGCGGGCTGTCAGCCAGCAGCTTGGCTGGCTTCAACAGCTTTCTGGACAGTACAGTCATCGGCCAGAGCAAGACCAAGACTCTCAACGATCTTCAGAAACTGGTCGATGCCTATCGATTGCTGCTTGATACGGCCGGCGCCTCATTGGACAGCACCAAGGCGGGCCCCTTCTACAGCGCGATCGATCTCCTCCTGCAGGCCGATCGGGCCCAGGAACTGGAAAACATTCCCTACGCCAATTCGACGAAATCCCGACCCGATTCGCGATTGCCCGCCCTGCCCTTACTGCAGGGCATCGTCTCGACCCGCACCGACGCGCAAGTGGACACCTATGCCGAGCTCGATGCGATCGTGACGGCCACCCGCGAAGTGCTGATGGCGAGCATGGCCAATGAAAAACTATGGGTGCTGGCCGGCTTGCAGAAACACGCGCCATGGAAATCGGACGCCAGCGCACTGTATCAGGCCATTGCCCGATTCAAGGACTACAAGACGACGCTGTCCGTTGACCAACTCAAACTGATCGGCTTTCCGGAGGCCACCGAGGAAACCCTGAATACGGTCAAGTCCAAACTCGCTTCATATGCCAACGGCCAGTATGAATTGACGAGGGTGGATTACTGGGAGGCCGTCGTGGGCACGAATCGCTCGGTCTCCAGGACCGCCGAGTACTACAAGCCCACCGCCCCAAAAAAGCTCTTGACCCTGGCCGACCTCGGCTCCAGCGCCGCCCCGCCGGCCGATCAGATTTCAAAACTCCTGGAGGCGGTTCCGAATGTGAAGGCGTTCTGGGATCAGCTCAAGGCGTTGGGCGTTGAATTCCCGATCCTCAATCAGCTGGGGCCGGATCTCGCCAAAGCGCTCTGGGACAACGAGCTCGTCGAGTTCATCCGGTTCACCCCTGACCTGCCGTCCATCGAAGACGCAGGCTTTGCCTACAACTACAACCTGGCACAACTCCTGCCTTTCTATGACACGATCAACAACGTGGTCCCGTTCAGCCTGCCGGTGGGTCTCGAGGCCAGCGCAAGCGTCATCCCGCGGCTGTCGATCGGGGTCGACAACTACTGGCTGCAAAGTATTCGTAACCAGGAAGGGAAGCCCTTTCTCGATCTGCTGGCCAACAGCATCTACCTTTTTGACGAGTACGAAGTCGACGGCACGATGATCGACTTGCCCGAGCTCGAGCTCGACCTGTCGCTGCTGGTCACCGCCGGGGCGATGCTCGGTCAGGCAAAGGGATTGGCGAATCTGTACGCCGAAATCTTTGGTGGTCTCAACTTCAGTCTGGAGGCCGACCTGAAGGCCGACGACACCGGCAAACTGCGGCTCGCAGATCTGTTCGATTCGCTTCTCGATCTGCCGCCCGACACGGGTCTGTCGTCGGTCATCGCGGCCGGCCCCGGTAACCTCTTTGCAATGCTGGGCGACAACATCCTCGACCTGGTCGATTTCAAGGGCGCCCTGGATCTCACCGCAGGCGGCGAACTGGGCCTCAATGTCGATCTGACGCCGGAGGACAAGAGCAATCTGGGTGCGGTCACCCAGGCGCTCAGCGACGCCTACGCGGCGGCGGCGTCCTGGCTGGATCTCGAAACCCATTTCAACTGGAAGATGGGTGGCGAGTTCACGATTCCGATCTTTCAATTCGACACGGCCAACGGGTCCTTCCTGTTGAATGTCTAAGGCGAGGCTGGATAGACCCTTGAGGCGCTCACCCGGGATACGCAACAAAGTCCACCATCACCAGGAGCATGACTTGGCACGCTTTCAATCCCTGATCACACAAACGCTCGAGGCCTGTGGACAGCCCCTCGCCGAGCCCGATGCGGTATACGTCGGACTGGATGCGGGCGACCAAGCCGTGCTGCTGTCGTCCGTTCGCTTATGCGACGAGCGTGAGGGCCTCGAGCTCTGGCTGCCGCTGACTGATGACCCTGGCGCCGAATCCATGCAGTCACCT
>JBDLRB010000258.1:0-9678 GCA_039800205.1 Pseudomonadota bacterium | reverse complement strand
AAAGAGACCTGCGCCAAACCGAGAGAAAAAGATGCCGTAGGTGCTGAATCAAGATTTAAAGTCCCGTTCAGCAAGACCGCCCCAACAGCCGAAAAATTCGAACCGAGCACATCGTTAGGATCGGTATAAGCCCCAGCGGAAAGGCCAGTCGACGAAAAAGCCCAGTTCGATACAGACGTTCCAGCCGTCGAAAAGGCTGCAGAAGCGAGTGACGCACCATTCAGAACCAAACTAATATTGAACGAGCCAACACTCGACGCATCTGCAAGAACCACCTGAAAAGTGTACTGCGTCGCAGAAACTTTTGTCAGATTCTGAATTGAAAATTGTGCACTCATTTAATCCTCCTTTTGGGGCTTAGCCCCACTGCGCGACCGGTACACCCAGTTGTGTCGCAAGATCCGAGAAATAAGACGTAGGCAGGGCTGCATAATTGCCAGCTGTGATTGGCATACCCTGAGCATCAAGAGGACGCCAACTCCCATTGACATCACCCTTGAGCACTCCAACCCAGTTGAGATCATCGAGACCATCCGGCGTCGTCAGGAATCCATCTTTCTCCCAGACAACCCGTTCTTTAGAAATGGCCATGGTCTGGCCGTCCCAAAAATCAGCATCCTCGCGAATAAAGAACCACTGCCGCTTCGGGGCCAGCGCGTGGTTAACAGACATCCGGAGGATCGCCAACGCATCGCCGGCTGTAATCGTTCCACTCCCGTTGGCATCCGCCGCGATAATTTGGTACGGGGATAACGGGACGGATGGACTATTCGGATGAATCCCAACCGAAATACGCAGCGCGGCGAGCGCATCTCCCGATGTAATACCAGTGTTATCGGCCAGCAAAGAAGCCCTGACCAGTTGCTCCTGGCTAAGGAGGCCATCAATGAGATAGTCGCCTTGGGACCCAGATATCGCCCGTGCAGCGGTGACGAGGTGAGGCGCAACTGCTTCCTGGCCGAGTTCACCACCCAACATTGCGAGATCAAATTCAGTGAGAGACGCTAAAGAAGAAACCTTAACAACTCCAAGCTTGGTGGCCACAGACAAACTCGATGTACTTGACATCCCGCTGACCGCTAAATCACCTCCGACAATCGAATCGACGATCGACCAATTTGCAGAAAGTGCTGAATTCGATTCGTACGTCAACGCCAGATCAGACCCAAGATCGAAGGTGAAGTTAAAGTTTGCAACGCTCGTATTCGGCTTCGCCCAGACTTCTACCAGCGCTTCACTCGGTCCATTGAAAACAAGATTTCGGAACTCAATACTTTTCCCAGGTGAACCGGCGGGGGACGTCCCCGCAGATACGCCGGTGGCGGCAGAAACCTCGACCCCGCTCATCAGCGCATGGCTCTTCCAGTGATAAACCATCCCGCTGAGGTCTGCAGTCAGCGCGAGGGGAATATCGTAGGCGGCGTTCAGGACAACGGGCTGGGTGACTGAAGTGCCCCCAGCTACGCTGCCGTAGGAATACCCCTGATCGTCATCGAATCCTTTCAGCCGAATCTGAATGTCGTCGATGGACGGGACTCCCGCTGCGGGGGACAAGACAAATGCAGCCAGGCGTTGTCCGTCCACACCGCCGACCAGTGCGCTCGACTCAGTCCCGTAAAGGACCTGCGCTGACACCACACCGTTACTGCCCCCGGCGCCCCCCTCGCTTGCCTGCCCGTCCCAGCCCGCCGGGACACGGAGGCTGGTGGTCGAATTCGGAACGGTTACAGTATCGGAGAAGCTCGCCTGCAGCGGATTGAAAACAATTTCGATATCGGCAGCGGTGACGCCGCGGTCACCCTTGACCCAAAGCTCAAGCAAGGGAACACTGCCCTCGAGCGAGGTGCGCACCTCGAACATCTGCTGGATCTGCGTCAGAGTCAGCGCAGGCGGCAGGGGGGTGGTGGTCTCGGCAAAGAACAACAGGCCTGAATCGAGCATCGGATCGGACATCGGGTCAAACGCACCCGCCAAAGTCTGTGCGTCGGTGGTCTTCTGGATGTCGTCCAGAGCCACCGGGGCCATACCCTCAGCGCTGACCAACCCGTCCTCGAAGGACAGCCATTCGATATCGATCAAGCGATCGATGCTGCCGTCGAACGCGGACTCGACCCGGATCGACCCCGGCGAGACCCGGTCGATTCGATAATCGGTACTCCGTCCGGCATAGCTGACTGTGTCCTGGCCGGCACCGCCGTCCACGAAATCGTTACCGACCCCCGGCATCAGCCAGTCGTCGCCTTCGCCCCCCAGCAGGGTGTCGTCACCCGCACCCCCAATCAGCCGATCGCTGCCCGCAGCGCCCGAGAGTTGCTCGCCCCAGCGGGTGCCCACGATCAGGTCATCCAGGGCCTGACCGTCGGGCGACTGCAAGGGCACAAACCCAAAGTTGACATCGCTGGTGGTCCCGCCCTCGAGCACCGTCACGGTTTGCGAGACCAACGGGGGCTGATCGAGGATCGATTCAGCCAGCGCAAGCATATTGATACGGCCAAAGCTGAGGCCAGTATTAGGCAGCGCACCATCGCCCTGAGTGGCCGCATCGTCGACTATCACATCAGCCGTCGATTCGATGAGCGAACGGACCTCGGCAACCGTGAGGCGACGGCCCAACTGCTCGATCGCCAGTTGCTGGACCAGCGCGATCATGCCACTGACCTGAGGGGTGGCCATGCTGGTACCGCTCAGCATCTGATAGCCGCCGTCGAGCCAGGCCGACCGGATCTGTACACCGGGCGCAAAGATATCGGACTCGGTGTCATCGCGCTGTGAGAATGCCGCGATATCGTCGACCGATCCGTTTTGAGTGGGCGAACCCAGCACCCCGTCACCCGCCCAGACCGCGCCCACGGACATCGCCCACGGATCGGACGAAGGGTAAGACACCCCTTGGACCGGATTCTTTGCGTAGCCATTGCCCGATGCGGCAACGACGGTCACGCCGTTGTCGGCCAGCGCCTTGAAGGGAGAAGTCAGGAAGCCCGTGGTGGCCTCGGTATCAAAGTCGCCAAATCCCAAAGACAAGTTGACTGCGACAATGTTGTATTGGTCAACATTTTGAACCACCCAGTCGACCGCCTCGCGCAGGTCGAAGGACCGGCCCTGCCCTCGTTCATCGAGGACCTTGAGGACGATGAGGTCAGCACCGGAGGCGATGCCCGCATACGCGCCCTGCCCCGCGGCGATGCCGGCGACGTGCGTACCATGACCGTTGGGGTCCGACGCGTCAGCGTCACCCGCGCCTGAAAAGTCATAGTGGTAAACGATTCGATCGGCAACGCCATCCCCATCGCTGTCCGGGCCGAAGGCCGCATGGTCGAGATCGACCCCGGTATCGATGATGACAATGGCCGTGCCGTGACCGTCGATGCCGGCAAAGCGCGGATCGGCCCTGAACGCGCCCAGCTGGGTCGCCTCGCCCAAGTGGGTTGAAAGGGCATCGGCCTGCGCCGCGCTGATCTCGATCAGATCGAAATCAGGCGACATGATCTGGCCCGTGCCACCGTTGTCATCGACCAGGGTTGCACCATCGCTTGCCACCGCCTCTGAGGCGGGTTGCCAGCCAGGCCGAACCATGGCCTGAACCACGTACTCGCCCGCGTCCAGCCCATCCAGTCGCCATGCGCCATCCAGATCGGAGCGGGCCTGCGCATCGCCCGCGCCAGGCAAGCCGTCGCCATTGCGATCGATGAACACCACCCAACCCGCCAGTCCAGGCTCGTCGGGCGAGGCATCGCCATCCAGATTGGTGTCGTGCCACAGCCGCCCGCTGATCGCCCCCAATTGGGGCGTGTCATTGTCAAACACCGTGAAGGTGAGCGCTTGCGGGCGCAAGGACCGTGCGTCGGCTTGGAGCGCGTCGTTGACGACGAATTCGAGCAGCGCCTTTTCGGTGGGTTCGATCAGGTCGTCATCCAGCGCATTCACAGCCAGGGTCTGGATTTGGTCCCAATTGTCCGGGGTGAAATTCAGCGTTGCGGGTTCGGCGGAGAGATCGGACCCTGCGCGGACCGAAACCGTCAGGGCTGACGAAGGCGCCGCGCTCAGGGATACATTAACAGCCGCGGCCTCGCCGCCTTCGGTCAATTGGGTGACAGAGCTGGAGAGCACGAGACGGGGCGGCGCGGCGAGCGCCTGCTCGCCGTCGGCAAACACCACGCGCTCGACATTGCGCAGCAAAATCGTTTGACGCGCATACTCGCCCTCTGCGCCAGCCGTTGCACGCACGATAAATTCAGGGCGGGACGGGTCGAGCGCCGAGATGCTGAACGCGTCCTTCGGGGCGAACAGGACAAGCGTATCCTGACCTGCACCCCCATCAATGACGTCGCTTCCCCCCAGGCCATCGAACACCTCGTCTGCGTCGCCGCCACGCAGAATATCGGAGCCAGACGTACCCAATCGGACGGTGCGCCCGCCACTCGAACTGAGCGCGACCGAATCCCCTTGAGCAAATGCGAGTGTCTCGACATCGACCGTCACCACGCGATGACCCGCGTATTCGAAGGCGCCATCCAGACCGCGAATTCGGGTCACGCCCTGGATGGACTGAACATCGAACGACTGCGCGGGCGCGAGTATCGCGAGGGTGTCGAGCCCAGCGCCTCCCACGATCGTGTCCGCACCTCCCGCGCCATCGATCAAATCGTCACCATCGCTACCGACCAGACGTTCGGCTCGCCGGGAGCCCAGAACGATCTCCGGATACAGGCCCGGGTTGAACGGGGGCGCGATTCGCTCATCCGGATCGATGGACCAGCGAAGCGTGTCGATTGCAGCGGTCACCATGGGAATAGGGTCGACCTGGGGCGCAACCAGCGGAATATCCCCTTCATTGGTGCGAAGAGTCTCGACACCAACCAGGCGCGTCGCCGTCCCGGCGTGGACCCCGGCGGCGAACGACCCGCGCACGACATGCAGCGGACCGTAATCGAACAGCGAAAGGTCCTGGATGGAAGAGCGAAACACCGCAACATCGATACCCCCGCCGCCCTCCAGGGTGTCGTCGCCTCCTCGACCGTCGAATACGTCGTTCGACTCAGTGCCCTGCAGACGCTCGGCTCGAGCCGAGCCAGAAATCACTTCGGCGCTCGAAGGTGGGAGCGACGGTGGAGCCGGATCAGGCATCGACAGCTTGAGCCGGTAGGCACTGTCGTCCTGCATGAGCCCGACCGAAGACAATCCCACGTAGAGGCGCTCGCCTGCCTCGGCCGCGACCTCGAGAACAAGTCTGGATCCGGCCGTGGCCTGGGCCCGGACGTTCCCCGAGTCATCCACGACCTCGACCATGACCAGACTGAGCCATCGGCTGGAGGATTTGAAATCGAGGGCGATACGGACCGGGCCCGCCTGGTCGGTGTCGGTGACAAACCAGTCCTGATCAAGACGCGAGGCAAGTCGACCGGACACGAAATCACCGAGCGCGAGCGGGTTCGCCAGATCGGGGCGGTCGTTGAACTCATGTTCGGCATTCGGTGCGGTCGGCGTGCCCTCTTCGAGCGGCCGATGGTCGACCCTGAATCCGTAATCGCGCGAATCAATCAGCCAGGACGAGGCCGCCTGAATCGAAAGGTGTGCGCCGATGATGGGCTGATCGAGCCGAAAGGTGAAACCGCTGCTCTGGCTGATGCTGAACTTGTGCAGCGCAAGCCCTTGGTCGTCGTGCAAGGTCAGGACATAGCTGTCGACCAGCCCAAGCAGGTTGCTGGGGGACTTGAAATTGACTTCGATCTCGCCCGGCTTGAGATCGCCCAGATCGAACCAGTCGATGTCGCGATGATCCGCAAGGCGGCCGCGAACCATCACGCCCAGGCGAATATCAGTGGCCTGGCCGACGGCATCATTGGGTTCGGATTCTTCGATGAGCGCCGGGATCGTGATGGGCGGGTCAACGGGCTTCAGCGCGTCGTCCGCCGGGTCGCGAATATCGTCCGAATCTGAGCCCTCACGAGGATCGGTTGCGGTGTCCTCATGCTCCCCACCCTCGTGGTCGCCAGTCGGTTCGTCAACGCTGTCGTCATCGGATTCGTCGGGTTGATGGGGATCCTCGGCGGGCAGCGGAAGACCCGCTGCATCCCGATCACCATCGACGGAATCCTCTGGGGGGCGAACAATCCGAACAACCCGGTCGAGGATGGGCTGAAGCCAAGGGGAGCGCAGAAAGCCGTTGCCAATGCCGTTCAAATCCGGAAGCAGACTGGGCAGATCCAGGCGCGGGAGCCGTCCCAGATCGACCTGGATCACGTCAGACGTCGGTAGGGTGATGCCCGGTAGCAGGCTGACGGGATCGGTCACACCCCGATCAGCCTCGGGCGGCGAAGTGGGCACCTGAACTGGAGGGCGGCCGATTCCGATCAACACGCTGCTGATCGAACGGAACAGTTCATCGGAACTGGTTGAGCGAGGCTCGTAGAGGTAGCCCATCAGCGCGCTCCTGTGTTCGCAAACAAAGGAACCCTTGCAGAAGCTGTCACCCGGTTGGTCCGATCGTCAGAAGAAGAAAAACTATCCTGATCGTACCGCGCGGAGCGAAGGCTCGGGTTCATTTTCAGTCGTTGATCGTCGGTCAAACAATGAATGGCTTCAGACCACGCCCTGCGACGCAGTACCGTAAATCGACTGCAGATCGATGCGAACGCCGTCGCCAGCGAACGCGAGGAATTCGACCTCGGCGAGATAGAAGGCGCCCGTCGAAGCCGACTCCACCCGAAGGAAGGGTGACTGCGTATCGTGCAGTTGTCGGAGCGCCGACTGAGTCTCTGGCGTGGCCAGGGCGTAGGTGAAGTTCCAATCCGCAGCCGCACCCCCAAAGATCGCTGCATCAACACCGGGGCCACCGATAAAGACATCGTCGCCACTCATGTTGACATAGCGATCGTTACCCTCACCACCTTCAAAGACGTTGTCCCCCAACAGCCCGTACCCGACCTCGCCGCTGACGAGGCCGATGAGAACATCGTCCCCTCCACCGAGCGCGTAGAAGCCGTCGCCTGCCCCCACCCGGACCGTATCAGGATTGGATAGATTGCCGCGGTCAATGTCGGCCTCCGGCGGGGCCTGCTCGACCACACCGATGCGCGCGATCAAACGGGTCTCAGCCTCGCCCACATTACCGGCCGCGTCCGTTGCCTTGAAGCTGAACACATCTCCGGAGTTGACGGTGTTGAGTCCGAGCTGAGCGGCCGTGACCGACCAATCACCCTCCGCATCGGCCACAATCGACAGGCCGGTGATCGGCTGACCATCGCGGCTAACCTGAATGATCGAGAGGGGTTCCGTGGTCCCGGATAAGGCGTCATCGGCGCTGGTGAGCGCTGCGAGACTGGTGGGCAACAGGATTCCCGGCGGCCGGGTGTCGATACTGAAGACATTCGACGTTGCGGACGCCGTTGGCGCATTGCCTGCAGCGTCCGTCCAGGTAGGCCCCAGGATGATCTCGACGGTGTCGATTTGCTGATCCACGCGGGGCGTGAAGGTCGCCGTGTAGACCCGACCTGTGCCGTCAAAGGCCCCGTTGGTGAGTGTGCTACCGGCTGGGAGCAGGAGATCGACCAGAGGATCGAAGCCCACGGGCGCCTCGGAGAAATCGATGGTCAGCACCGCCGTATCGCCCTTTTTGAGCAAGGACTTTGACAAGTTGATACTGGCCGTCGGCGCCAGAGTGTCCACCGCAAAGGCGTTACTCTGCACCCCGGCTCCGGCGTTGCCCGCGCGATCCTCGTAGCCTGCATCGAGGCTCACAACACCCGCCGAGAGCGAAAGACCCGATGTCGGCGTCAGGGTGCCCGTCCAGGTGACGCCCCCATCCGCGGTGGTCATTGTCGAGACCGCTCCGCCCGCGACGGTCAGATCCGTCTCGGAAGCGAATTCCGGCACCGGTTCACTGAAGGTGACGGTGACGGTCGTGGTGTCCCCGATCTTGAGTGCCGTATCGTCTACGACGAGCGAGGCCGTGGGGTCCGTGTTGTCGAGCCGATAGCCGTTGAAGGTCTGATTGACGACCGAAATCGCCCAAGGTTGGCTGCTGTTGACGCCGGACACGATGGTGCCCGAGCCCATCCGGAGGGCAGTGAGGGTGACCGATTCAGCATCGCCCGTGGGGGCAATGGCCTCGAACCGGAGCTGTCCCGCCTCGAGAAGAAACCGAGAGCTTGAATCGACATAATTCGCCGTGATGGTCGGCCCGCCCGCATCGCCAAACCGAAAGTCCGCCTGAATGGTGGGCAGGACGCCAGACGGTGCGGTCACCGAAAGCGGCTCGGACAAGGTGAGTGTGATGCTGAGGAAATCACCCGCCTTGCCCGCATTGACGTCCTCGCCGTCGGAGTCGGTCATGATGAAACTGGTCACCGAAGGCGCGGACACCACCGACAGGAAAAAGCTCTGCTCGGCAAACAAACCGTCTGGATCCGTCGCTCGAACGGTGATCTCGGCCGCGTCGCGGTCGGTGCTGGCTGTTCCGACAATGGCTCCGCCCTGGATGCTGAGCCCAACCGGCAAATCACCGTCCACCACCTGATACGTCAGCGCCGACTGATCTCCGGCATCGACGTCAGCAAAGTAAGAACCCAAGGGCAGACTGAAGGCCTGACCATTGACCGCAGGCTTGCTGCCGATCGACCCGACCGGCACAGGTGCCTCGTTTACGTTATCCACAGTGATGGCGATGGCGTGATTGGCAGCATTACCCGCCTGATCGACCATACGGAGCGCGAGCGTGAGGCCTGGCTGAAGGGGATTCTCGAAATCGACCGGCGTCTTCAGGCGAATGGCATCCCCTTGCAACACGAAGTTCGGATCGTCCGGGTTGGCGAGCGACCAGGTGACTGACTCGCTGGACTGGAGTTCAGCCAACTGAACAAAGGGAGCCATGCTGTTTTCCGGGACGGACAAGCTGGCGGTGGACGACGTAGGCGCAGTGTCGTCCAGGGTGAAGGCCAACGGGTCGCTGAGCGTCCCGACATTGCCCGCCCGGTCGACGATACGCGCGACGATCGACTTGGGGCCATCCGATCCCAGAACGCTGGCGGGCACGTTGAATTCAAGCGGCCCCGCGCTGAGGTCTTCGGGACTGAGTCCCCGAGAAGCGAATGGGCTCGCTGCGCCGTCCACCCACAACTCGAGCCGATCACCGGCTTCGGCGAGCGATACGCCTGTCCCCGATGCCGGTAATGCGACCGACACGCCCAATCCGGCAGACTCGTCAGCATTCAGCACGTCGTCGTCGAGGACATCTCCGAGCGCGGCGACCGCTGGCGCAGACGGTTTGAGCGTGTCAACCCGAAACACGGCGAGACTCTGGAATCCCTCAGGCGGATCGGAACGATTGCCCGCCGTATCCACCGCGACGAAACCGTAGAACCCATCGGTCAGCGCCGTGCTGACCGTCGCCTGATAGGCGCCGGGGGAGACCTCGACGACCGAGTAACTGGCGCCGGCGACCGGCACGCCCTCGTGTCCGAGTACGAGGCGAACGCCGGGCTCGGCCGAGACCTGGAGGATCGGCGTGTTGTCCGCAGTGATCCGCGAAGAAGCGGATGCCTGGTTACCAGCGATGCCGCTGATGACGGGTGACTGCGGTGCCTGGGTATCGAGCGTGAACCGGGCAACGGGAGAAAAGTCACCCTGGTTGCCCGCCTGATCGACGAAGCGGACGCGTGCAGCATAGGTGCCGTCTTC
>JBDLRB010000257.1:0-13637 GCA_039800205.1 Pseudomonadota bacterium | reverse complement strand
CGTCGCCGTTCCGCTGGGTATTGCCGGCGCGGTGTACCTTGAGGAATACGCGCGGCGGAACGGGTTGACCGAGCTGATCGAGATCAACATCACGAATCTGGCGGGCGTGCCCTCAATCATCTACGGTCTGCTCGCGCTCGGATTGTTCATCTATACGTTCGGACTCGGGCAATCGATCCTGACCGCCGGGCTGACGCTGGCGCTCCTGATCCTGCCGATCGTGATCACGACGACCCGCGAAGCGCTCCGCGCCATCCCCCAGTACATCCGCGAGGGCGCCTATGCCTGTGGCGCATCGCGCTGGCAAGTCATCCGCCATCACCTGCTGCCCTACGGCACGCCCGGCATCCTCACGGGCGTCATCATCGGGTTGTCGCGTGCAATCGGCGAGACCGCTCCCATTGTCACGATCGGCGCGCTGACCTTCATCGCCTTCCTGCCTCCCGTGCCTTTGACCGGCACCCCACCCGCCGGCCTGTTCGACTGGTTGCATTCGCCCTTTACGGTCATGCCGATCCAGATTTTCAACTGGACGTCCCGGCCGGATCCGGCCTTTCATCAGAACGCAGCCGCTGCGAGCTTTGTCCTGGTGTTCATGACCCTGGGAATGAACGCCGTTGCGATCTGGCTGCGATACAGACTGCGCAAGCACATCACCTGGTGACCCTCTGCCATTGAGCCCGCGCATATCGCACCGCCACAGGACTCCACCCGATGCCCTCTACGATTACCCTGCCCGCTCAACCCGGCGAGCTCAAGGCCGAGGCGAGAGAACTCGATTTCTATTACGGCGCCTATCAGGCGCTCAAATCGATCACCATGCCGATCTACGCGCACAAGGTCACCGCGCTGATTGGACCGAGCGGCTGCGGTAAATCCACTTTCCTCCGCTGCTTCAACCGGATGCATGACCTGTATCCCGGGCACCGATACGACGGTTCCATCCAGTTGTACCCCGACGCGGTCAACATCCTCGACCCTCAGGTTGATCCGATCGAGGTCAGGATGCGGATTTCGATGGTTTTTCAGAAACCCAATCCCTTCCCGAAATCCATCTACGAAAACGTCGCCTATGGGCTGCGGGTTCGCGGCGAAAAGCGACGTAGCTACATCGATGACAAGGTCGAGGACGCGCTCCGGAGTGCCGCGCTTTGGAACGAGGCCAAGGATCGCCTCGACGATCTTGCGGTCAACCTGTCAGGGGGGCAGCAACAAAGGCTGTGCATTGCACGAGCGCTTGCCACCGACCCTGAAATCATCCTGTTCGATGAGCCCACCTCGGCGCTGGATCCCATCGCGACGGGCAGCATCGAGGAACTGGTCTCCGAGATCAAGAAGAAGGTTTCCGTATTGATTGTCACGCACAACATGCAGCAGGCCGCGCGGGTATCGGATTTCACTGCATACATGTATCTTGGTGACTTGGTCGAGTTCGGTCAGACCAAGGAAATCTTCATGAAGCCTCGCCGCAAGGAGACCGAGGACTACATCACCGGCCGCTTCGGCTGATAAGGCGCAGCACGATGATCGACAAACACCTGTCCACGCAATTCGACGCCGAGCTGAGCGGCATATCGTCCAAGGTGCTCGAGATGGGGGGCCTGGTCGAAAGCCAGGTTGCCCAGGCGATCGCGGCACTGGCCCAGTTCGACGGCGAACTGGCCAGTCAGGTCACCCGAGAAGAGGCGCGGGTCAACCGGATGGAAGTTGAGATCGACCGAGACCTGTCGGGCATCATCGCCTTGCGTCAGCCCACGGCACGCGACCTGCGCCTGCTGATCGCCATCAGCAAGATCATCGCAAACCTCGAGCGGGTGGGTGACGAGGCCGCGCGGATCGCACGCGTTGTGCACCGCCTGCTCGATGCGGGCCTACCCATGAAATTGCGCCAGCCCGTCGGTGATCTGAGGATCGAATCTGAACTGGCCATCAACCAGCTGCGCAAGGCGCTTGATTCGTTCGCACGCCTTGACACCGGCGGAGCGCTCGATGTTCTGAAGCACGACCGAGAAATCGACCAGGAATTCGAGGGCATGATGCGCAAGCTCATCACTTACATGATGGAAGATCCGCGCACCATTTCCTCCAGCATCGACCTGATTTTCGTTGCCAAGGCCGTCGAGCGGGTGGGCGACCATGCCAAAAATCTGGCCG
This sequence comes from Pseudomonadota bacterium, assembly GCA_039800205.1. Classification (GTDB taxonomy): domain Bacteria; phylum Pseudomonadota; class Gammaproteobacteria; order Burkholderiales; family Burkholderiaceae_E; genus SYIM01. The sequence goes on along the minus strand of JBDLRB010000257.1, from coordinate 11,483 downwards.
AGGCGATCATCTACATCGTCAAGGGCACGGACGTTCGGCACTCGCCGATGGCCGATGTCGAGGACGCCGTCCGCTGATCGCACCGCGCAGGGCGCCCGCGCTAAGGCCACACGCTGATGTCCCTGATCCAGCGGATCCTGCTGCGCGTCAGTGCGCCGGTTGTGTTGACGCTCGTGGGGGCCACCGTTGGTGCGCTCGCACTGGCTTTCAACGGACCGGGTTCGGGTCTCGAATGGCCCTTGCTCGGTGCGCTGGTCGGCGCTCTGCTCTCGTCCGCTCGAGATCGTATCCGGGGGACTCGACTGATTCGATGGCTGCAGAGTGATCCGAACAGCCCCGCCCCCTCGGATGGCGGATTCTGGGGCGAGCTGAGCTACCGCATTGAGAAGGCACTGCGTCAGCACGACCGAAAGGCGCAGATCGAACGGGACCGACTCGAGTATTTCCTGACCGCGATCGACGCCTCGCCCAATGGTGTGCTGCTACTCGACCGCCGCCAGCAGATCCGCTGGTGCAATCGGATGGCGGCCGAGCACTTCGGCCTCGACCCGGTCCGGGACCGATCGCAGCCCCTCGTGAATCTGGTTCGACAACCTGAGTTCGTATCCTACCTCCAGGCCGGTGAATACCAGACGCCGATCCGCATCGGCGTGCCCTACGGTCGGACCCTGGCCATCCGGGCCCGGGATCTCGGAGACGGGCTTCTGGTGCTGTCCCAGGACATCAGCGAGCGGGTTCAGTCCGAAGCGCTGCGGCGCGAATTCGTCGCCAATGTGTCCCATGAACTGCGAACGCCCTTAACCGTTCTGGCGGGTTACATCGAGACACTGTCCGCCATCGAGATGGCTCCTGAAGAGCGAAGGCGGATCGTCGATCGGATGGCCAGCCAGTCTGCGCGGATGCAGGCCTTGCTGGACGATTCGCTGACCCTCGCGGAGCTCGAAGGCGGCGTGCGCCCGGCGCTCGACCACTGGGTGTCCGTCGATTCGATGCTGACCGACTTACTCGTTGAGGCTCGCGCCCTTTCGGCCGGTCGCCACTCGATCGAGCTGACGCCCCCACCGGCGCAGCTCGAAATCGCCGGAAGCGTCCACGAACTGCGCAGCGCCATCTCGAACCTGTTAAGTAACGCGATCCGTTACACGCAAGCGAAGGGCCGGATCAGCGTCCGCTGGACCACCCTTCCCCTGGGCGGTGGTCGCCTTGAGGTCGAAGATAACGGACCCGGGATTGCGTCGGAACATCTCCCCCGTCTGACCGAGCGTTTTTATCGGGTCGACCAGGGGCGTTCTCGGGAAAGTGGCGGCACAGGGCTCGGGCTCGCGATCGTCCGCCAGGTCATGCAGCGGCACGGCGGCGACGTTCAGGTGGAGTCCGAGCCGGATCGGGGGTCTTCATTCATGCTGACCTTCCCCGCGTCAAGAGTCCGGCTGGGCGCACCCGACACAGACCACACTCCGCGATGAGCCTTGCGAACAGGCGATTCCGGCCCTAGGATCGACGCTCCAGAACACTATTCTCGGGGGGACAATGAATCAGATCACTCAACGACGGGCCTGCCTGAACCTCGCGGCCGGACTGCTCCTGGCAGCGCTGCCCATCGCCTCTGCGCAGGCGCAAGGCGCGCCCTCGGCGCTGCCTGCAGTGTCAAGCGAGGCCAAGGCCAAACTGGCCGCCCTCAAGCCCAAGGACTTTCCGAGCCGGCCGATTGAGCTGATGGTTGCCTACGGTGCGGGGGGCGGTATGGATGTTCATACGCGGCTCCTTGCAAAGTACCTGACTGCGTACACCGACCAGAACTTCCTTGTGGTCAATAAAGCGGGGGCATCCGGACTCATCGGCCACACTTACATCGCCTCGCAGGCCAAGAACGACGGCTATACGCTCGGGGTCCTGTCAAGCAATTTCTGGGCGGACAGCGTGCAGCGCGCGGGAGGCAAGTGGACCTATAAGGACATCGATCCGATTGCGTTCTACAACTCCGAGCCCCTGGGCTGGGTGGTGCTGACCGCAGGCCCACATGGCAAGAAGAGCCTGAAGGACCTGGTTGCGCTGGCCAAGTCGAAGCCTGGAGAAATCAGTGGCGCGATGTCTGACGGCAGCCCGACCGCCTACCTGATGGTGCAGGTCGAGCAGGCCACGGGTGCCCGCTTCAACCGGGTACCCTTCCAGGGCGGCAAGCAGGCCATCACCAACCTGCTCGGCGGTCACATTGACGTCTCGTACGGCTACCTCGGCGAATACCAGGCGCTGATGAAGGAAGGGCGCGTTCGCCCGCTCGCGTTTACCGCCTCGGCACGGACGGCCGTTTTGCCTGAGGTCCCCACTTTCAATGAGCTCCTGGGTGTCGACAACATCGTCTGGGACGCATTTCGATTCGTTGCGGCGCCCAAGGGCATGCCGTCCGATCGCAAGAAGTGGATCGAGGCGGTCATGCAGGCGGCCATATCGGACCCTGCCCTGCGCAAGGACGTCGAGGCGCGCGGGGGCTCCATCGTCCCGAGCCTGAACAGCGCGGCCACACTGACCCAGGAGATCGATCGTCGAGTCGCGCGCGAGCGCGTCTACTATGACACCAAGGCGGGCATGAGCCGTTGATGAGCCCGCTCTACGACGCGCTGCTGCCCGTCGTACTGCTGATCGCCGCGGGCTATTTTGCGGGGGCGCGGCGCTGGGTCGACGCACCCGGTGCCCGTCAGCTTGCGGCGCTCAGCTTCAGCCTGCTGTGTCCGGCCCTGCTCTTTCGAACCATGAGCACGATGCGAATTGATTGGGGCGGGCTGACGGCGGTGCTGGGTTATCTGGCCGCAGAACTCCTGATCTTCACGGCCGTGGCACTGCGACTGGGCGCGCACAGGCAGGCCATCATCCTCGCGATGACCTCGACCTTCGGCAATACCGTGATGATCGGTATCCCCTTGATTGGCCTGGCCTTCGGTACCGAGGGCTTGGTTTTTCTGCTTGCGGTGGTCTCGGCCCACTCGGTCGTGATGCTGACTGTGGTGACGGTCAGCCTCGAGTGGCTGGGTCGACACGACCGCGCGGGCAAACCGAACCGTTCGAATGCGGCGCTCAGTGCAATCGGGCAGGCGATCGTGCATCCCATTACGCTGCCCATCCTGCTGGGCTTGGCCTGGGGACAGACCGGGTGGTCGATCCCGCTGCTCATTGATCGCCCCCTGCAGTGGCTCGGACAAGCCTTCAGTCCCATCGCTCTGTTGATGGTTGGGATCACGCTGGCCCATATTGTCGCTGGATATCGCCCCTCAGAGCCCACCGAGCCGTCGGACGCCCCAACGATCGATCGAGCGACAGCCCCTCCACAACCCCGACATCTGGTCTGGGGCTCCATGGGGTTCACCCTGCTCAAGAATGTGCTCCACCCACTGCTCGCAGGCTCGTTCTGTCTAGCGCTGGGCCTGAGGGGCTTACCGGTCGCCGTGATCATCGTGGCGGCGTCACTGCCCATCGGTGCGACGGTCCTGTTGTTTGCGCAACGCTATGATCTGGCACGCGATCGAGTCACCACCGCGATCGCCACCTCGACCTTCACAGCACTGGTCACTCTGCCGATCGCACTCACGGTGAGCGCCTGCCTGCTCTGACAACGCGTGGTCCATAGAAACCCCGTAAAACACCACGGAACCAGTGGAAGCTTTACACTGGACTTGGAACGGGAGTGATCCGGTTCCGTCACGCCGGCGACGACCGGCCCGAGATTCATTCGTAGCGCTTACATTCAACTGTTTACTGGAGACCGAGATGGATCACAGCACGACCGCTCAGACGCCCCCTTCGACTGCCCCGGAAACCGTATCGCGCCCACGCCGCTTCTTCGGCAAGGCGGCTGCCGCTGCGGCTGTGGCCCCGGTCGCTGGCTTCCCGATGATCGCCGTTGCGCAATCGCCCGTCGTCATGAAAATGCAGGGTGCGTGGGGCCCCAACGAGATCTTTACCGAGATGGCGCAGCAATACGTGCAGCGCGTCAACGAAATGGCGGGCGGCCGTCTGCGTCTGGAGTACCTGCCCACCGGTGCGGTGGTCAAGACCTTCGAGATCATGGATGCGGTCAGCAAGGGCGTGCTGGATGCAGGGCACCATGTTTCGGGTTACTGGTACGGAAAATCGAAGGTTGCGTCGCTGTTCGGCACGGGTCCGGTGAGCGGCGCCACGCCCGAGATCGGTCTGAGCTGGATTCACAAGGGCGGTGGCCAGCAGCTCTGGGACGAACTCGTGGCCAAGCTCAACCTGAATGTCGTAGGCTTCTTTGCCTTCCCGATGCCCTCTCAGCCTTTGGGCTGGTTCAAGAAGCCCGCCCCGCGCAAGGCCGCTGAACTCAGAGGCTTCAAGTACCGGACGATTGGCCTCGCGGCGGATCTGCTCCAGGAGATGGGTATGGCTGTCGCCCAGTTGCCCGGCGGCGAGATCGTTCCCGCGATGCAGCGGGGCGTGATAGACGCGTTCGAGTTCAACAATCCGACCGCGGACATGCGCTTTGGTGCGCAGGACGTTGCGAAGTACTACTCGATGGGCTCCTTCCACCAGGCGCAGGAATTCTTCGAAATCATCTTCAACAAGACCAAGTACAACGCGCTTCCGGCCGACCTCAAGGCGGTGCTGAAGTACGCGGCCGAGGCGACATCGACCGCCAATATTGCGCTGGCGCACGATCAGTACTCCAAAGACCTGCAGGAGCTGATCGTCAAGCACAAAGTCCAGGTCTCGCGCACCTCGACCGATGTCTACAAGGGCCAGCTCGAGGCCTGGGACAAGGTGGTCGCCAAGCTCGAAAAGGAGGTCGACATGTTCAAGAAGGTCAACGATTCCTTCAAGGCCTGGTCGCGTCGGGTCGGCTTCTACCACTTCACCAACGAAGCGGATTACAAGCTCGCCTACGAGCACGTGCAGAAGATCAAGCTGCCGGTCTGATCCGGCGCCCATGGGCGGCGTGGGGATCGATGCTCCACGCCCGCCGGATCGGTTGACAAGCCGGGCCCAGCGCCCGGTCTTTTTCAGGTTTGATCGGGAACGTTAGTGATGCTTACATGGATCCGGGCGATCGACATCTTCTGCAAGGCCGTCGGTCACGCATTCTCCTGGTGCGTGCTGGTCTTGACCGCGTCGACCTGTTTTGAAGTGTTCGTTCGTTATGTACTGAATCAGCCCACCACCTGGGCGTTCGACATGAGTTACATGCTCTATGGTGCGCTGTTCATGATGTCGGGCGCGTACGCAGTCACCCGCGGATCGCATGTTCGGGGCGACTTTCTGTACCGCGGGTGGCAGCCCCGCACGCAGGCCCGCGTCGACTTGACGCTCTATTTCATTTTCTACCTGCCTGCGATTTTCGCCATGGTGTACACCGGGGCCGCCTACTCGTTCGAGTCGACCCGCATCCTCGAGTCGAGCGTCAACAGCCCCGCGGGCGTGCCGGTGTGGCCCTTGAAGCTGATCATCTTCGTCACCGGACTGATGCTGCTGATCGCTGGGATCGCCGAGATTCTTCGTTGCCTGATCTGTCTGAGGGATGGGCGTTGGCCGCCACGCTCGGGCGACGTGGAAGAACTTGAAGTCGTTCTCCAGCAAACCCACGGCACTGCGCAGGAGTCTCGCTCATGAGCGATCCCGTCATTGCCCTGATGATGCTGGGGCTCTTCATTCTGTTCATTTTTCTGGGTTTTCCGATCGCCTTCACCCTGATGGCGATGGGCATCATGTTCGGCTTCTACGCCTACTTTGACCCGGCCCAAAGCCTGCTGGATAACCGGATCTTTTATCTCTTCACGCAGAACACCTTCAGCGTGATGAACAACGATGTCCTGATATCGATTCCGCTCTTCCTCTTCATGGGCTACATCATCGAGCGCGCCAATATCCTGGATCGGCTGTTCTTCAGTCTCCAGGTGGGCTTGCGTTTCGTACCGGGGTCCATGGCCGTGGCGGCTCTGGTCACCTGTGCGCTCTTCGCGACTGCGACGGGGATCGTGGGTGCAGTCGTGACCCTGATGGGATTGATCGCCCTGCCCTCAATGCTCAAGGCGGGCTATGACCAGAAGATCGCCGCGGGCGTGATCACGGCAGGCGGTACGCTGGGCATTCTGATTCCGCCGTCCATCCTGCTGATCGTCTACGCCGCAACGGCCAGCGTGTCGGTGGTCAAACTCTACGCCGCGGCGCTCATCCCGGGTTTTCTTCTGGCCGGTCTCTACGTCGTTTACGTGATCAGCCGTGCAGTCCTGAACCCGTCGCTGTGTCCCAAGCCCAAGGACGTTGGCGAGTACGGTGTGCTCGAAAGCGCGCTCCTGGTCCTGCAGGCCTTTGTGCCCCTTGCGGCGCTGATTATGGCCGTGCTGGGCTCGATCCTGCTGGGTCTGGCCACGCCTAGCGAGGCGGCCGCCATGGGGGCCCTGGGCGGCATCATTCTGGCGATTGCTTACCGAGCCTTTACCTGGGAGCGACTGCGCGAGTCGGTCTACCTGACCGCCCGCACCTCGGCAATGGTGTGCTTTCTGTTCGTGGGTGCGGCCACGTTCGCGTCCGTATTTTCTTACCTCGGCGGCGAGCACCTGGTCAAGGATTTGCTGATCTCGATGGATCTGTCTTCCGTGCAGTTCCTGATCCTCGCGCAGCTGATCATCTTCGTTCTGGGGTGGCCGCTTGAGTGGAGCGAGATCATCATCATTTTCGTACCGATCTTTCTCCCGCTCCTCAAGTACTACGAAATTGACCCCGTCCTGTTTGGCATCCTGATTGCAGTCAATCTGCAGACCTCATTTCTGACGCCGCCCATGGCGATGTCGGCGTATTACCTCAAGGGGGTCGCGCCCAAGGAAATGCAGCTCTGGACGATTTTCAAAGGTTGTTTCCCCTTCGTCGGAATGGTCCTGATCACCCTCGCTCTCACCTATATCTACCCCTCGATGGTGACGTATCTGCCCGACCGCTTCTTCAATCAGGCAAAAGAGATTCCGTACGATCCCAACGACAAGTCGGTGGTCAACCCGGACATCTTCAAGAGTATGCAGTAGGCCATCATGACGGCGGACGCTTCCCTTCACGCCCTGAGTGCGCTCGACCTGAGCGCGCGCCTCTGTGCCGGCGAATTACCGCTTGCAGAAACCACCGGACACTTCCTCGCGGCCGCCGAGGCCGCCCAGGAGCGTCTCGAGGCATTCGCGCACCTTGATCCGCGGGTTATCTTGTTGCAGGCCGAGCATCTCGAGACCAGCCGCCTTCGAGAAGGCCGGGCCGGCCCGCTCTTTGGCGTACCGATCGCGGTCAAGGACATCATCGACACGATCGACTTTCCGACCGAATTCGGCAGTCCGATCCATCAGGGACGCTATCCGATCGCAGACGCCACAGTGGTAAGGCGGCTTCGCGAGGCGGGCGCGATCATCTTTGGCAAGGCGGCGACGTCCGAGTTCGCAATCGCGACGCCGGCTCCCACCCGCAACCCCCATCGACTGGACCGTACGCCCGGCGCCTCCTCGGCTGGATCTGCGGCGGCCGTGGCAGCCGGGCTGGTTCCGGTAGCCATCGGTTCGCAGACGAATGGATCGATGATCCGGCCGGCGTCCTTTTGTGGCGTGTACGCCTTCAAGCCCACCCGGGGCCTGGTGCCCCGGTCCGGCGTGCTGGAGCAGTCCCCGACGCTCGACCAGATCGGCGTGTTCGCCCGCACGATCGATGATCTGGCCATGGTTGCCGAAGTGATGATTGGCGATGATGGGGCGGATGAATCATGCAAGGGTGTTCCGCCGAGGCGCCTGCTTGAGATCACCCGTTCACCTCCACCGCTTCCGCCCCGCTTCTGTTTCGTGAAGACCCCCTGGTGGGGCCAGATGAGCGCAGAAGCGCGCGAGGCCTGCGAGGCCTTCGTCGAGGTGATGGAAGGCGTTGTCGTCTTGAGCGAACTGCCGGCGATTGTCGAGCAGGCCGTCGGTTGGCATCAGACGATCAATAACGTCGAGCTGGCGCATTGCCTCAGGAACGAGCGAGCGCGTAGCCCAGAGGCGCTGGGCCCCGCAGTCCGGGAACGGCTGGCCCTGGCCGACACAATTCGAGCGATCGACTACCTGTATGCGCGTGATCGGATTCCGCACGTGGCCTCGGCATTCGACGAATATTTCGAGCATTATGATGCGATCCTGACCCCGGCCACGCTGGGTGCCGCCCCGTTGATTTCCGAATCAACCGGAAATCCGATCATGCAGACCGTCTGGAGTTTCGCGGGCTTGCCGGCCCTCAATCTGCCACTGTTTACGCTATCGGATGACCTGCCGATGGGAATCCAGGCCATCGGTCCAGCCGGGCAGGATGCACGCCTGTTGCGTACCTGCCGCTCGCTTGTACAGACTTTCCTTGAGAGGACTCAGGCTTGAAGAACGTCGAACGATTCTCGGTACTGGTCGGACTCGGCCTTCTGGTCGCGTTTTTCGCGCCCTACATCTGGAAGCTGCCGCAGTGGGACATCACACTCATCCTGCTGGGCGGGGTCGCCTTGGCCACCTTTGATGCCATCGATCACTTGAAATAGGTCGTACACCAATGCACAACCCGGACGATCGTCGCCCGGAGGCGCTGGCCCTCTGGTCGCAACCGGCCGTTCATGCCTTGCGTGCCGATCTGGCGCTGGCGCTGAGGGCGGCCCACCATCACGGTCTCGCAGAAGGCGTCTGCAATCACTTCAGCCTCGGGATTCCCGATCAGGCGGACCGTTTCCTGATCAACCCCAGGGGACTGCTCTGGAGCGAGATCCAGGCAGACGACATTGTCCTGGTCGATCAGCATGGGCAGGCGCTGGCAGGGCACCATCCTGTTGAGCCAACAGCGATGTTCATCCACGCGGCGGTTCATCGGATCGCCGGCAAGGCGGCGGTGTTGCATACACATATGCCGTACGCGACGGCGTTGACGCTGACCGCTCGGCGGACGCTGGACACGACCTTGTCGCAAAATGCGATGCGATTCCACGATCGGATCGCCGTCGACCCTCAATACAATGGCCTGGCGCTCGATGTCGCAGAAGGTGAGCGAATCGCACGGGCCCTGCATGGACGCGACATCGCCTTTCTGGCCAACCACGGTGTGATCGTCTGTGCGGAGCGGATCGACTATGCGTACGACGATCTGTACTATCTCGAGCGCGCTTGCCTGCATGAGGTACTCGCCCGCTCGACCGGTCTTCCCATGGCGCCCGCCGATCCAGACCAGGCCGCCCGAGCGGGTCTGCAGATCCAGGGCGAGCGGGAGCAATCGCAGCTCTTCTTTGAGGCGCTGCGGCGTATTCTCTGATTCGACCGTCTCGCCACCGGGTGGGGCGGTCGCTGTTTCAAAGACCGGACCACCATGACTGGACGTTGGCAATTCTGGATCGACCGAGGCGGAACCTTTACCGATATCGTTGGCCGTACACCGGACGGGGACATCCTGACTCACAAGCTCCTGAGTGAAAACCCGGAGCAGTATCGGGACGCCGCGGTCGCCGGCATCCGTCATTTGCTTGGGGTTCGGCGTGGGGAGCCGATTCCGCCGGAACAGATCGAATGCGTGAAGATGGGCACGACCGTCGCCACGAATGCGCTGCTTGAGCGCAAAGGTGAGCCGACCCTGCTGGTGACGACTCGAGGCTTTCGAGATGCGCTCCGAATTGCCTACCAGAACCGACCGCGCCTCTTCGATCGCCACATCGTGTTGCCTGAACTCCTGTATCGCCAGGTGATCGAGGCAGACGAGCGTGTCGATGCACAGGGGCAGCGGGTGACCCCCCTTGATCTCGTGAGCCTACGGGCGCAACTCATCGAGGCCCATGGTGCCGGACTGCGTAGTGTTGCGATCGTCTTCATGCACGGCTATCGCTTTACGGCCCATGAGGAGGCCGCAGCGGCGCTCGCCCGGGAGATCGGTTTCGAGCAGGTGAGTACCAGCCACCAGACCAGCCCGCTGATGAAGTTTGTCAGCCGCGGCGACACCACGGTCGTCGACGCCTACCTCTCACCGATCCTGCGTCGCTACGTCGATCAGGTCGCCCGTGAGTTACCCGGCGTTCGCCTTTACTTCATGCAATCCTCGGGAGGCCTGGCCGACGCCCACGTTTTTCAGGGAAAGGACGCGATCCTGTCCGGCCCGGCCGGCGGTATTGTCGGGATGGCGCGTACCGCCGAACTGGCCGGTCATCGCGAGGTGATCGGCTTCGACATGGGCGGCACCTCGACTGACGTCAGCCACTATGCGGGCAGCTTCGAGCGGGAGTTCGAGACCCTGGTGGCGGGCGTGCGGATGCGCGCTCCGATGATGAGCATCCATACGGTCGCCGCAGGGGGCGGATCGATCCTGCAGTTCGACGGCGCACGCATGCGGGTCGGACCCGAAAGCGCGGGGGCCAACCCGGGACCTGCATGCTATCGGCGCGGCGGGCCCCTCGCGGTCACGGACGCAAACCTTCTGGTAGGCAAGATCCAGCCGGACGACTTCCCCAAGAGCTTCGGCCCAAATGCCGATCAGCCGCTTGATCGAGACATCGTGCTGCAGCGCTTCGCCGCGCTCGCCGCGCAGACCGGGCTGAGTGCGGAAGCATGCGCACAGGGCTTCATCCGGATCGCCGTCCAGCAAATGGCCAACGCCATCAAGAAGATCTCGGTCGCCCGAGGCTACGACGTCACACGCTACACGCTGCAGTGCTTTGGCGGGGCGGGGGGACAGCACGCTTGCCTGGTCGCCGATGCACTGGGCATGAACCAGGTCTTCATTCACCCACTGGCGGGCGTCTTGAGTGCCTATGGCATGGGCCTGGCTGATCAAAGCCTGATTCGGGAGGCCGCCATCGAACAGACGCTGAGTCATGCGCTACTCGCCGAGATCGACACCGCATTGGCGACTCTTGAGACTCAGGCGCGTACCGATCTGGCCGCTCAGCAGACGGGGCACGGTGCGATTCGAGTCGAACGGCGGGTCCACATTCGGTATGCAGGGACCGATACGGCCCTGGTGACGCCGGCGGGCTCGATCGATCAGCTGATCGCCGGATTCGAGCATGCGTATCGCAAGCGCTTTGCCTTCCTGATGCCGGGCAAGCCCCTGATCGTCGAGGCTGTCTCGGTCGAGGCCATCATCGCGGGCGATGCACCCGCCGAGGTTCGCAGCAGTGTCACGGACGCGCGGGAGGCCCCGATCACGAACCGGGTCTCGATGTACACCGAAGGCATTGACGGTCAGGATCGCTGGCACGACGCGGCGCTTCATCGTCGCGAGACGCTCCGTCCGGGCCACCGGATCGTCGGCCCGGCGATCATTGCCGAGCACAATGCGACCACGGTCGTCGAACCCGGCTGGGAGGCCCGGGTGACGGATCTCGATCACCTCGAACTTCAACGCGTTGTCGCGCGGGTTCAGCGGCACGCGGCGGGCACAACGGTTGACCCGATCCTGCTCGAGGTGTTCAACAATCTGTTCATGAACATCGCCGAGCAGATGGGGCTGCA
>JBDLRB010000256.1:0-2652 GCA_039800205.1 Pseudomonadota bacterium | reverse complement strand
GCGGAGGGGCACGGCGGTGGGTCGATCTGAGGTCAAGCCCTCATGGTCCGAGTCCCTGGCGCTTCTGGGCTATTCGTTTCTGCTCTGGATCGCCACGCCGGTCTTGTTACTCAAGATCTGGTGGCGGGGGCGCCTCGAGCCGCTTTATCGTTCGGCGTGGCCTGAGCGTCTGGGATACCTGGGGCGTTTGGGGGTTCGGTCGGGCGCGGTGTGGATTCACGCCGTGTCCCTGGGCGAGACGCGTGCCGCGGGTATCCTCATGCACGAGATCCGGCAGCGCCGGCCCGACTTGTGTTTCGTATTGACCCATGGAACCGCGACGGGACGTGAAGCGGGTGCCCGATTGCTGGGGCCGAGCGATGTACAGGCCTGGCAGCCCTGGGATTCGATCGCGAGCGTCGAGCGCTTCCTGGATCGCACCCGGCCCGTCGCGCTGATCTTGATGGAAACCGAGGTCTGGCCCAATCTGATCGATCGGACCCGGCGTCGCGGGATCCCGGTGGTGCTGGCTAATGCACGAATGAGTTCACGCTCGCTGGCTCGTGCCGCCCGCTGGCCGCGCCTGGCACGGCCGGCTTACAGGAGCCTGACGTGCGTGATGGCCCAGACAGAGGCCGATGCCCAGCGTCTGCAGCAACTCGGCGCATCGGTCCAACTTGTCTCCGGTAATCTCAAGTTTGATCAGGCAATCGATCCAGCGGCGATCGACCGCGGCCACGCATGGCGGCGAGTCGCGGGGGCGCGGCGAATCGTCATCCTGGCGAGCAGTCGGGAGGGGGAGGAGGAGGCGCTGCTCGAACAGCTTTCAAAAGGCCCGCAATCAGACGTCCTCTGGCTGATCGTTCCCCGCCATCCGAACCGATTCGACGACGTTGCCCGCCTGAGTCAGAGCTACGGAATGACCGTGTCCAGACGGAGTGAGTGGCCGGGCTCATCGCCCGACGAGCGCGCCGCGCACGCCGATGTTTGGCTCGGTGATTCGGTGGGTGAAATGCAGTCATATTACGGTTCAGCTGAGTTGGCGCTCCTCGGGGGCAGTTTCGAGCCTTATGGCGGCCAGAATCTCATCGAGGCGGCAGCGTGCGGATGTCCAGTCATCATGGGGCCGCATACGTACAATTTTGCCGAGGCGGCCGAGCAGGCTCTGGCACTCAATGCTGCGATTCGGGTTGATCGCTTGTCGGTAGCTCTGGATGGCGTTGTTCGCTACTTGGCCTCGCACACCTTACTTGACGAGATGAAGCAAGGCTGCCACCGCCTGGTTGCAAGCGGCCGAGGGAGTGCGGTACGTCAGGTCGATGCCTTTTTTGGAGTGGCGGGCATGAGCACTCAATCGAGGGGCGTTTCTTGAACCAAGCCTTGCTTGACCAAGTGACGGTGATCGTTGTGTCCTACAACAGTTCGCACTGCTTTGATGGGTTGGACCCCCTCCTCACGGCTTGCCCTGCGGTCATCGTGTCCGATAATGGCAGCGGCGATCACTCGGCCGATCTGGCTCGTGCGAGATGGCCTCACGCGCGGGTACTGCAGCACGGTCGAAACCTGGGCTTTGGCGCAGCAAATAATCGTGCGCTGCGTCAGGTCGAGACACCGTATGCGCTACTCCTCAACCCCGACTGCGAGCTCTCCATATCCGCTTTAACAGCACTGCTTGCGGCCATCGATGGCGATTCGGATGCAGCCATTGTTGCGCCGCAGCTGATTGACGCCCAGGGGCGACCCGTTGTCAATTATCGATGGCCGTCGCTGCTGTGGTCCTCGTTCGGCCCGCCCGCTACTGCGCCGACCTGTGTCGGTTTCCTGTGCGGTGCGGTCATGCTACTCAGGTTGAGTCGGTTCCAGGAGACTGGATTCTTTGACGAAGACTTCTTTCTGTATTTCGAAGACGATGACCTCTGCCTGCGGTTATTCCAGATTCGTCGGCCGATGGTGCTGTATCCGGAGATTCGGGTCTACCATCGCTCGCGGGGGTCCGTTCGAGGTCCTCATCCCTGGCGGGATGAATTTACGCGGGGCTACCACCACATCCAATCGCGCCTCTTGTTCCAGCAAAAACACGGCGATCTGAACGGCTTGCCGGCAAAACGGCTTAAACTGTTGGTGCAGACGGCCCTGGCCTTTCCCTTTCGCGCGCTCGCCCTGTCACCGCGGCGTTTGGCCCGCATGCTCGGCCGTTTTCAAGGGCTTCGCGATTGGCCGAACCGAAAAGGCCGCGGCGATCAATAACAACATCATTCCGAGCTGGGCATCTCGAAAGGGCGCGTTGACGGCAGCGGTCAGCGCAATCGAGGCCGCCACGACCCATCCGCTCGCACCCTGCGCCGTCTGTTGAGCCCAACTATCGCGTGCGAGTCGTAGCAGGATCAAGAGCAGTAGGCCCAGAGCCGGCAGGCCGCCCTCGACCCACCAGAGGAGAAAGTCGTTGTGCGGATTGTTGTAGACCAGCGATGGATCGGCGCCTGAGTGCTCGGCCCATTTGGATCGCCAGGCGCCCGTACCGTGCCCAAGCACGGGCGACGCTCCGATCATCTCGATGGATGCGGCAAACATCGATAGCCTGTCTTCGACGCTGCCGTGGGCCTCATGCCCATCGAAGAAGGCCTGGATCTCCTCTGACGCAGTCTCCAGGTGCTGCGAGACTTGCGGTGAACC
>JBDLRB010000255.1:0-45745 GCA_039800205.1 Pseudomonadota bacterium | reverse complement strand
GACGTCCACGTCAATATTGTCGGCAAAAGTTAATGCAGTTGAAGGATTGCCCGTCAACTTGATGGTTGGCACGAGAGGGTGTCCGATAGGGTTCCCGACACCTGTTGAAAAAAGAATCAACTGAGCCCCGGATCCAGCAAGTGCTGCGATGTTCTCAACACCCGGCGCGGGCGCATCCATGAATACCAGACCGGTTTTTTCCGGACGCTCGCCGTAACCCACCACCTCTCGTAGCGGACTTGTGCCACCCTTTCGGACAGCGCCCATTGACTTTTCTTCCATGGTCGAGAGCCCCCCCGCCAGATTGTCATGACCAAGCGGGACGAGCTGTACGCCTTGAAACCGTGCGAGCGCTTCAGCGCTCGCGACCGCATCAAGCAGGCGAGCAGCCACCTCAGGAGATTCGGCCCGCTCCGCGAGCAAATGCTCCGCCCCGATAATTTCCTCAGTCTCAGACAGGATTGCCGTGCCCCCTCCAGCCACGAGCCAGTCCGCCACCTTGCCGACGACGGTATTGGCGGTTAACCCAGAGGTCGAATCGGACGCACCACACTCCAAACCCACCGTCAAAGCGGAAACCGGTGCGGCCGTACGAACCAAGCGAGATGCCTCCTCAGCCATCGCGCGTGCGATCTCGACACCCCGCTCGACCGTGCGCGCAGTTCCATGCGTGGATTGAACAGCGACCCACTCGACTGGCTTACCGGACTTTCTGATTGCCTCGGCGTAACGGCTGGCCGTGACCGACTCCAGACCGACCACCAGAACCGCTGCAACATTGGGATGCATCCCGTAGTGAATCAGAACGCGGTCATGTCGCTCCGCATCCTGCGCAACCATGCCTCGTCCGTAGGCTACACATATGGCAACCCCCCCATTCACCTGAGCCGCAATGCGCCGGGCGACGGGATTGACATTGTCCATCGCGGAAATAACTGCGATGTGGTTACGTATGCCATAACGCCCATCCGGACGCCGATAGCCCATAAACGTATCCTTCATGAGCGATCTCCCCGGCCACGATTGCTTTCGATGTTGTGAACGTGCACATGTTCGCCAGGCTTGATCGCTACCATCGCTCGGGCAATCACAACGCCGTACTTTTTTACGGCATCGCCCGATGAAATGACGTCGATCGCAAATTTGTGGCCGGATGGGATGTCGTCAATCAGCACGATCGTGCTTGGCTCGCCAAGCCGGGTGAACACCACGTCCGCGCCGGCTGGAAAATCGACAAGCGTTGTCGCAACGTTGTCGGCGTCATCGATCACCAATATTTTTGACGCCTCATTTCTTTTCACTGCCGTACCTCTTCATCGCATCCAGCGTAGCCAGTGTTTGCTCGCGTAGCATTTGATTCAACTGCACAGCCGGCGCAAAGCGCACCTCGAGTGCAGCGCCCGCCAGCCTCGCTCTCAGCGCTGAATCCTTCAGGGCAACTCCGACCTCAGCCTCGAGCCGCGTGATGACTGCAGAAGGCGTCTTCTCGGGCGCGAAGAATCCAAGCCAGACCACGAGATCGGCTCCCTTCGTCCCAAGCGCCTCCCTCATGCTCGGCGTGCCTGGAAGCAAATCGGTACGTTCGTTCTGCAAAACGATGATCGGCCGAAGCCGGCCCGCGTTAACCTGTGCCAGCGCAGTGGGCAAGCCCACTGCAATCAGCGGCACTTGACCGCCAACCGTGTCATTTACCGCCGGCGGGCCCCCGTTATACGGAACGTGCATCAGGTTGAGGCCCAAGCTTCCCTTCAGCATCAACATTGCAAGCTCCATCGGTGAGCCGCTGCCGGGCGTCGCGAACGGAACCGGTGCGCTACCGTCGCGAGCGAGCGCGACGAACTCCTGGGGCGTTCGAGCGGGAAACTTTGGATTCGCCAACAATGCGATCGGAATGACGCTGGCGAGCGCAATGGGGGCAAGACCCCGATAAGGCTCGGCCGATGCATCCATTCCCGGACGAACCTGGGGGTTGGTCCCGAGCAGTATCGTATATCCGTCGGCGGGCACGGACCGCATCGCGTTCATCGCGACCGTCCCGATCGCGCCTGGACGGTTCTCGACGACGAAAGGCTGCCCCATCTGAGAGGCCAGTTTTTCAGAAATCGCACGGGCAACGATATCGACCGAACCGCCCGGCGGGAAGCCAACCATGACTCGCACCGCCCTGGTCGGGTACTCCTGCGCCATGGCGCCTGTCAAACTGACGCCAGCCACGATCAAACCTAAACCAAGACAGACTATGTTGAATGCTCGCTTCATCGGGGGCTCCCAGTCGAATGATTGAATCTCAAAATGGTACGGGTCACGCGCTCGCAGAGGCGCCAACCATCCACCCGTCGCCTGAAGCGATCGCGGTAC
The DNA here is from genome assembly GCA_039800205.1 of Pseudomonadota bacterium. Classification (GTDB taxonomy): domain Bacteria; phylum Pseudomonadota; class Gammaproteobacteria; order Burkholderiales; family Burkholderiaceae_E; genus SYIM01. The sequence goes on along the minus strand of JBDLRB010000255.1, from coordinate 43,387 downwards.
TCGCCCAATACATCCGGTCCGCTCAATGCGTAGGGGGGTAAGTCACCCGCATGAGTCAGAACGTAACGATAGACCGTTACATAGCTGGTCGAAACCGCCTCATCAGGACCAACTGCCCGCACGATCGTATTGGTTAAGACATGACGCGTGATCCGGTTGGATGGGCGCGCTGCAAAAGCAGCGCGAAGCGACTCGACCCCTGTGAACATCTCGCCATCGCGATCCATGATCGCCGCATCGTCGAAGAGGGCGAGGGCCCGTTCGTAATCGCCCTGATCGGTGAACCAAGCGAGTTCCTGAATCAAGCGCAGACATGCCGTGTCGGCGTCTGAACCTGAATTTTCGGGCAAAAAATTCACCTCTGATCCCCAAGCAAAAATCACTGAACGTCAGTGTGAACACGGCAACAACCATTGCTCCGTGCTTGCAAACTGGCGAGCTTATTCTATGCATCTAGCGCAACCCCCGCCACTCCGAGCGACGCCCTTTTACGCGCCGATCTCCCATTTCCCGATACAATTCGGCGTTCAGAATCAATCCAGTCATTGGCAAGCTCATGAGCGCAGATCACGATACCCCTATCAAGACTCCCCGGCAGCTGATCACGGTGGTGACTCTCGCCTTCGTGGTACCGATCCTGATCATTGTCCTTCTCGTGATGTTTGTCGGGGCCGGCAAGCGGGGCGGGGCGGGCAGCGATGCACTGAGCCCGGACTCGATTGAGGCCCGTATCCGCCCGGTCGCGGGCTTCTCGCTGGTTGACGCGAACGCCCCCAAAGTACTGAAAACCGGCGAGCAGGTCTACGCCGCTCAGTGCGCCGCCTGCCACGCACAGGGGGTCGCAGGCGCACCGAAGTTTGGCGACGCCGGACAGTGGGCCGCCCGTCTGCCCTCGGGCCTCGAGGCCCTGGTCAATGCCGTCCTGAAAGGTAAGGGCGCGATGCCCGCTCAGGCCGGCGGCGCAGCCTCTGACTACGAACTGGTTCGCGCCGTGGTGCACATGACCAAGGCCGTGGGTGGCACGTTCGAAGAACCGCCCGCCCCCGCCAAATAAGCAGGCCTCATTCGCCTGTGCACGCCCGCCCCAGGCGGGCTCAACGACTCGGGCTGCCCGCTTTTGATGCGAGAAGTGCTTTCAGTGACCCGAGCTTCGCACGGCCCGCTTCCCGGGTGACCGCCGGGCCCGTGGCCGCCTGACTCGACAGCGACATTTCCGCAATAAACCGGGACGGCTCTCTGGGCTGAAGTTCCCGTGCGCGCTTGCGGTGCCGGCACCAGCTCAGGTTGAGGCTTTTCCGGGCTCGGGTGATCGCCACATACATCAGGCGCCGCTCCTCTTCAACCCGCTGTCCGCCCACATCCGGACGGTCCGAGCCCGCCTCGACCGATGCGCCCGTGTCCTCATCGGCTGCGCCCAGATGAGGCAACAAGCCCTCTTCACAGCCGACGATGAACACATGAGGAAACTCGAGCCCCTTGGCGGCATGAATGGTCATCAGGCGCACGGCATCGGCGTCCTCATCGCGCCGATCGAGCTGCGACAGCAGCGCAACCGATTGCGCCAACTGGGTGAGCGTCGAGCCATCGGCCTCGGCCCGCTTCTTCAGCCAATCTAGGAAATCGCAGACATTGGCCCAGCGACTGGCGGCCATGCGGGCGTCGCAACTGTCATCGAGCCAGGCTCGATAGTCGATTGCTGCCATCAGGTCGTCCAGCACCTGGGCCGCCGGCTCGCGGGCCGCGCGCCAGACGATCCGGTTGACGAATTCACCGAATTCCCGGAGGGGCGCCAGCTGACGGGCCGCGACGCGGCTCTCGAAGCCGGTCTCGAACAGGGCGGCAAACATGGACTGGCGACGATCGCCGGCGTATTGACCGAGCACCGTCAGCGTTGCCGTGCCCACGCCGCGCTTGGGCGTGGTCACCGCGCGGATGAACGCCGGGTCGTCATCATCGTTGGCGATCAGGCGAAGCCAGGCCAGCAGGTCGCGAATTTCGCTGCGTTCGAAAAACGATTGCCCGCCTGAGAGCACATAGGGGACATTCTCCTTGCGAAGCGCCTGCTCGATCACCCTCGCCTGATGATTGCTCCGGTAGAGAATCGCGTAGTCGCGCCACTGGCTGCGCCGCTCGAAACGATGCGCCTGAATGCGCATGACCACCGATTCGGCCTCCGCCTCGTCGTCTTCGCAGGGCACCACGGTCAGGGGATCCCCCACGCCGAGATCGGACCACAGACGCTTTTCGTGAAGCTTTGGATTGAGGGTGATCAGACTGTTCGCGGCCTCGAGGATGTTTCGGCACGAGCGGTAATTCTGCTCGAGCATGATGCGCCGCACACCCGGAAAGTCATGCTCAAGCCGGGCGAGATTGTCGAGCGTTGCGCCTCGCCAGCCGTAGATCGACTGATCGTCGTCACCGACCGCCGTGAAGGCTGCGCGCGGGCCCACCAGCAACTTCAGCAAGTGATACTGCGCGGCATTGGTGTCCTGATATTCGTCGATCAGCAGATAGCGCAGTCGCTCACGCCAGGCCTTCAGACACTCCGGATGCGCTTCAAGCAGACGCGCAGGCACTGCAATCAGGTCATCAAAATCCACGGCCTGGTAGGCCGCAAGCGTGGCGGCGTGGTTGCGCCAGGCCCGGGCAAAGCTCGCCTCGATCTCGGTCTGTGCTGCTGCAAGCGCCTGCTCGGGATCGAGGAGCGCGTTCTTCCAGAGCGAAATCCGGCTCTGCGCCGCCCGCAAGAGCTTGCGATCGGTCGTAGCCAGTTCGCTCGAGAGAATTCCGAGACTGTCATCGGCATCGAGAATCGAAAAGCTTCTTTTGAACCCGGCCCGTTCGCCGTCCCGACGCAAAATCTGCATCCCCAGGGCATGAAACGTACAGACCAGGGGCTGCTGGCGCGATGGAAAACGATGCATCTGTGCCAGCCGCTCGGACATTTCACGCGCGGCCTTGTTCGTGAAGGTAATCGCAGCGATTGCTTCGGGCGCGATGCCGGATTCAACAAGATGCACGATCTTGTGGGTGATCACACGGGTCTTGCCGCTGCCTGCTCCGGCAATCACCAGACACGGGCCATCGAGATAACGAATGGCCTCTCGCTGAGCGGGATTGAGTGAATCAGACATCGCGTGGTGATCTGGACGGAACGCCCGGGACAGATCGCTGCCGTGCCTCCGGGGAGCGCCATGATACGTGAGAGACGATTGGCCGCGTTCATGGCAGAGTGGATGGTCTTCCGCATCTTGACAGGGCCGCCGTGAAGGACCTTGACCTCACCACACTTCGCCTCTTCGTACAGGTGTGCGATACCCGCAGCATCCTGCGCGTCAGCGAGCGCGAACAGGTTGTTCCCTCCGCCATCACCAAGCGCCTGGCGAAACTGGAACACGACCTGGGCGTGAAACTGCTGCGAAGAGGTCAGGGCGGCGTCATCCCAACGTCTGCGGGTCTGGCACTGGCCGCCAGCGCTCGCCATGTCATCGAGGAGTCACGCCGGCTGCACAACGCCATTGCGCTCCACAAGGCAGGCGCGTCGGGCTTTGTCCCCGTGATGGCCTCCTACGCCTCGACCTGCGCCCACCTCGTTGACGATCTCGAATCGTTCATGAACGACGCCCAGTTTCGCGATACACGGATCGCACTCTCGCAGGGGGTGACCGCAGAGGTCGTGCTCGCCGTTCGCGAGGGCCGTGCGGCCCTGGGCATCGTGTGGGATGTCGTCGAACTGGGGGGTCTGACCACCCTGCCCTACGGGACCGATCAGCTGGTCCTGTGTCTGCGGCCAGAACACCCGCTCGCGCAACGAACCACCGTCTCACCCGAGGACATCTTTCAGCAGGACTACATCTCCTACCCCTGGGCTCAGACCTTCATCGAGACGCTCAAACAGGCGAGCGCGCTCGACCACGACTTCCCGCCCCCCAGACTGACGGTGCCCACCTACGAGGCCGCTGTACGCTACGCTGCCGCAGGCCTGGGCGTGTGTGTGCTGCCGCTCGCCATGGCGCACCCCCTCGCCACATCGCTCAAGCTGAAATTGCTTGCGATCGATGCGGGATGGAGCCTGCGGCACTATGCCCTCTGCTTTCGAGACCAAGCCTCGCTCACGCCTGTCACTCGACAACTGATCGATCATCTGAGCCGTCGAAGCCGACAGCGTCACGTTCGATCAGCCGAACCGGGGGTCTAGGCGCTTGGGCGCCGGGCAGGTCAGGCCTCTGGGCGCACTGACCCGAGGATGGCCCCCGGTTCCAGGCGCTCGATCTGCAGCAGCGACATCAGGTGGGCGTAGATCGTGGACAGCCAGCCGCGGGCGCGCAAATCAGCCAGATGCTCGATCGGCAAGGCATCGAGCCGCTCCTCGTTGACCACATAACAGCCTTGAAGGGGCGGCGAATCCGCACGCCCTGCCTGAATGGTGAACGGTGTCAGAAGATTGCGTTGGGCGAGCGCGCGCGTAAACGCATCGGTGGCCAGCTGCATGCCGCGCAAACGCGCCAGGAAGGCCTTGACCTCCTCGAGCGCCTGATCGGGCTGACCGTCTGACTGAAAGAGCGGGGCCCCCTCGTCGTGGCCGACCAGATCACTCGCCTCGTCGATGCAGACCAGGAAACGATCCGGTCGGTCCGATCGCGCCAGGACGAAGGGATACGCCCGCACGACGGCCGGAATGTAGGACGCCCGCCATTGTCCGTCTGAACCCACAAAGACGTTGTCGCCCGGCGCAAGACCGAACAGGGCCACTGGACGAAAGCCGTCTGTCTCCGGATCCTCGACGAAGACAATCGGATAGCGGGCAGCGGCCCGCCGGATCTCGGACTGCATGACGATGGAACGCTGCAGGGTCCGCGCGTAGGCCTGGTCGAGCGCCGGCCGCACCCTCAGCGTCGCATGCCGGCTGACATCGAGCGGAACGACACGTTTGAACATGGTCGTGATCGTATCAGGGCGGGCCGGGTCCGGCTCAGACCCGGAAGCGCCGCTGGAGGAACTGCCTGATGCCCCGCTCCCATTGAAGCAGGAGCGGCCGGTCCGACAGGGTGAGGCGCAACATTCCAAGCCGGCCGTGCATCAGCGCAGCCTCGGGAGGGGATCCGGCAAAATTTGCATAGATACGGTAGAACGGCTCGGCGGCGGTCACGCCCTTCTGGTCACCGGGCGCGACGGCGATATCGCCCCCTCCCGAAAAACCGAGGGCTCGAGACGGCAGGACCCCTGTCTCGAAGGGGACCAGGCGGACGTCACGCGCGAGCAGGTTCAAGTGCTCCTCGCCCTTGAGGCGAATCTCGGCCGCAATGACCTCGTTGTCAAAGACATGGGTTGCAACCTGCGGCAATACCGCAACGAAACGCCAGAGCCCCGGGTCGACAATACTGCCCAGGGACGCGCCCCGGCCCACCCACCGCCCACGGGCAAGCTCGAGGTCGGGCGCGCTCCAGACGCCGGCAATGGGCGCACGAACAATGAGCGCCGCGCGCTGCCGTTCGAGCTCGGCGATCATCGACTCGACCGCCTCACGCTGGCGACGCAGCGGCTCGAGATCGGCGACCGTCAGCGCCGTCGCGCGAAGCTCCTGCGCGAGCAATTGCTCGCGCTGTTCGCGCGCGGCCTGCAGATCGAAGTTGAGCGAAATACTGGAGAGCCGGATCAGCGGCTGGCCCGACTGGACCGCATCGCCCGGACGCGCCAGGATCTCGACCATCTCGCCCGTCGCCTCGCTGTTGAGTTGTCGATACTGCACCGCTTCGACGACCCCCGAGGCCCGGACCCGATCCGGCAAGGGCCAGAGGAGGAGCGGGCCAATGATGAGGGCAGCGAGCGCGGTCGTGATACCCGTCGTACGCAGACGACGATGGGTGAGTTTCGGGCTGGTGAAGAGGTAGCGCAGGAACTTGAAGAGCGGTACCACGATCACGGTGAAAGCAAGCACCCACGCGAGCAGCACCCCCAGATCAAGGTACTGCTCGGCGATGAAAAATACGATCGTTGACATCAACATCAACCAGTACACCAGACTCAGCACACCGTAGATCGGCAATAGCCACGCTTCGCTCGCTGTACGCGCGGCCGGCTGCGCTTTGGGGAGCCGGAACAGATATCGCTCAGCCAGGTACTTCAGCTGTTCTCTGGAACGCTGAAACAGGTTGGGGATGTCGATCAGATCGACCAGCATGTGATAGCCGTCGAAGCGGAGCAGGGGATTGAGGTTGAAGAGCAGCGACGAGACGCTTGCGACGAAGATCACGTTGTACGCGATCGCGTTGATCGCGCCGGGCGCCGTATGGGCCCAGATGAGCGCGGCAACCGCCGCCACGGCCAACTCGGCCAGCACGCCCGCAGAGCCGGTCAGCAGCCGCTCGCCCCGTTTTCGGAAGCCCCAGCTGGCCGTCGCATCGACATAGGGCAGCGGCGCAAAGATCAGCAGCATCACGCCGAACTTGTGCACTTCGCCCCCGAAATAGCGACATACCGCTGCATGGCCCAACTCGTGGATCACCTTGGCGATGATGAATCCGACATAGAGCAGACCGAGGTTGGACGGCGCGAGCAGGCCCGCCCCTTGTGAGAAGAGGGCCTCCGAGTGATCGATCAGGGTCTTGCCGGCAACCGCCAGAAGCAGCAGGTAGATCAGCGCCCCCATCGGGCTCAGACACAGCCGGATCAGCGGCAGGGCCAGGCGCAAGGCGCGATCCGGATCGATCAGCGGGATACGGATCGATAGAAAGCCCATCCAGAGTGCCCGGCGTTCGCGGGCGGTACGCTTCTTGTAGCGCTCGAACAGACTGGCCCCGGCACCCGAGCGGTCGAAGACCAGCAGATTGGACAGGTTCAGGTGGCCCAGCAGCTGGACGACCTCTTCCTGACTGAGCGCTGCATCGGTGTCGCGCTCGACCATCTCCATCCAGACTTCTTCCACCGTCCGCCGGGTCGACAGCCGGCTGACAAACCGCCAGGCCTCCGAGGTGATTCGAAACCAGTCCGTGGTCAACGCGTCCCGCAGGACCATCCATTCCTGGCCTCGGAACATCTGGCGGTGCGCACGCACACTCGCACGCAGCGCCACGCGTACCTTGGCCACGCGGTGCCACGAGTCGCTGAACGTTCGACCGATGTAGTCGTCGTCGCTCATAGCCAGAACACCTGGCGCAGGAAGCGTACCGTCCGATGGGTCATGATCCAGATGACCGTGCGCTCGCCTGCGTCGAGTCGTGCGGCGCCCCCCATGCCTGGCCGCCACCAGCCCTCGGCCGGCGCTTCGATCCGCGCCCGGACCAGGTACACGTTTCGACCTTCGCGCATCGTCGCGGCCGGATCGATCCGATCGACCGTCATGGGGAAACGCTGATCGGGACGACCGACGAAGGCAAACGCACCCGTCATGCCGGGCCGAAGCTCATGAACGTCGACCTGATCGACCTCGAGTTCGAGATAGAGGTTGGCCGTATGGGCGAGCTTCAGTAGGAGGTCGCCCTTGCGTACCGGCGCGCCCAGGTTCTTCCGCAGGTCACCCTCCACGACCACCCCCGCAAAAGGCGCGCGAACCTGTGCGCTGCCGATTTGATGGCGAATCAGCGCGAGCTTCGCTGCGGCCTGTTGGCGGCGTGCCAGGGCAATCTGCATGTCGGCAAACTGGCGTGCGGCCTGCGCCTTTTCGGCCTCGCGGGCATAGCGGAGCTCATCGGCGACCGCCATCGACTCCTCGAGAACCAGTTCGCGCGTGTCGAGGTCGAGCAACACCGAATCGGCCTGGGCCGTATCCCCGACATCGACCCGGACATCGCGCAGGTAGCCGTCGAAGGGCGCGGGAACGAAGAGAACGTCGGTGCTGCGAAGCGCGATGGGGGCCTCGATGCGGTACGGCCAGGGCAACACGGCCAGGACGGCCGCGACGCCCACGAGACCGATCCCGGCGAGCTTCCACGCGGTATAGCTCGGGCCCAGCAGATCATCGCGCAGGCGTTTGAGACGGGCGAAGATCCGCGCGCCCAGCCACCGATCGGTCTGCCGTAGCGCACGCAGCGAGCGCGCGCTGGCTTCGGCGATGAGCCGTAACTCGAAACGCTCGGCCTCGTCCAGCGCACCGGCGTTCCGCTCGAGGGTGAGCACTGCACAGGTCTCGCCATCGACCCGAAGCGGAATCGACAACAGGTCCGAGCAGCCCTGCGCCCGGGCGTAGGCCTCGTGCGCCCGGCTGACCACCGGCTGGTCCGCCGGCACCGGCCAGCACACCTCGGCCCCCTGCGATGCGGCTTCTTCCATCGCCGTCTCGAGGTCACGGGCGGCGTTCGCACGCGGGTCGAATTTCTCAACGTGGCTGACCGCAACCAGACGGACATACGCACCGTCCACCCAGCCCAGACACACCCGCTCGCAGGCAAAGCGAACGGCGAGCTGGTTACAGAGCCCGAACACGGCCTTCAGGAAACGGGGTTCGGCCGCAAGCTGGATCGAAGTGCGCAGCACATCGTAGAGCCGTTCCACCGCCTGGGCGGGATCGATCGTCGACCGGGCCGCCGTCGGCGTCAATGCAGCCGATGAATCCGTGCCGATCGATCCAAGCGGGCTGCGCAGCCGGGGCAGTGCGACGGCGAGCTTCAGAAGCGCAAGCGACTGCCGGGTCTCGGCAGGGTCGGCGCTGCGCGTCTCGGCAGTGAGAATGACAAGCGCCCACACGGCCGGGCCACCCTCGGTGGACTCGGCATCCAACGTGGCCGCCAGCGCACGCGTCGGGGTGGTCTGGCAGACGGCTTCGCCGTCGAGCGCCTGCGTCGCGAGATCGAAGGCCCGTCTGCCATCGTCGGGCGCGTCGGCCGCATCGGCAGGCCATTGCGCAAGCGCCTGCCAGGGCCGATCGGCCGCGAGTTGGAGGAGCAGCACCCGCCGCGCCCCAAAGCACTCGCCCAGCGCCTCCAGCCAGGCGGCCCGAAACGCCGCCTCGTCGCCGTCAAAGTCGACCAGCGAGGCCAGCCGGCTGGAGGGGCTTCGAGCCTGCGTGGCCCCTCGAAGGCTCGCTCGAGCGTCCATCATGCTTCGGGCGGTCGCTCATGCGGAGGGGGGACTGCCGCCTGGGCGGTCGGGTGAGGCTGGAGGGCTGCTGCGTCCGTCATCTGAGCCTGTTGCGGGGGTTCTATGTCGGGGGCTTCCGACCGATCAAAGAATTTTGCCAGACGCGTGGCCCATCCCTGATAGGCAGATGCCAGACGCAGCTTGAATCCCGCCGAAGCAAGCGGAAGCGTTCCCTCTGAACGGTCGTCGTTGCCGGCCGGCGCATCGGTCCCGGACGCGGGCGTCGTCGCGCCGGCGGGTTGACCCCCGCCCTCTCTGGGTGCCGCGGGCTCACCTGCATTCCCGGCAGGCGACGCCTCCGGTGCGCGCTCGCCCGCTGCAGGGGTCGCCCCACCCTCGGTGCCCGCCGGTGCCACCATAGCGGGAGGCGCTGTGGGTGCCACAGGCGCCGGAGTGGACGGGGCGCGCGAGGCACCCGATTGAACGGGTGCGGCCAGGCTCTCGGCGGCCGACGGCGTCGCGGACACACTCCGTGTGGCCTCGGAAACACCCGTCCCGCCCGACGAAGCCGTCACCCGGCTCGACAACTCGCTGACCGTGGCCGGCGTCTCGGCCGCTCGGATGTTCATGATCTGCGAAACCGAGACGCGGCCGGTATTGACGATCAGCCCGCCGGACAATGAGCTCATGCCCGAACCCAGCAGATCGCCGGTCTGCTGAGACAGGGCGCTTGCAGCCAAGGTGGACGAGGGCGTGGACGCGGGTGAGGCCGCGAATCCGGACGGCGTCGACGGTACGATCTCGGGATTGCTGAAAAGCGCCACGAAGGAATTGGCTTCGCGCTCGGTCACGGTGACCTGCCCGGTCATCGTCAGGATGCGTCCGCTCGCGGCCTGTACCCGCCCCGACTCGATCCGACCCGTCTCGGACAGCAAGGCCACCCAGCCCTTGGGTGACTGGTTCTGGATGCCCTGACTGCCCGGCACCAGGCCGCGCAGCCCCGAAATCACCACGTGGCCTTCACTTTCGTTGAGTGCTTCCACAGACTCAGCATCGATCACAAGGACGGCATCACCAAATCCGCCGATCCCAACGCGGGCGCCAAGCGTCACGGGCCCGTCGGTCTGAATGTTGACCCCTGGCCGCTCGGACACGGCGCCGAGTTCACTCAGGATTGCGCCCCCGGCCTGAATCGAAATACCTTCCGAGCGCCCGGCACTCACGCGGGCCAGGCCCACCGACCCCTCGGCACTCAGGCTGACCGGGCCCGCGGCCGCCCGGATCTGCGCAGTGGACGCCATACGGAAGTCTCCCTGGGTGCTCACCCGGATTGCGCCACCCCCCTCCCCGACGGCCAGATCGCCATCGATCAACACCGATTCATCGGAATCGATGTAGATCCCACCGAGATCGGTCTGCGCCGCCAGCGCGGCACTGCGCACGATCAGGGCGGCGGTATCGGAGCCCATGCCCTTCGATGCCTGGAGGTCGATCCGGCCGGTCGCAGCCAGGCTGACCTGATCGTCTGATCCCCCCGTGACCGACCCGCCGGAACGAAGCGCAATCGAACCATCACTTGCAACCCGCAGGCTCACATCCCCGCCTGCATTGATTTCAAGATGGCTGCCCTGCCCCTCGGTCCGGCCACTGATCGACAAGGACCCACCACTCTGGATCAAGGTGTCGGCCGTCGTCTCGATCCCGATCGCAAGGGCGTTGGCATCGCGAATCTGCGTCGCGCCGGCACGCACGGTCAGGGTGCCGCCAAAGTCATTGGTGTCGCCATCGAGCGTCACCGCCTGGCCCACGGCCATGATCGAGGTCGCCCCGGCCACACGAACCGCTCCGGCCTGGGTGACGGGACCGCCCGCGGTGAGGGTCGCCTCACCTGCCGTGTCGAGCGCAATCGCCAAGCCCGCCGCGGCCTCGACCTTCACCTCGCCGCTGGTCGTCAGCGAGACGACCAGCGCGTTGGCGTCCCGGATCTGGGCGGACACCGCGTTGACCGTCAGCGTCCCGACAAAATCGTTGGCCGCATGACTGAGGGTCACCGATTGATTCGGTGCATCGATCGTGCTGGCCCCCGACACGGCCAAGGCACCGGCCTGAGCAACCGCACCACCCGTCGTGATCCCGAGCGCCCCCTCCACGGTGGTCGAACCGAAGACGATCGAATCGGCCGCGTCAAGGGTCAGGTCACTGCCCGCTCCCTTCACGGCCCCCGACACGGTCAGGGTCCCACCCACCTGAATCTGCGCGTCGCCCGTCCCATCGAGGACCAGCTCCAGCGCCTTTTCAGCCCGAATCTGTACGGCGCCTCCGGCCACGCTCAAGGTCCCTGCGAACTCATTCGCTGGATCGTTGAGGGTCACTGATTGCGCGAGGGCCGCGAGATCGGTCTCGCCCCCAACCGACAGACGGCCGGTCTGAGTCACTGCACCCTCGGCAGCGACCTTGAGATCCCCACCCACCTGAGTCCGGCCCATTGCCAGAGCGCCGCCGGAGTCGATCCGCAGAGCACCCGAAACGATCAGATCTCGGGTCGCAGCACCCAGCGTGATGGCCGAACCCGTCCCGGTCGACAACACCAGCGAGCGATCCTCGCCCAGCACCTGGCCCGACACGCGAAGCGCACCGCCCGCCCGAACCGAGGCATCGCCCGAGACGGTCAGATCGAGATCCAGGGCAGAGGCGGTCACAACCTCGAGCGCGCCGGCTTCGGCAACCAGTCGTCCATTGAACTGGTTGTCTTCAGCAACAAGACGAATATCGCCGTTCAACGATCGAAGCGAGGTCTCGCCGAGGATCGTCAAGGCCGCATGGTCCTGCTGAGTCAGATCGCCCAGCGACTGCACATCCAGTCGACCGTCCACGCCGAGCGAGCCGAATTCAAGCGAGCTCGCCCGTCCGACCACCAGATCATGGCCCGCGCCGGCCACCGTGCCCGAGAGCTTGACCGCAGCCGGAGCCGTCACCGTGACATCGCCCGAGTTGTTCAAGGCGAGCTCCAGCGCACTGGACGTCGCCAGTTCCGCCCCCCCGCCCGCGAGCGAGACCCGAGCACCAAACAGATTCAGAGCCGATCCGAAGGTGGTCTGACGCGACTGCAATCGGCTTTCGCCGGTGACGGAGACCGTCGAGCCCGCGCGCTGGATCAGCGTCCCCGCACTCGACGACAGATCGAGCGTCTGAGCGACCAGTGAAACCGCAAGGCTCAGGTCATCGAGACTACTCATCACAATCTGCGATGCATCGATCGTGACCTCGGACCCTGCCCCACCGACCACCAGATCGGCGCCTTGCCAGCCCGTCAGATCGAAGCGGGCCATCCTCAGACGGCTCTCGGCCATCCGCGTGTCGATCGACAGCGTGCCGAGGCCCTCAATCGCCAGCGCATCCGTCGTCTGGGACAACACACCCTGTGCAAACACCAGCGCGGTCGGCTGATCCGCAGACGAAATGATCCGGATCGCCTCGGACTGGTCGCGCTGATCGAGTTCGACACCCCCGAGGAACTCGACGCTCTCCGCACCCTCGATGCGCAATCGGCCATCCGCGCCCAGGCGTACGGATTCGCGGAACACAACGTGGCCGCTGGCGTGGATCACAAGATCGCCATCCAGCGCAAGCGCCTGATCGAAGTACACGTTCCGGGCATCGGCGATGGTCAAGGTCTCAATGGCTTCGACGGCCTCGGCGCTGATCGCACGTTCAAACACGATATCGCCACCGATCGCGGCCAAGGTCAGCGCATCAAAGGCCCCCGCCCCCCCACGGATCACCGAGTCGATCCGGATCGACGCGCCGGTCACACTCGCCTGATCGCCGGCCTGCAGACGGACCGCTCCATCCACGACCAGATGGTCGCCGGTCACCACGAGATCGGTCATCACCCGGGTCTCGAACGCACTCAAGGTGATGGGCTGTGCCGCCTCGATCGTGCTGTCGCCCCCGACGCGTATGAGGCCCCGTTGGGTCAACTCACCCTGGCTCTCGAGCGCGAGCGAGCCCGCGATGTCGACCGGGCCGATCCGGGTTGCGCCGGACGCGATGAGTTCGAGGTCTCCTGAAACGATGAGATCCTCGACAATCAGACCGGCGGCATTCAGGGTCTCGATCCGTAGATCGGCGCTGGGCAGAGCGCCCACTTGACCGATGGAACCCTTGACGGTGAGCGCACCCGAGGCCGTCACCGCCGTGTCCGCACGGGTCTCGAGCACCAGGTCGAGCGTACTGTCCGAACGGAGCGTCGCACCCAGCGCATCGACGGTGACCCGTCCACCAAAGCGGTTCCCCGTTCGATCCAGCGTCACAGCCGCATCGGTAGACGTCAGATGGGTCCGACCGCCGATCTCAAGCACGGGATCGATCCCCGACTGCGTGATCGCGCCGCCCGAAACCAGGCTGAGATCACCCTCGACAATCACCTGGCCCACTACGACTGAAGCCGAATCGATGACGTTCAGGTCGCTCGCCTGGCCCTTCAGCCAGACATCGCTGAGGCTCAGCGCGCCCCCGGCTTGAAGATCGACGTCGCCTTCAGCCACGAGCTTGATCGTCAGGTCGTTCGCGTCCGATACGGCCACATCGGCGGCGCCTGAACCGGCATAGACACTGACCCGCCCCTGGAAGTCATTGCCCAGCTGAGCAAGCGCGAGACTCCCCGAACCGACTTCGACTCGGGTCTCGCCCTGTACGGTCAGCGACCGGGCGGCCATCTGCTTGACTGAACCCGCCACCTCCAGGTCAAGGTCACCCGTCACGGACAGGGTGCTCAGCCACACATCGCCGGTCGAGACGGCCGTCAGGGACGAGCCCAGACCGTGCTGAGCGCGTAGCGTCCCTCCCAGTCGGGCATCAGCCCCGAAGTCAAGCACCGCGCGGCCCGACAGGTCGAGCTCGAGCGCAATATCGGCTGCGGTCGACAAATCGAGCTGACCGGCCCGGATCGTCACCGGCGCATCGAACCGGTTGCTGGTTGCGGTCAGACGAACTTCGTTGTCAGAAACATCGATCTTCGTCAATCCCGAGACTTCAAGGCTTGCCGTCGCCTGCTGCAGCAGCGCCCCCCGGGCGGCCAGCGTGAGCGCACCCCCCACCGCGACTGTCCCGAGGTCGATCGCGCCCCCCGAACTGAGGCTCAGATTCGACTGGGCCCCGACCACCCGGGCACTCGAAATGTTCAGCGTGGTGCCCGCAGTCAGGCTGGAATCGGATTCCGCTTCGACCGTCGCGGTCAAGGCGCCCGTCGCCCCGAGGGCGACTGAACCGGTCGAGCGGGCACGGAGCGTCAGATCGCCCTGCGCCTGGAGGCTCGCATCGGCTGAATCGAGGGTGACGGAGCGCAGGAACTGATTGCCCGTCTCTGTCAGTGTGACCGACTGGCCCACCGCCATGATCGTTGTCGTGCCCGACACCTTGAAGGCACCCGACTGGGTCAGGGCACCGCCCGCCGTCAGGCTCAGATCTCCAGTGGTGTTGGCCGAGAGAACCAGTGCATTGGCATCCCGGATCTGGACCGTCTCGGCATTGACCGACAACACCCCCGCGAAGTCATTGACCGCATTGTCGAGGGTCACCGCCTGGCCGGCCGCGGCGATCGTCGTCGTACCCGCGACGGTCAGCGCGCCCGACTGGGTCAACGCACCGCCCGTGGTCAGGCTCAGGTCACCCGCGGTCTGACCGGTAATCGTCAGCGCGTTGGCATCGCGAATCTGCGCGCTGCCCGCATTCACCGACAGCACACCACCGAAGTCGTTCGCCGCATCCGTCAGCGTCACCGCCTGACCCGTCGCCGTGATCGTCGTCGTACCCGCGACCGTCAGCGCGCCCGACTGGCTCACACGATCCGCAGCCGTCACCGTCAGATTGGCCGCGCCGGTGGCCGCCAGCGTCAGCGCACCGCCCGTCGTCACGCTCAGGTCACCCGCGGTCTGACCGGTAATCGTCAGCGCGTTGGCATCGCGAATCTGCGCGCTGCCCGCATTCACCGACAGCACACCACCGAAGTCGTTTGCCGCATCGGCCAGCGTCACCGCCTGGCCCGTCGCCGTGATGGTTGTCGCGCCGCCCACCTTGATCCCGCCGGACTGGGTCAGTGCGCCGCCCACCGTCAGGCCCAGGCCACCTGCGACCTCGCCCGCAACCGTCAGTGCATTGGCATCCTGAAGCTGCGCCGAACCGGCATGGACGGCCAACACGCCACCGAAGTCGTTCGCCGCGTGGGTCAGCGTGACGGCCTGGCCGGTCGCCGTAATTGTCGTGGCGCCGGTAACCACCAGTGCGCCCGACTGGATCAGCCCCTCCGCCGCGGTGACCGTCAACCCGCCCGCAAGTGTCGTAGCCCCGATATCGAGCCCTGCGCCGGCCTCGAGCGTCAAGCCACTGTCTGCGCCCGTCATCGTGCCGGAGACCAACAGCGCGCCGCCCGCTGCGAGACGGGTCGAGCCCGATGCGTTGAGCGTCGCGGTCAGCGCCGATCCGGCCTGAACATTCGCCTGACCGGTCGTTGTCAATGACAACTGAAGTGCGTTGGCATCGCGGATGTGGGCTGCGTCTGCACTGACCGTCAATCCACCGACAAAGTCGTTCGCCCGGTCATCAAGCATCACCGACTGGCCCGTCGCTGTGATTGTCGTGGCACCCGAAATCGTCAGCGAGCCCGACTGGGTCAGCGCACCGCCCACTGTCAGACTCAGGTCACCCGTAACGTTGGCCGAGAGCACCAGAGCATTGGCCTCCCGGATCTGGACCGTCTCAGCGCTGACCGACAGTACGCCGCCGAAGTCGTTGGCCGCATCGGTCAGCGTCACCGCCTGGCCCACCGCCGTAATCGTCGCGGTGCCCGCAACCGTCAAGGCGCCTGACTGGCTCAACGCACCGCCCGTCGTCACGCTCAGGTCACCCGTGGTCTGGCCGGTAATTGTCAGCGCGTTGGCATCACGAATCTGCGCGCTGCCCGCATTCACCGACAGCACACCACCGAAGTCGTTTGCCGCATCGGCCAGCGTCACCGCCTGACCCGTCGCCGTGATCGTCGTCGCACCCGCGACGGTCAGCGCGCCCGACTGGGTCACACGATCCGCAGCCGTCACCGTCAGATTGGCCGCGCCGGTGGCCGCCAGCGTCAGCGCAGCGCCCGTCGTCACGCTCAGGTCACCCGCGGTCTGGCCGGTAATCGTCAGCGCATTGGCATCACGAATCTGCGCGCTGCCCGCATTCACCGACAGCACACCACCGAAGTCGTTCGCCGCATCCGTCAGCGTCACCACCTGACCCGTCGCCGTGATGGTCGTCGTACCCGCGACGGTCAGCGCGCCCGACTGGGTCAGCCCCTCAGCCGCCGTGACCGTCAACCCGCCCGAAAGCGTCGTGGCCCCGATATCGAGCCCCGCGCCGGTCTCGAGCGTCAAGCCACTGTCTGCGCCCGTCATCGTGCCGGAGACCGACAGCGCGCCGCCCGCAACAAGGCGGGCCAGACCCGATGCATTGAGCGTCGCGGTCAGCACCGATCCGGCCTGAACAGTCGCTTGCTCGGTCGTTGTCAATGCCAATTGTATTGAATTGGCATCACGAATCTGCGCGCTGCCCGCATTCACCGACAGCACACCACCGAAGTCGTTCGCCGCATCCGTCAGCGTCACCACCTGACCCGTCGCCGTGATCGTCGTTGCGCCTCCGACCGTCAAGACCCCCGACTGCGCCAGCGCACCGCCCGTCGTCACGCTTAGGTCACCCGTGGTCTGACCGGAGATCGTCAGCGTATTGGCATCACGAATCTGCGCGCTGCCCGCATTCACCGACAGCACACCACCGAAGTCGTTCGCCGCGTCCATCAGCGTGACTGCCTGTCCCGTCGCCGTGATCGTCGTTGCGCCCCCGACCGTCAAGACCCCCGACTGCGTCAGCGCACCGCCCGTCGTCACGCTCAGGTCGCCCGTCGTCGTCGCCGTCAAGGTCAACGCATTGACATCACGGATCTGGGCGCTGGCGGCGCTGACCGTCAGGACACCACCAAAGTCGTTCGCCGAATCCGCCAGCGTCACCGCCTGGCCCGCCGCTGTGATCGCGCTCGTGCCGGCCACCTTGAGCGCGCCCGACTGCGTCACACGCTCTGAAGCGGTCACCGCCAGCCCGCCCGCAAGCGTCGTCGCGCCGAACGCGACACCGGCACCCGCCTGGATCGCGAGGTCGGTCGAGACGCCCGCCGTCGTGCCTGAGACCGTCAGCGCGCCACCCGCCACCACGGTCGTATCACCCGATGTGTTCAGTACCAGCGACAACGCTTGCGCATAGCGAAGCTCGGTCGCGCCCGCAGTCAGCGACACCGTACCGCCAAACTGGTTGTCCGAGTCAACGAGAATCAGCGCCTGTCCCGGCGTGGTGATCGTGGTTTGACCGGTCACGCGAAGCGGCTGAGCAGACGTGAAGACCCCGCCGCTGTAGACGTTCAGGTTGCCCCCGACTGCCGGCAGGTTGAGGTTCAGCGCCGTGCTGTCTGCCACCGACAGATTGCCGAGGCCGCCCGCCGCCTGGACCGAAAGAATCCCGGACAGCGTATTGGATGCATTGTCCGCACGGACATGGGCTCCCGCCTGCTGAACCGTCAGGCGAGTCTCGCCGGCCACATTCAGGGCGCCGGTCGAGACCAGATCGCCCTGCCCGGCCGTCATGCTGAGATCACCGGTCCGAGCGGTCAGCGTGCCGGTCTGCTTGACCGAGCCCGCCGCAACGAGGGTCAAGGCGCTGCCGTTCAGCGCCGAATCCAGTACCAGGTCGTCGTTCGCCGTCAGGCTGATCTGCTGGGCACGCAACTGGGCCGAAGTGCGGCCCAGTGCCGCCTCCATCGTCAGATCGCGGCCGCTGGCGCCGACGATCGCCACATCACCCAACACGACTTGTCCGCTGGTCGCATCGAGCACGGTCTGCGCGCTGAAGGACTGAACCCCCGACAGGCGGAAGCTGTTGCCGTCACCCGCGAGGACACTATTGCCAAATACGATACTGACCGAATCACCCGTTGCGGGGGTGATGACCAGGGGTGCCTCGCCATCTGCTGCAACGCCCGCCAGCCGGATGCCGCCGTTGAACTGCACTTCGGTCGCGCCCTCGATCACGATGCGCGCATTGACATCCTCGAGCACCAGTTCATCAGCAAAGATGACCGTGCCGCTCGCCTTGATATGCAGATCGCCATCGAGATAGACCCGGTCCTGGAAGCTGACATCGACCGCATCCTGGATATCGATCGACTCGAGCTGTACAACCTCGGTCACGCGCAGCTGGAAGCCCTGACCCGAGCCCGTCGTGTCCCCCAGGGCCGAGCGCGCTGCGGTCAGTTTTTCACCGACCCGGAAGCCCCCGCCCAGTGATTCGAGCTCGACCGAGCTGACCACGCCCCCCGTCACGATAAAGGTGGCGGTTGCACCCTTGCCCCGGTTCGTCTCGCCCGTGGGGGTCAACAGCTCAACCCCCCGGTAAATCAGACCCATGGACGCGCTCGCCGGATTGACTGCGAGATCGGCGGCCGCCGTCAGCACGACACCCGACTCGCCTGCGACGACCGACGCAAAGCTCATGCCCTCAGCCGCGGAAAGGGCCTGCGCCAGCTTGCCTGCGATCCGGACAATCGCCTGTTCGGGCGTGGCCTCTCCGCCCGTCCCATCGCCATTGACGCTGAGATCCTTGGCCGTCACGGTGTAGCGGACAGGCTGAGTGGCCAGACCATTCAAATTGATCTGGTCACCCGCAACGAAGCTGCCACCGAGGCTCACCCGCAGCACGCGCGCATCGGCGTTGTCGAGCGCAACCGAGACCGTCCCGCGGCCTTGCTCGGTCGCGTAACCCTGCCCGAAGCCATCGATCACGAAGCTGCCGATGCCCGCGCCCACCTCGCCTTGCAGCGTGATGTCGCCGCCATAGGCACGCAGGGTCAAGCTGTCGTCGAGGCTCTCGCCCCCGTTGATGCGGCCCGTGACCGTCAGATCAGGCGCGGTCACCGTCGCGACGCCGCCCGTCGTGGTGGCGGCCACCGAGAACGCGCCCTCGTCACCACCGGCGAGGCCAACGAAGCGGACGGTCGCGCCCGAGCCGTTCACCGATGCCTTGCTGCCGACGGCCTGACGGGCCGCCTCGCGAAGACCTGAAGCAATCCGGGCCAGCGCGTCGGCACTGGGCCGATCCGCGTCTTGATCGTCCTTCAGATCGGACGCCAGGACCGTGTAGGAAACGGGCGCCGAAGCAAAGCCCGAGAGACTGACGGTATGACCCACTGCGAAGTTGCCGGACAGTTCGACCGCATAAACCTGCGCGCCCAGCGGCTGGCCGGGGAACTGCTGACCCGCGGTGAGTGTGACGTCACCAAAGATGCGCAGCGCATCGTTGATAAAGAGGCCCTCGGTCATCTCGAGTTCGGTGCCATCGGCAAACTCGGTGGTGTTGCCCGAGCCCTGCACCTCGGTCTTGGTGCCGGAGATCTTGCCGCCCACGCGCACCTTGCCGCCGTCGCCCTGTGCCTGAATGACCAGCGCCGTCGACATCGAGAGACCCGCTCCGCCGCCCGACAAGGCCACAGGGTTGGAGCCCCCGGTCGATCCGACGACCAGCACTGGAATGGCCGCAACGCCTGAGGGATCAAGCCCGACCCCGCCACTGCCTGCCGGCGCCGCACCAATCGAAATCGGCGCATCGGGATCGGCCGGCTTCAGCTGCAAGCCCGTGCCGGGGTTGGCCGCGGCGAGCGCTGCGAGCTCTTCGGCCGAGAGCGAACCCTGCAGCGGCTTCGCACTCACGATCTGCGGCGTACGATCGGCCGGAATGATCTGAGCGAGCACAAACGGTGCGGGCGACCCGCCCGACCGGGTGAGGGTCCCCTCGAGCGTCAAGCGCTCGGACACATCCAGAATCAGATCCCCTGCAATCAGATCGGACTCGATGCTCAATCGTTGGGCAACGATCCGGACCTTGCCCGAACCGAGATCGATGGGCAGCGTCCCGCCGGCGCCATCGCCAAAGCCCGCAAGGCGGATGACATCGCCCTGAATGATCAGCATGCCCAGGGTCTCGTCCCAGCGGACCTCCTCCACACCCGAGAGCATCCGGATCTGCGCGGGCAGATCATCCGTCGCGGCCCGAGATTGTCCGAGCTGGACCAGGGTGCCGACGCCGTTTGATTTGGCGGGCTGCTTCTTCAAGGACAAGGTCAGTGAATCATCGGCCAGCATCGAGCGCCCTTCGAGATCCTGCTGATCCGCAAGCACCAGCGACCGGGCCGTCCCATCGGTCGAAACCGTATTGCCCAGGCTGACAAAGATGCGGTCTGCACCGCCCGACGCATTGAGCGTGGCGGGCGTAGCGCCCAGGCGGGTCACCGTGAACTCGTCGGCCTGATCGCCCAGACGGATGTTGTCGAGCGTGAAGCGCGACATGCGCATCGTTGAGCCGACCGGGTCAGACAACTCCAGGCCCTGGCCGTTGTAGATCGCCGAGATTGAGACCGGCCGGGCGATGGCCACGCCAAGCGTTTCGCTGACGAGGTTGCGACCGTCGCCGATTTGTATCGAGATGGCCGCCTGACCCGAGGCGTCGATGGGCGCCGTGTAACTGAGGTTGCCCTCTGTGGACAGATACTGGTTGATGCTGCTGGCCGTTCCAGCGAGTACCAGGGCATCGTTGTCGGTGTCGTAGGTGACCGCCACACGGGGCAGGCTGAAGCTACGCTGGAGCGACGAGGCGGAGAGCCTGCCGGACTGATTCGCCGCCGAAACGCTGATCTGCAGGGATTCGGCATCGCCCACATAGCGAACATTGCCCGATGCAGTGAAGTAGGTCTGCAGATCGGTCAGGCTGCCGGTGAAGGTCCTCGCCCGCGCCGTCCCACCGACGGTGATCCGGCCCTCGACGGCTCGACCGTCCACATCGCCAGTCGCGCCCTGCGGTACCGAGACCGTGACGGTCATCTGATCAGGCGTGGATGCGGGCAGAACGCGACTCATGTCGATCTGTCGCAAGGTACTGTCGTCGTCGAACAGATAGCTCAGTCGCGCGAAGCTGGTCGTGTCGTACTGGGTTCCAATCCCGAAGAAGCCCTCGCGGGTGATGTTCTTCTGCTCGTAGTGGCGCAACTCGAAGTAGTAGGCCTGCCCGGCCACGAGGCGGAAGGCGTTCGAACGCGTGCTGCCTGATCCCGACTCGGTATCGATCACCAGACGCTGCATCCGCGCCGGGTCCGCCGAACCTGAGCCGGTGGGGTCAAAGTAGAAGGCCGCCTGATCGTTGGCGTTCAGATCGAATCGATAGTCACCGGTCTGCTCAGGTACGAAGTAGCCGGCGAGCACCTGTCGCGCCTGACCGTTGTTGTCGATTGGCGCATTGCCCAGATCGACTACGCCGCTCGTGCGCAATCCCATTCCGCCTGAGGGCGGCGACGCCAGCGCGTTGCCGACAAAGTCAGCATTCCCCTTGTCGTTGCCATAGGTCGCACCGGTCAGCAGCAAACTCGAAGGCGCCAACACCACATTGGCGTTGAGGCTTGCATCGATCACGCCCACTTCTGGCCTCAGTGTGACCGTGAGGCGCGTTGAGTCAGCGTCCGAGATCGCATTTCGGTCAAATACCAGATCACGGCTCTCGCCGCCCATCGCCGAAAGCCCTTGCGGCAACAGCACGCCCGGTGCGGCCGTGGTGGCGGACAGAGGCAGGGCATAGAGGCGTCCCGAGGCCAGCCCGGCATAGACGCTGCGCCCTTCAGGGTCGAGCTCCACCGTCGCCCACGATGCGTTCGATGGCACACTGGCCCCATCGAAGGTCCGCCAGCTGGCCCCGGCGTCGTTGCTGACCCAGAGGCCACGTCCCGCGCCGTCTGCAACCACCGCAATGGTCTGGCCATCGGCCGAAATCGCAACATCGCTGTAATCAGCCCGCGCCGAACGGACCTCCCGCCATTGCCAGTTATCCCCGCCCGTGGTGTCGGCCATCCAGACCGAGCCGCCGCGTGCGACGGCCACGACCCGGCTGCCGGCTTCATCGGTATCCACCGACACCCAATTGGCTGAGCTCGGCAAATTACGGGTGACATCGGCCCAGACCAACCCACCTTGCTCGGTCTGCGTTCCGAGATAAATACGGCTGCCCAGGGCGCCCTGCGCCGCACTTCCGGCCGCGGCAACAAAACGCGTCCCGGCATCATTGCCCGCAAGCGCCGTCCAGCTGACGTTCGCAAGCGTCGCCGATGCATCGCGCACCCAGTCGCCGCTCTCGCCCAGCAGGGTCACCGTGCCCGTTGTGGCGCGTTCACCCTGATCGCTCGAGGCAGTGAAGTAACGCTCGCGCGAAGCGGTATCGAGCGCCAGCACCTGACCGTCTGCGGTCAGTGCAACACCGCGATATTGGTCGCCCAGGCGTAGGCTGTAGGTCTGATCGAGCGCCGGCTGCTGGGCGATGGTGCGCGCAGAGAGCCAGCTGGCCGGCACGATCTGCACCGCCGTCGCGGCGTCGCGCGTGTAGCCCACCTGCACGAAGTCACCGCCACCGCCCTCTTTCATCAGGACTTCGAAGCGGTAGCGCTTGCTTGAATCAAGCGTGAGCATCACGCTCTTCTGTGAGGCAAATCGCGTCCAGTTGTTCTTGCCCACCGCTGAATCGATCGAGGCCAGACGTTGCAACTCGCCCGTGCCATCGCCGGAGAGGTCGACCCAGAGCTCGGCCGAGTCATCTGCGGCAATCCAGAAGGTGTAGTTGCCCGACTGGCTGGGAGCCAGCCAACCCGACACTTTGGCGCCGTAGTTGTCGCCGCCCGCGCTCAGATCGAGGCCGCTGTTTCGCACCGAGACCTCGTTGGGCGAGCCCGGATAGGCAGACGAATTCTTCAGGTTCGACAGCCCCGTTCCGCCGATATTGCGCCAGACCTCCATCGTTACCGAATTGCTGAGCGTCTGCGGCACCACGGCCGGGGTGCCGGCCGCCTGAACGCGAACGTCCAGGGTGCTCGCCCCCCCGGTGTAGCGCAGATTGCCCGCCGTGCTCAGGTACCGATGGAGCGCCGGCAAGCTGCCCGTGAGCGTCCGCGCCGTTTCACTGCCGCCCAGTGTGATGCCTGAGGCTGCGCTCGCCTCGATCACGCCGCCCTGACCCTGCGGCACAGAAAGCGTCACAGTCATTGTGTCGGCGAGCGCACCCGCGATCAGCCAGGAGGCCGGGACGACCTGTACGTTATTGGAGCCCACGCGCGACTGACCCACCTGCACGTAGTCGCCGCCGCCGCCTTCCTTCATCACGACTTCGAAGCGGTAGAGCTTGCCTGCCTCGAAATCGAGCGCCGCACTCTTCTGCGTGCCAAAGCGCGTCCAGTTATTGCGCCCCACCGCCGAATCGATCCAGGCCACCCGCTGCAGTGTTCCGCTACCGTCCCCGCTCATGTCGACCCACAACTCGGCCGAATCGTCCGCCACGATCCAGAGGTTGAAGCGACCCGATTCGGGCGGCGCAAGCCAGCCCGAGAGCCGCGCGCCGTAGTTGTCGCGGCCGGCTGAATAATCGAGCCCCCCCGAGGTGGCCGTGACTGCATTGGCGTTGAACGGGTACTGGCTGGTCGCCGCCCGCAGGTCGGACACTTTGAGGCCACCGATGCCGTCGTACACATGCACAGTCGCCGTTCCACCGGCGATCGGCGTCCCCTGGAATACGATGGGCTGGCTGATCGTCCAGGTCTCGCCGCCATCGTCCGAGCGCACCAGTCCGCCCCCATCGACGCTCGCGACGATCGTCTCGCCCTCCGGCGAAATCGTGACCGCGCTGTATGCCAGGCTGGTGGGTGCCGTGCTGAGTGTCCAGCTGAGTCCCTGGTCATCGGACAGGTAGAGCCCGCCGGCGACGCCATTCGACTGCGCCACGGCCACCACGCGGTTCGCCGACGCGGCAATCGCCTTCCAGTTGCGTGCGTCCGCGCTGGCCGCGCCCGCCTGGATGGTGCTCCGAGCGACATTGGAGACCGCACCAGCATTGATTTCGACCGTGAGCGTCGCCTGGGGCTCGGGACTGGAGAGCTCGAAGCGGACCCGTCCCGCTGTCGTGAAGTAGGCATTGAGCCGGTCCAGACGGCCCGTAAATTTCAGTTCATTGCCACTGCCCATGACCGAAACGCCATCGCGCGAACTCGCCATCAGGTTGCCCTGATCGACCCGCAGGGTCACTGTGAGATCACGATCGACCGGGCCACCGAAGGGCGTGCCGTAGAAGAGCAGATCGGCCCCTTGAGCTTTGTCAGCGATCGGCTGAATCGCGGTAAAGGTCGCAGGGATCGACACGGTGGGTAAGCCCGGCACGGGCCCGGTCAAGGCCAGGAGCGAGGCCGGAATACGGCCCGAGAAGTCGAGATCAGAAGCCTCGTCGCCCTTCTCGCCGCTGATTCGGCTTGCACCCACCGCCCCCACGAAAACGTAATGATCCAGACCGGTGTCCCCCGACAGGCGGTTCACGCCCTCGATCGCGTACATCCAGTCCGCACCCGCACCCCCCGAGACCAGGTTCGTACCCGCACCGGCGTAGAGCACGTCATCACCAGCGCCACCCTTGAGGGTGTCATCACCCACACCGGTTGCAATCGTGAAGACGCGCGTGGCGCGGCTCGCGTCGACGAGGTTGTTGCCCACCAGATCGGTGACCGTACCACCCCCCTGACCCAGCAGGATCTGATCGTTCCCCTTGCCGCCATCGACATCGAAGGTGAAGTCGCCATAAAGCGCTGAGGCATCGAACACGTCGTTGCCTTCGCCCATGTCAGCCACGATCGTGTGGACGCCCTCGAACACGTGGTAGGCCCCACCATAGGCCACCTGCACCTGGCCGTTGCGGCCACTGAGCGTAAAGCGCTCGGCGCTGTCTGCGGTATCGAAATACAGGCGGTCGGCCGCGCGCGTCCCCGCAAAGATCGTCAGCACGCCGTTGTTGACCTCACCCAGACGCGACTGGATGGTCGGCGCCTTGATCTCGAGGGTGGGCAAGTCGAGTCGCGCGAGTGTGACGCGGACATCCACCACCAGAGCCTTCACAAAAGCGAAGGCATTGATATTCGACGTGACCGTGATGTCGAAGAGGTTGAGTGGTCCCAGACCCGGATAGGAGACCGACCCCCCGTAGGGACTGCCGGCAAAGACGCCCTTCGCCGAAATCTGGCCCGCACCCGAGAAGCGCAACATCGTGAGCAACTCACTCGGACGGACCTTACCGTCGCCCGCAAAGGCCGCACTGGTGACGACCCCATCGGCGTCGCGGGTCAACGTGGCCGTCTTGGCATCGTTCAGATCGAACGCCGCCTTGACCTCGATTTCGCCCCCGACACCGGCCTCGAACCCGCCGAACAAGCCCGTCACGGCCCCCTTCAGACCGATCTCGATATCAACAATCAGCTCGGGCTTTTCCAGCCCCCCTGTGCCCTGAACGATCTTGCCATCCCGGAAGGTCGGCATCGAGAAATCATTCACATAAAAACCGTCGAGGGCCGCCAACGGATTACCGGTTTCGAAGGCTTTGCGTACCCCGTAAGTGTCATAGCCGAAAGACAGGTCGATGGTGGCCATCGCACTGCCATAGGCCGAGACCTGGGCGCCAATCAAACCGTAGAGCGAGACCGCGGCCAGGGGAGTATCGAATGACGCCGTGAACTCGAGCTTGGGCACCTCGTACGTGAAGAGCGTTGCGTCACCCCCGGTGAGAATCTTTGCCCAGTTGCCAATGTCCAGCACATAGGGCAGGAACTGGAAGCCCGAGCGCTGGGTGGTCTTGAGCCCGGAAGACTTCTTCTTGACGACCTCGACCTCCAGGCCCACCTCACTCAACAGGCCATTGACCGCACCGACCGCAAGTTCAGCCAGCTCGGCCGGATCATCAATCGTCAGCCCCTGTTCATAGGCCTCGGTATTGATCGAGGTCTTGTCGTCGGACAGGAAGGAGACCAGTCGAGGCGTACCGAGCAGGTCATAAATATGTCCGAGGGGAATTGCGCCTTCGCTCTTGAGTTTGGCAATTTCGTCGGGCAGGTTGAGGATGTACTCCATCGCGTCCAGGAAGGACCAGTCGATGGGGTCGAGCTTCTTGACAATCTCACCGGCTGCCATCCGGCTGGCCATCTCCTGATTCGCCTGCGTGAACATCTGCATGCCGATCATGGCGGTCGACGCCTCGGTCATCAGTGCCTGAGCGAGCGCAAGACGCGGCGCGTAGTGAAGCGGCAGCGGCAAGGGCGGCGTCAAGTCGATAATGCGATCGATCACGCCACGCAGGCTCGGATCCTTTTCGAAACCGGACAGCTTATCGATGCCCGAAATCGGCGAGTTGAACGCGTCGACGATTGGCTTGATGGGTTGAGCGATCTCAGCAATCCGTTCGGCGATCGGCTGCAGGAAGTCGAAGACCATCGAGTTCAGCGAGACCCGAATGTTCTCGATCGAGAAGTCGGGCAGCCTGACCTCCTCGTCGCGAATATTCCAGTCCCAGCCCAGCACGATGTCGCCCTTGATTTCGGGCAGGCCCTTGCCGCCGGCGATACCCAGCGTCGCACCGAGGCGAAGGTCCGCTCTGGCACCGAAGTCGAGCGCGATGAGGTCCTGCGGACGCGACAAGACCTGGTCGAGCGTCAGTCGGTTGGCTGAATTACCTTTCAGATCGATCCCCAGACGGCCACGCAAGCCACTGCCCTGGAAGCCGGGCAGGTCTGGGTCGATGTCACGGTCAACGACATCGGCTTCAAAGATCAGGAAATTGCCGCGACCCTCGAAAGGCGTCACGGTATCCGGATCATTGGGCGATCCGTCCAGGTAGGCATTGACGTCCAGACGCAATTCGGGCGTCGTCTGGTCTTCACTTGTGGCGAGGAAGAAGCCCTCTGCGACCGACAGGCCAAAGCCGAAGTCGAAGTGCCAGTTGGCTTCGAGCGCAAAGCCGCCATCAAAGTCAAAGCCCAGTCCCGGAAGATCGAGCTCGAAGGGAATGTCGATCCCCGTGCCGAGCACGCGGCCACCCAGGTCCATGTCAAAACGGATCGCGTCGGCCTCGCGCGGCAGCTCGGCATCGGGGAGCCATGCGGCAATGCGCTTGCCTGCACGATCATAGAAGCCGATATCGATATCGCCCAGCGTGATCAGCTCGTCGCCGTCGGAATCCTTCAGGATGTCCAGATAGTCGTGGAACACCGTGAAGAGCGACTCGCGCATCACTTCGACGGTCTTGCCCGGACCGGCCAGGCGCTTTTGCAGATCGACCAGCAGGCCATTGCGGAATTCGCCGACCATGCCGCCAATTTGCGAGAGCTTGCTGCCCACGAAGGGCAGGTTCGCCGTCAGCGAATTCTCGAAGACGTCCTGCACCGAGCCCAGCGCAAAATCGATGCCATCGAGCACCGGCGTGGGATCGTAGAGCACATCGAGGAGCGTGGGCGCCTTGCCCAGGAAGCGCTCGAAATCAGGCAGCGTCACAGTCAACGCCGGCGTATTCGCCGGAACGCCCTCGACCGCCAGCGGCTCAAGCCCGGCCAGTTGCCGCACGAAGGCCTCGAGCCCCTTGTTGCCATAGGCCTCGTGGGTCGCTGCGCCAATGCTGCCCAGTTTCAGCGAACGCTGTCCCACCGAGAAGGTGAGCGGCAGATCGATCGCCATGGCACCGTCAAGCGA
Source organism: Pseudomonadota bacterium (assembly GCA_039800205.1). GTDB lineage: Bacteria > Pseudomonadota > Gammaproteobacteria > Burkholderiales > Burkholderiaceae_E > SYIM01. The sequence continues at coordinate 15,710 of JBDLRB010000255.1, read as the reverse complement.
CACCACCGGCGTGATCGTGCCCTGTGAGTCGCGCGCCCAGGAAAGCAGCAGCGTTGCGGGCGCCTCGGTCGTTTGGGCGGCCACCTCACCCGACTCGGGCGGCGCGCTGATCGCACCATCGCCATCCAGAACAACCGAGCCCCCCTCCACACCCAGCTCGAAGGGGCCGGCGCGAAGCTTCAGATCGATGTCGCTTGCAGCGAGCCGGGCCTTCAGCGCAACCCGCGTTCCGAGACCGGTCGCGGCGTCGTAGGGCATCAGTTCGACCGGCACCAACCCGGCCTGACCGGGAAGCGCGATCGCCACGCGAACGCCCAGCTCGGCCCCGAGCTCGAGCGCGACATTGCCTGCGCCCGACGCATCGACCAGATCGAAGAGGTCCTCGGGCAGTTCGATATCGAGCCCGGCCAGCTCGACCAGCTGCGCGAGGCTCAGGTTGAGGCCAAAATTGCCCTGCCAGCCGGCGTCGAGCTTGAGGTCCAGGAACAGTTGCTGATCGCCCAGCGACAAGTCGAAGCGACTCGGGTCGGTGATGCCCAGCGCCGATTCGACAATGCGCTCCACCTCATCAAGTGCCGCCGCAGGGGTCTTGCCCGCGTCGGCGATCCGACCCAGGAAGGCATCGCCGACATCGAGCAGCTCATTGAGCGAGCGGTCGATGATCGGCAAGGTCTGGTTGTAGAAGGCCTGGTCCTCAAGCAACTCGTCGATGGAGCCGAGCGCAAAGTCTAGCCCGTCGATGATGTCATCAAAGCCGATCTGGCTGAGGCGACCGATCGAACCCAGATCCGGGAGCGTCACTTGCACCGCCGAGGGGTCGGTCAGATCCTCGAGCACGAGCGCCAGCTCGAGGTCTTCGCCGATCTCGAAACTGGACCCCCGCCCACCGAGCACCGACAGGCCCTTCAGCCGGGCCTCCGCCCGGCCGGACAGGTCGATCTGTAGCGCATCGATCGCCTCGCCCGAAGTGAGCTCAGAGAGGGTGAAGCGCGTATCGCCAGCGGTCTCGCCCTCCGGATTCCGATCGAGCCCGAAGCCGACCGAGGCCGCGAGATTGACCGTCGAGCCGCTGCCCGCGCCCCCCGCGCGCAGGCCCACAAAGCCGAGCTTGGCCGTCACGTCGAGGTCATTCACGGCCATCAGCAGATTGGCGCTGGCGCCCAGATCCTCGATCGCGACCTGGAAGCGCTCGCCACCCAGGGCCAGAATCAGGTCGAAGCCGGCCTCGATGTCCACGCCCAGATTGGCCTCGGCGCTGGTCGACAGGCTGAAGGCCTCGTCATTGCCCAGGCCCAGATCGAGCGCAGAGCGGAGGTTGGCCAGTGACTTCGCGAAACGAACCGGGATCCGCAGGTCGCCGCTCTCGGCGTCAAAGGATACGGTGGCGTCGGGCCCGAGAATGCCGGACTTGTTGAAGGCGGCAACGAATTCGTCGATGGTGCGGATGTTCTCGCGGGTGGCGTGCACGGTGTAGGCCACATCCGTGCGGGCGGCCGTGAAGGTGGTGCGGAGAGTCAAGGTGGAGCCGTCGGCCGAGACCGATGCAATCTGGATCGGCGCCAGAGTGCCCCCGCCCTGCGAAGGCAGCGTCACCCAGTAACCGGCCATCGATTGCGAGAACTGACCCGCTGTACCGACGAGCGTGCTGGTCCCGGCCGCCGTGATGCGGGCCGTGCCGGTCGCGGCGACGGCCTCGCCGGCTGCGGGCGACCAGAGCGTGATGGGTCGATAGAGGTCGATGCGGTCAACAATCTGGGTCTTGAAGGCGGAGGCCAGATCCAGCACATCATCGACACGCTGCGAGATGAAGGGCAGATCATCCAGACCGAGTGAGGCCGCGCTGACACCATCCAGGTAGGACAGGATGTTGGGGAGCGCGAGCAGCACGTCGGTGATGCTCATGCGGCTGATGTTGGTCAGCTGCTCGAAGTTTTCGGTTCGCAGATCGAACTGGCCCGCGAGCGGATCCGAATCGATGATCACCGTGGGTACCTGGTCGGCGGAGCCCGCCAGATCAAAGCCCGCGACCGACGCATACAACGGCAATTCAACATCGAACCGGCTGGTGGTCGGCGTGACCGACAAACGACCGCCCACCCAGCTCAGGCTCGCGCCGATTGCGGCATCCACCTTGCCCTGCGCCCAGGGCACTGCCGGGGTCAGGGTGTCGCCCGTCTCGGGATCGAGGACGGCCGGAACGGCCACACCGGTGCGGCCCACACTCAGCGCGACAGGACCGAGACTTGCCTGAAGCACGATGTCGTCGGCGAGCAGACTCGCGTTCAGACTCAGTTCGTTCAGGTCGAAGCTCGCGTTCAGCCCGTTCGACCAATCAACCTTGAGCATGAAGTCGAGCGCGGCAGCCACCTGGGCATCGATCCGGACATCACCCTCAAGGCGCAGACCCAGCGCACCCAGATCCTGCGCGAGATCGATTTCAACATCGTTGACGGTGACATCGAATGCAACATCGAGGCCCAGCGTCAAGCCATTTTCGTCAAAATTGAAGATCAGGCCGGACTCGTTTTGTGGCAGCTCGAGCACCTCGGCCAGATAGGTCTGCAGGCCGCGTACCGTCGGTACGCCCTGAAGGCCGTACTGCTCGACAGGCTGCGCCATGTAATCAAGCACATGCTGACCGATCGCCAGATAGGGCGACAGCTGCAGGATGTCATCGACCGAGCGGTTCAGGATCGGGAGCGGCGCGGCCTCCTGAAGCTGGAGCTGGAAGCGCGCGATCTCGCGCGCGGTACCGCTTAGCAGATCGCCCAGCACGCCTTCAAGCGAAGCATCCAGATCGGACAGCTTGAAGCGCGTTTCGTCCGCCTCATCGAAGCTGAGCGAAAGCGTCTCGCCGCCCACCACGATCGACTGATCGACCGGCCCATCGCTCAGGTTCATACCGACTTCGACCTGGCCGAAAAGCTTCAGATCGAGCCCGGGCACCGGCACCTGCGCGCGGGCGTCGAGCGTGAAGGCAAGGCCATCGCCCGGCAAGACCGCCGCGGCGACGCGACCATCGATGATGCCGCCGGTGTAGCCTGCAACCGAAATCGTGGCATTGAGTCCGGTCCCCGCAATCAGGAGCGGCCCGGCCACCGGGACGAGATCGATTTCGGCCAACTGAGCGGCGTCGGTGCCGAGCTCACGCAGCTCGGTGAACACCACGCGGTAGTACTTGTAGGCCGGTGCGTCGGGCAGGTCGAGCTGCACGCTTGCCTGGCGATCGGTGGAGAGACCCGTCTCCAGATCGTTGGCGATCAGGTTCCAGCTCTGGTTCGCCCAATCGATCGGATCATTCGAGCCAAACACCGCGATCTTCATTGGATCGCGATCGGGCCGATCGGCCGCCGTTGTGAGGCGGATCGAGTCGATGCGGGTGGCCTGCGAGTACTCGACGATCAGACCCGAGCCCACGCCGTCGTAGTTCAGGTACTTGGTGTCGTACGACCCATCGAGGGCAAGACCGGCCTCTTCGCCGTTGGGCGAGCGAAGCGAGGACGGCGAGACGGTCACGACCGTCGCCGGATCGAAGGTCTGCTCGAACACAAACTGTCCGCCGCCAGAAAGGAGCGGCAGCGCATCGGCGGCCGCGCCTGGCTGAGCGAGCGCAAGCTGAATCCCGCCCTCGGCGCGAAGCTGCTGCGTAGCGGCATCCAGGCGGGCGATCTCCTCGCCCCGCAGGCGCAGACTGGTGAAGCCTGCGGCCTGCCCGTCCCCGTCGAGGTCGCCCTGGCTGAAGTCGACCACCTTGCCTCGAAGCGGCCCGGCCTCGGGGCTCAGATTGAGTTGCAACACCAGCGCACCGGCCTCAAGCGTGAGGCCCTCAATCCCCTGAAGCCCCACGCGGCTCGCCTGAGCCTGCGCACCGATAAAGGTGCCCGCACCCGACTGATCCTCAAGGACCGCAACGCCAAACTGAGCACCCTCGAGCTTGATGCCGGCGAAGGTATCCGTCCCGGCCCCTGTACCGACCTGGATCGCAATGTCCTGTCCGGTCAGCAGCGTCGTGCGCATCACCCGGCGGGACCCGTCGCTGAGGGTGGCCAGACGCGGCCCCATCAGCGAAACGCCAAAGGCCCCTTCTGCGTTGACGAATTCACCCAGCTTCAGGCTGGCATCAAAACCCAGCGAACTGAAGATGCCCGCCGCCTCGTCGTAATCCAGGCTGAGGGTTGCGCCCGGCTGAGTCGCGCCCGCGATCGCCGTAGTGACCGTGAGCGAACGGTCGAGCGTGTCACCCTGACTGTTTTGGTAGACGCCCAGATCAAGCACCTGGTCGTTGACGAATTCGCCCCTTGTGCCCAGGGCCTGATTGGTCTGGAAGCTGAGCGAGCTCGCTTCGATCTCGAGCAATTCGGGCGGCAGGCCGAGCGCCGCCGCATCGAGTGCGACGGATGCCACTTCGGCCTTGATGGCCAGCCAGCTGCGGTTATCACCCGGCTGCGCATCGGCAGGCTTAAGAAGCGCCGCGGCCAGATTCAGATCCTCGACCGCAATACCCAGAACCCGAGCGTCGGCATTGGACACACCGATCAGGAAGCCTTCGAGTTGTTCGGTGCGCCCGCCCACGCGGGCCTCGACCGCCTGCTGGGTAACCACCACCGTACCGCTTGCCTCGACAAGATCGCCAAGCTTCATCGACATCGTGCCCGCCACCTGCATGATGGCCTGATCCGAATCGATCACGATCGGTTCGGCGGTGCCCGCCTGGACCGAGAGCTCGGCCTCGGCCCAGTTGACCTCGCGGGTGTTGTCAAGGCCCCAGACATCCTGGCCAAAGCCCCGATTGAATTCGAGCGAGAGGTCCGTGCCCATCAGCTCGACCCCGATCGACTCGGTCCCGAATACCCCGACCGAAGCCGCCGTACCCGTCACGGCCAGCCAGTAGCGGCTATCGGCCGCATCACGCGCCTGGGCGAAGGCGAGCGCAAAGTCGAGATCCTCGATCGCAAAGCCGATGGCGTCATCGCCCGAGCCCGTCGCCAGTCGGGCGCTGACGTCAGCACCCCCAATCGTCAGGAGACGCGTCTGAACCTGCTCGAAGACCCCGCCTTCGATGGCCGTGCTCAGGCTGCCCTGCGCGCTGGCAAAGACGCCGTAGCTTGAGCGCACCACCGCCAGTGGCGCGATGTCGCGGCCCGCCAGGTCGCCGGCAAAGCGGATCATCGCCTTGTCGGTGCCGGGCGCCGTCGTCACCGTCACACGTGCGCCATCGATCGGAATCAGCGCGGCGTTGATCGCGCCCTCGATCGCCGCGTTGTCCTCGGTGACATGAAGATCACGGGTCGCATAGGTCTGACCATCGATGGTCATCTGCAGGCGGTACCAGTTGCCCCCGAAAATGCCCGATGAGACCTCAAGGACTTGGACCTCGTCGGTCGCCTGCGCAAGGCTCAAGGTCTTGAGCGATTGCTCAATGCCGATCGAACCCGACACGCTAAAGAGGCCCGCGAAGCCGAGATCCAGATCACCCTGTACGCGCAGCAATTCACCCTGAGCGCCCGCCATCCCAAGGGTCAGCGTCTGGTCGGCGCCGGCCCGCACCGCATAGGCCTGATCGCCCGCAAAGTCGAGCACATTGACCTCGGTATCGAGCCCGTTGGGCAGCTCGAGCGCACGGTTGATCTCGACATTGAAGCTGCGGGCCGCCAGCGTGACGCCCGGAATGCCCACTACCTCGACTGCGCCGGCCTGTGCCGACAAGGCCATCCAGCGGGCGCCGTCGAGCGCAATGCCTTCGGCGGTGTTCTGCCCGGGCTTCGCGCTGAAGAGACCCAGTGCCGCATCGACATCGGCGAGCGAGAAGCCAATCGCTGCGTCGTTGGTCGAATCCTGCTCATCGACCAGGCCGTCCCCATTGGTATCGCTGCGATAAGGCCCGTTGAAGCCCACGAAGGCGTTGAGGTCGGCTGCGCCGAGGGTCAAGGCGTCGACCGTGACTGTGCTGCCATCGGCAAGTGTCACGGTGTCGCTTCGCTTCTCGAACGCGGCACTGCCCTCCAGATGGACGAACTCGCCCAGCGCCAGCTTGAGGTCACCCGCCACGCTGAGGGTTTCGTGACTTGCGCCATCGATCGAGAACGTGCGGCTGGTGCCGGTTCCCGTGACGACCGAGAAATCACCATTTACGAAATCCAGCACCCGCCCGGCACCGGGCGCGTTGTCCGCGAGGTTGACCGCAAGCGCGGCATTACTGAGCTCGAGCGTCACGCCCTCAAAGCCCACCACGCGAACCGCGCCCGCCTGCGCCTCGAGCGCCATGCGTGAAGGCAGCGCCACACCGCTTACAGCCAGCCGTGCCGAGAAAATACCCTCGCCGTCGGCCAGCGCCGTCAGCTGCAGGCCATCGGCGCTCAAGGCGATCGAGGTCCAGTTGCGCCCTTGCGTTTGAGCAATCGGGCGCCAGCTACTGCCCGCATCCTCAGACACCCAGAGTCCCCCCTCATCGCCCGCCGCAGCCGCCACCATCACCGCGCCACTGTCGGACACGGCCACTGCACTCCAGAGATTCTCGCCCGCGACCGCGCGCCACAACCAGTCCTCAGAGCCTGTATCCGCCACCCAGAGGAAGCCACCCCGATCCGCCGCCACAATGAAGTCGCCGGTGGCATTGGTCGCGACACTGCTCCAGTCGGCCAGACGCGGCGCATTACGCGTGATGTCGCCCAACCCGACCTCATGGTCGTAATTGCCGGTCGCTTCGCTGAAACTCGTCCCCAGCGAGCCGCTGACCAGCATGCCCTCGAAGCTTTGCCACGACGGCCCGCGCGCTGCGCCAACGAAGCGAGTGCCGTCCTCGGTGCGGGCGAGCGCCGTCCAGTCGAGGTTTTCGAAGGGGATCTCGCCACGGCTGGTGCCCGCGGCATTGAGCGGCAGCACCAGCGCGCCGGTGTAGCTCGGATAATCGTTGGTCGAGGCGTGACGCACCGTTGCCGTGCTGTCACCCTCTGCTGCGCGAACGACCCGAATTTCGAGTCTGAAGGGCTTCGCATCCTTACCGGTCACCGTCAGCAAGGCGCCGGCCCCGCCCACCGAGACCACGACGCCTGCGGCCTGAGGCTGCTGCCGAAGCATCGCGTCGTAATCGGCCTGCAGTCGTTCGACCTTCTTCTGAATCTCCGACTTCTTCTGGCTGTCCTTCTCTGTCAGGTAGGCCGTCAGTTGCTTGCCGAGTTCGGCGGCCTTGGCTTTAGTCTTTGCGTCCAGTTCGGTGGGATCGGCAAAGATCGCGCGCAGCTTTGCGCCGATATTCTCAAGGGTCTTGCCTTCGTTGTCTTCGACAACATCCTTGTCGACTACCTGATAGCTGATCGTCCGGCCGTTGAGACCGTCGATCTGGATCAGGTCGCCCGCGACAAATCCGCCTTCCAGCAGGATCGAATCGACCTGCTCCGTCTTTTTCGTTCCCATCCAGCCTGAAGTCCGGGCCGCCTGCGTCGGCGTGAACTTCGCGCTGCTGGCATTACTCGACAGGTGCAAACCAAGCCAGCCGCCATCGATCGGCTGACCGTCATAATCGGTGCGGGCGGTCAGGACCAGCCAATCACCTATCGCCTGGGCGCGGGCGAGCGCCGACTGATCATTGATCAGCGTGGCGATACGCTTGATCAAGTTGGTGCGAATCTGGCTGGCATTCGCTTTTCCGCCACCGCCCTTGCCATCGGCGGTCAGGTCGTCCTGACCCACAACGACCGAGACGCTCTGTTCGCCGGTCAGACCCGAGAGACTGACCCAATTGCCGAGCCTGAAGTCACCCTCGAATCGGATCGCTTCGAGGGTGAGCGGACGCTGGCCATCGGCCGTCATCAGTACGCCGCCCGCCATCACCGCCACGTCCCGGTAACGATCGCCGTGGACGCGCTCGGTCGACCAGGTCTGGCCGCCATCGCGCGAGACAACGATGGCATCGCCCTCGACCACCGCTGCAATCACCTGCGCGTCGGGCGACATCGAGATCGAACTGTACCGAAGGCCCGAGGGCGCATCGGTGCGCGTCCAGCTCGCACCGCGGTCGGTCGACATCCACAACCCACCCTCATCACCGGCGGCCAGGGCCGCCACTACGTCCCCGGCCTGCGCGACGTCCACCCAGGACAGGGCCTCGTCGAGCGCAAGCGACGCGCGTTCGGTTTCAGTGGCCATCACCAGCGCGAATTCGAGTTCGGCCAGCGAAAAACCGATCGCCTGGTCACCCGGGGTATCGTTGTGGTCGATCACCCCATCGTTGTTACTGTCAACGAGCGGGCCGCCATTGAGCCCGGCAAAGGCCTGCAGACCAGTGCCGCCCACGGTCAACACATCGTGAACCCGGCGCGTGCCATCATCGAGCATCAGAGTCTGCGTCGATTTTTCAAAGCCGAGCGAGCCTGCGGCGTAGACAAAACCGCCGAGTTGCAGTTCAACGTCGGCGCTCGCGCGAAGCAAGGCGCCGCGGTCAGAATCGATGTCGAGCGTGCGGGTGGCGCCCGTACCGGTCACCACCGTCCAGGGCTGGCTCGCCAGATCGAGCACCTTGTCGGTGGCTGACTGACCCGTCGCGAGACCGCTGACCTGACTGACTTCGACCAGCAGATTGGTGGCCGACAGACTCAGCTGATCGCCCCCAACGAATCGGACTGCACCGGCCGAGGCTTCGAGCGCCGTCCAGCGGGCACCGGGCATCGTGGCGGAATCCGAAACAGGCGTGGCAATCGCAAGCGCAAACTCGGCGTTGTCCAGCACGAAACCGCGCGCGTTTCCGTTGGGCGTATCGGTCGCATCGACCACACCATCGAGGTTGCTGTCGATCTGGTAAGGCCCACCGACGCCTGCAAAGCCGCTGAGCCCGCTGCCGCCGATCGCGAGCGCATCGACCTCGACCGTACTACCGTCTGCGAGGCTCACCGTCGTGGTGTATTTCTCAACCCCAAGGGTGCCGCGGGCCTGGATGAAACCACCGACCTCGAGATCGAAGCCGCCGCTTGCACGAATCGATTCGCCCTTCGCGCCATCGAGCGCCAGCGCAGTCGTGGTGCGATAGCCGGTGTAAATCTCGAAGGGCTGCGCGGCAAAATCCAGCACCTGATTGCGCTCGAGCCCGTTACTCACGCCCGACACCTGGTTGATCGCCACCTCGACATCGCGCACCGTCGCGGTGATGCCGGGCACGCCGACCATTGCCGCCTCGGACAGACGCGCCTCCAGCGCGATCCAGTTGCGCGGCGCCTCGATCGCTCGCTCCCAACCGAGGACCAGACCGAATTCGCCGCCGACGGCCGACAGACCGACCGCATCGGGGCGGATGTCGTCATTACGATCGACCCGGCCATCGCCATTGGTGTCGTTTCGATACGGGCCGTTGACGCCCACAAAGGCCTGCAGGTCGGTCCCTCCAATCGTGAGCACATCGGCCTGAGCGGTCGATCCATCGGCAAGGGTGAAGCCGACCTCGGACTTCTCAATGGCGATGGTGCCGCCCGCATGGAAGAAGCCCGCGAGCCCAATGTCGATGCCGCCCGTTGCGCGCAGCATCGGCCCGCGCTGGCCGTCGAAGGCGAGCGTCAGCGTCTTGCCGGTGCCGGTCGCGATCTGAAGATTGCGGTTGTCCTCGACCGTCTCGGTCGAGCGGTCCGCAAAATCGAGCACCTGCTTGCGCGCCAGCGCAATCATCGCGCTCGCCGTCGCACCGGTTTGCGGCACGCCGACGGTCAGTTCCAGCGCACCCACGGCACCGGTATAGAAGAGTCGGCCTTCGGCCGTCAGGAAGGCTTCGATCTGGGCGGCGGTGCCCTCAAGCGTCACCGCCTGACCGTCTTCTGCGGCGATGACCGACACGGCGTCACCCGCCTGCGGGCGCACATCCAGACGGCCGGCCGCGGTCTGGCCGGCTTCCGGCTGCGGGACGGCGAGAGTCAGGTAGAGCGCTTCGGTCCCGATCGTGCCCGCCCCCTGATCGGAGGGCGCCTCGACGGCCGAGCCCAGAAGACCGATCTGTGCAGCACCAAAGCGAAGCTCAGCGGGCGCATTGGGCGTGATCCAGAACTTTCCGGTGAGCGCACCGAGTTGCGGCGTCAGGCCGCCCGCGTAATTGGTCGCCTCGGTCTGGCCGTCATCCAGGAGGATGCGCGAGCTGACCTGGCCCTGATCGCTCTCGACGGTCAGCGTCAGGGTCTGGCCCATCCCGGCAAAGTGGAGCGCCTGCCCTGATGCGAGCCAGGCACCGATGGCCGCCGCATCGCCGGTCACCGTCAGGCGAGCGATGCCATCGCTCAGACCATCAGTCAGCAGCGTATTGGCGGTGGACGGTGTCTGGATTGCCTCGACGGCAATCAGCGAGCCCGTCGCCGACTGAATCTCGACCTGCAAGTCGAACGCCTGCTCATCTTCTGCGCCGATCAGCATCACCAGGGCACCCAGGTCGGGCGCCTCGGGTTCTTGTCCCACCAGTGCGGGCGGCGCGGTCCAACGATAAGCTCCGACCCGCGGGCCGACGGCCGCATCCGGATCGGCCGCGAGTTCATCTTCGGCCGCTTCAAGCGCCGCGTCGATCGCATTACGAATCGATTCGGCAATCTGAGCGAGCGCCCGATCCGATGACAAGCGCGCCTCGCTCTCGTCGCGATCGATGTGCAGATCGGCCTGGGTCACCACATAGCGGATCGTTGACGGGGCCGGTGCCTCGCCCTCGGCACCTTCACCCTCGGGGGTCGCATCGGTCAGCGTGATTGTGATCACGTCGCCCGCAACGAACTCGCCGCCCAGGATGAAGCTTGCAGTCTGCGGCCGACCGGCCGCAGCCTCGCGATGGAGCGCGAGCTCGCTGCCGGTGATCGCCAGCAGTCCGCCTGCGTCCGCGCTGAGGGTCAGTGAAACGGTCTGATTCGCGCCACCCAGCAGCGATGCGGGCAGGTCGATCGGACTGAACACGCCGGCAATCCGCTGCGATTCGCTAGCCAGCTCCACCACGACCGGCGCATCGAGAACCGGCCCCTCGAGAACCGGCGCCTGATGACTGACCTGATTTGCATCGATGCCCAGGGTATGGACATCCAGACGGAGATCGTCCGGCAAGCCGACCAGCACATCGACCCCACCGACCACGGCGGTGGCCGCCGTCCAGCGCGTATCGGCATAATCGCCCTGACCGTCAAAGATCGCCAGACCAAACTCGATGTCACGCACACCGATCCCGCGCGCGTCGGGGTTCACTTCGTCGGCGGCGAAGCGGCCATCGCCGTTGGTATCCTCGCCGTAGGGGCCCAGGCCCACAAAGCCGGTCAAGCCGGTGCCGCCGATTGACAACATGTCGGTATCGACGACGGTGCCATCGGTGAGTGTCACCTGCTGGCTGCTGCGCTCAAAGGCAAGCGAGCCCCGCACCTGGACAAAATCGCCGAGCGACAGATCGATCTCGCCGCTCGCGCGAATCAAGCGGCCGCGTTCGCCCGCCGCATCCATGGCCAGCGAACGTCCGGTGCCGGTGGTGACTTCAAGCCCTGCGCCCTCTGCCGCGTAATCGATCACCTTGGTGTCGGCATCAAAGCGCGGATCGACGCCGTGCACCAGGTTGATGTCAACGGCGAGATCGCGCGCCGCCAAGGTCACCGAGGGCACACCCACAAACTCCACAGAACCCGCGGTGGCCTTCACCGTCGTCCACGACAGACCGGCAATCTCGGTCTGCGTGGGCGCGGCAGTGGCCAGCACCAGGCCGAAATCGACGTCGCCGAGCGCAAGACCCAACGAATCCGTCTCGGGCGTGTCCTCCGGATCGATCACGCCGTTGCCATTCGTATCCTGCCAATACGGGCCCTTGATACCGGCAAAGGCATAGAGGTCTTCACCGCCCAGCATCAAGGTATCGACGCGGATCTCGGTCCCATCGGCCAGCACGAGATCGCGGGTGGATTTCTCCAGACCCATCGAACCGCTGGCGTAGAAGAACTCGCCGACCTGAATGCGGAAGTCCGCCGAGGCGCGGATCAGCGTGCCCAGCGAGCCTGCGAAATCAATGGCCAGGGTGTCCGCCTCGCCCGCTTCCGTAAGTCCGCCGGTCTCGATGACCAGCGCGGCGTCTTCGCCTTCGGTCTCGCCCTCGGGCGTTGCATAGTCAACGACCGTCTTGCCGTCCGTGCCCAGGTTGATCGCGACCTGCAGATTGCGGGCGTCGATCTCGACCACCGGCAGGCCCACTTGCGTAGCCTCCTCGGCGGTGGCCAGACCGCTCACCCAGCCGCGCGGACGCTGGCCCTCGGGCGTCTGCTGTTCGACATTGATCACCAGGGCCACGTCGACGCCCTGCAACTCGAAGCCCGCGGCGCTTGCATTCCGCGCCTCATCGACGAGGCTGCCGTCGCGGTTGGTGTCGATCCGGTGGGGGCCGTTCAAACCCGCAAAGGCGTCGAGATCGTTGCCCGCAATGATCCAGCGGCGGGTCTCGACCGTGCTCTGGTCGGAGAGCTTGACGACGGCCTCTTCGTTTTGCAGGACAAAGCGGCCGTCGACGGTCAGGAAGCCGCCGGCAGTCAGCGTGAGGCCCGCTGCGTAGCTTCGATCGGTCCCGAAATAGTCGCTGTTGAAGAACATGCCGACCGAATCCGCGTCGGCCTGCGTGTGCGCGCGCACGCTGACCTGCTGGGCAAGCGGGCGTTCGGTCACCTCGATATCGAGTGCGGAGGGCAGATCGTCATCGGCTTCGATCCGTTCGGTCAGCGACACCACGGTCGCACCGTTGTCATACCCAAAGAGCCCGGTCGCCACATCGAAGCGACCCTCGATCCCACCGCCCGCTGAAATGAGCTCGGCCGTATCGGCCAGACGCGGTTGATAGACCTCGGCCTGCGGGCTGGGCGCAGCCAGGATCACGTCCAGCGCCGCGCCCGCGATCGCCGGTTGATCGTCGATCGCGTCGATCGGGCCCGCCAGCGACAGGGTGCCGGTGACCTCGAGCCGGTCGCCCTGGCCCTCGCCGGTCAGACGCAGGGCCAGACGCTGGCCGGCTGCGATGGTCTGGTCGCCCACAATGCGGATGACGCCCGGCGAGTAGACGCGCTCGAAGACTGCATCGATCGAATCACGCCAGGTCTGGTCCGCCGAGTCGAACTCGCCAATCGAAAGGCCTTCAGCGGCTTCGACCTCGATATCGCCCCGGGTCTCGAACCACGACATGTCGGACACCCCGACCCGGTCGCCTGCCGCAAGGAACAGGGCGCCGTCGAGCGCGTTCAGTGCTGCGTCGACATAAAGCGTTGAATCGGCGCCCAGTACGGTCAGAGTGATCGATTCGCCCTCGCCCGCCTGAATGGCTTCGCTCACGGTCAGGCGCGTCGGGCCCGCCGACTCGTCTGAAAGAGCCTGCGCGCCAACGATCAGGGCAATGGTGCCCGAATCCAGGCTCGTCAGGCCCGCCTCGCCGGCCTCACCCACCGCGCCAATCGTCAGCGAATCGGCCTCGATCAGATGGATTGCGCCTGCTGCCTGACCCGCCAGGATGTCGACCTGCGTCTCGATCGAATTGACCTGGGACACCGTCGCCGGGCCGTAAAGTATTTGATCGAGGAGTGATTGTTCGGCGATCGCGGGCCTTATGCCGCCTGCCAGAACGTTTTCGCCGATGGATTCCGAAGCGGACAGCCACAGCGATCCTGCGATCACCTTGATCGCATCGTTGTCAAGGACATCGTTGTCGACAATCGAGCCCTCACGAGCGGTGAGCGATACGCTCGCGTTGCCCGCATTGATCCGCGCCAGGCCGATTGCCTGACCCGCGTCGATCACCACGGCACCGGCAAAAGGCGCGTCCTCGGAATCTGCTGCAGGTGTGGACACGGTCACGATGTCCGCATCGCCTTCCTGGAGAACGGAGCCCCGGACCGTGTTCAGCTTGACCTCACCGCCCTCGGACTGGATGCCCGCTTGCTGCACGAGATCACCGCGTGCCGACAGTTCGATCGCGCCCCCCGCACTGGTCACTGCACCCTCGAGCCTCAGGTCGGCCCGTGCATCAAGCGCCACCCGGGCATCCGGCGCAGCGCTCGACAGCCCGGCCACCACGAGTGCTGCACGCGACTGGTTTCTGATCAGCAGACCACCCGCATCGGCGTGCGCCGCGAGGCGGGTGGTGTTCAGCACCAGACGTGAATCGGCCACTGCGGTCGTTTCGACCATTGTTTCATCGCCAAACGCCCAGACGCTGAAGGCGCTGGCCGGATCCTGCCAGCCGCCGATGCCACCGCCTTGCGCGTTCAGGTTCACCTCGGCTGCGCTCAGATTGGCAAAGCCGCCCAGGTCTGCGCCCAGGATGGCGCCCGACAGGGTTTCCAGATTCGCCTGACCGGTCGCCGTCACTCGGCCCAGCACCAGGTCACCGTCGATCTCGAGCAGGTTCAGATCGCCCGCCACCTGTGCGCTCAGGCGTGCCCCTTCACCCACCAGGTCGATCGCCAAGGGCTGGTCGGTCGCGCCGACCGAACCTGCCGCGGTAAAGAGCGAGAGCGTGGCCGCCTGGACCCGGCTTGCGCCCATCACAACAAGGCCATCGCGCGCCGACAGCGACACCGTGCCGCCTTCAATCAGGACCGGCGTACCGTCCTCGGCCTCGGGCCCGGCAAGGGTCAGCGTACCGCCGCCTGCTTCGATCACCAGTTCACCGCCATAGGTCTCGATCGAGCCGGCAATCGTGATGGCCCCTTCGGTGCGCAGCGTGATCTGTCCCGGCGTCGATCCATACGCAGCCGTCGTCACCGGCTCGGCGAAGGCAAAGGCCCGCATCATCATCGGCATTGCGGCCGGCTCTTCGACGGGCTGATCGGTCACCGGTGCGGCGCGGCCGGCACTGAGCGAACCGATGGTGACGGGCTGGCTGCCGGTGGTGGTCAGGTTGATGCGGCCGGCTGCGCGAATGCTCAGATTCAGGATGGGCTTGTCGGAGTGAATGACGCCCGACACATCACCGCCCGACACGATCTCGACCGAACCCAGCGCAAGGATTGCATCAGACAGCGTGACCGAGCCGGTCGCCGCAATCACGATCGGCTCGCTCGGGTCGGTTCGAGCCGCAAGGGCCCGCTCGACATAGGCTGCGTCAATCACCGCGTCGCCTGTGATCACTTCGACATCCTCGCCGAGATCATCGGGGAGTCCATCGTCGACCTCGCCCACGTAGGTGCTGGCACGCGCCTCCAGCTCATTTTGCTGAGCAATCACGGTAAGCGCCGCCGTGGCGCCTGCAGGCAGCGAGTAATCGATCGCCTCGGGGTCGGCGACAAAACCGAGCGAGGCCTCTGCTGCGCTTGCGCTCCGCGCGAGCCAGGTGGTGAGCGCGCCCGCAGGGCCCGACAACACCAGCGTGGCGGCCGTATCGCCCTCGGCAAGGGTCAGGCCCTCGGCATCGGCTGCGCTCAGGGTGTCGGGCAAGGGGCCCAGACGGAGCGATCCCGTGGACACCGACAACTCGACCGTCATGGGGCCGCTGAGATCCGACCAGCGCGCCGCCTGAATGGCGCTTGCGCCCAGCGCCAGAGCGCCGGTCTCGGGCTCTGGAGTGAGCGTCACCGGCAGTTGAAGTCTGGGGGCATTACGCAGTTGAGTATTGCCCGGCGCAGGGCGCTTCAGCATCAGCGCGCCCTCGGCCCGGGCATCCCCTTGCTGAAGCGAGAGCCCCAGCATGCCCTCGGGGCCGTCATAGCTCAGGGCGTCCGAGCTGTTCAGATAAAGGTTCAGTGCCTCGG
>JBDLRB010000254.1:0-2666 GCA_039800205.1 Pseudomonadota bacterium | reverse complement strand
AACCTGCCCCTCGGCAAAGATGTCGATCAGGCTGTCCGGTGTACCAGTCCAGGCGGGTGTGGTCGCAGGCGAGTTCGTTGAATCAAAGCGCGCATCCGCGATGATCGATGAGGGCGATGCCAGGCTGACACCAATTCCCGCACCGTCGCTGCCGGCGCGGATACGCACCGTGCCACTGGACCACAGGTTGGCGCCCGCGGCGACCAGGCTGCCATTGTCCAAACGCTTGCCGCCACCCAGCCGTGCACTGGTGTCGGCACGGACCTCGAGCACCGAATCCTTGCCGGTCCAGGTACGGGTCGCCGCGCCGTTGGCATAGCTGTAGTCCGCGCCCGCCATGGCGAGCCCGCCCCACAGGATCGCCTTGCCCTGCAACAGCAGTCGGCTCTCCGTCGCCCGGGTGTATACCTCTGAATCGACCCCGGTCTGCAGCGTCTGGCCCGCGATCAGTTCGATCTGTTTGTCGGCCTCCAGGATGACTGCCATCGGCGTGCCGATATTGGCCATCGTTGGCGTGATGTTGCCCATGTAGATCGAGCCGAGCGACTCGAATCGCATCCGCTGACTGGTGCCGGAGGACGTGACGGTGGCGTTGCGCAGCGTGAGGTCGCCCGCCGCCTTCATCTGTACCGATCCCGCCGCCGTGATGGTGCCCCCGACGCCCAGCAGACCCGTGGTCAGGACATCGATTTCATAGTCGGTGGTGGACGGGGTATTGCGTGTACTGGTGATCGGACCGTCAATCTGGACATTGAGGCCGCGAAGGCTGATCTGGCCGGCGCTCTGAATACGGCCCGCATTGGCGTCAACCGTGAGGGTTCCGCGCTCGGCGATGATGTCGATCAGCGCCAGATTGGGGCTCACTGTACCGATCGGACTGTCGATCCGCACATTGTTGAGGCCCGCAATCACGATGCGACCGTCATTGCCCTCCGACTGGAAGCTGCTGCTGGAACGCGTGTAGACGCTGGTCTCACCCGCCACCACATTGGTGCCCGCGCGGAGCACGATGTCGCGATTGGCGATCAGGCTGCCGCGCACCTCGATCGACTTGCTGGCATTGATGATGATGTCGGCGTTGTCGCCCCGGGCAATCAGCTTGCCCCGGAAAAC
This sequence comes from Pseudomonadota bacterium, assembly GCA_039800205.1. Taxonomy (GTDB): domain Bacteria; phylum Pseudomonadota; class Gammaproteobacteria; order Burkholderiales; family Burkholderiaceae_E; genus SYIM01. Next base: position 1,553 of record JBDLRB010000254.1, on the reverse strand, counting down.
ACTGGGGCCGCCCGGGTTCAGCGCGATGTTGCCGGAGCGGGTCTCGATGATGCCCAAATCACCGAGCGTGACATCCTTGTCGCCCGTTGGATTCGTACCGGCATAAAGATTGACCGCGTCATGCCCGAGCACCGAGCCCTCGAGCGTGATCTTGCCGCCCGTGGTGCCTGGCTTGCCCAGATTGACCACCGACCCCGGCATGCTCGCATCAACCGAATAGGGCGCATCGACAGCGGCCAGGTCGCCGCTCGAGGGCATCACAAAGCCCAGCCGCTCGGCGCCGGTGGTCTGCACCATCTGCGTCTGGCCCGCCTGGGTCTGCCGCAGGATCTTGAAGTTGAAATAGCTCGTGAGTCTAAGTTGCCCATCAGACTGGCCGATCTCGAGCATGTCCGAGGTGAGCGTCTGCGGGGATCCCACCGCAGGATTACCCGAGAGCGAGGTCACCACCCGGAATGCGCCACTCGCATAAAGCTTGCCGCGAATATCCGTGAGCAGATTCGACGCCTGCACGTTGTCCAGCGTGAGCGAACGCGGCACATCAATCAGGCCCTCGACCTGATGGGTGCCGAGGTCAACCCAAATCGCAAGCTTGATATCGCCGCCCGTAATGCCCTTTGCCGACTCGATGAAGCCGGTGGCCTGCAGCCGCTTGGTGTGCGTGGGCGGCAGCACCGTGAGGTTGCCCGACGCGCTGAGATTGATCGTGCTGTCGTTCAGCCCAGTGCGAAGCCCCGCCGAGCTGAGCACCACAATACCCTGATCGCCGTAGCTGCGCGTCGGGACGACCGACCCACTGCCGCCACGCACATCGATCAGTGATCCGGCGAACAGCTCGCGGCCCAGCCTGACCTGACGGACTGCCTCGATCGCGATCTCGGATTCGCCATGTCCGTACTTGACCTCGGTGCCGACCCAGTCGCCATCGCGGTAGATATCCTGAACGGTACCGCCCGCGACGATGATGCCGCCCAGGTCAGCATCGCCATTTTGGTCAAGCGACCGGATGCTCACCCGGCTGTCGGCGTTGTTCGTGACCACCCGCGCGCCGCCCGGCATCTTCACGCCGAGGCCATCACCGTTGCGGTCGGTGCCACCCGTAAGCTCGATCAATTGGCTTGCGCGCAGCGAACCCCCGACCTCAACCGTGCCCCCGCCCTGCTGCGGCGCATTGCCGCCCAGGTAAAGCTGGCCATCGGCCACCACCCGCAGCGTGGAGAGCTCGCTCGACCATTCGACCGTCTCGGAAACAATCTTGCCCGCATTCCAGGTCTGATTGACCGTGCCGCCCGACAGCAGCGCGCCTACCAGCTCGACATGGCCATTGACATCAATATCGATCAGACCGCCGCTGTTGTTCGCGGTCTTGCCCGCCACGGTAATGCCGCCGGCCGAGCCCAGCTTGAAGGCCATGCCCTCATCGCCCGCGCCCGGCGCGCCCGTGGTGGCAACCTTCACCGACTTGGCTGCAGCCACTGCCGCGTCAATCGCTACACGCTGCCCAGCGGTGATGGTAACGGTGGAGTCACCGTTACCCAACCAACTGATCGAGC
>JBDLRB010000253.1:0-5276 GCA_039800205.1 Pseudomonadota bacterium | reverse complement strand
GTGACCGAGGCAAGAGCCTGCTGTTCGACACCGGGTGCCTGGGCATCTCCGAACCGAAGGAATTGGGACCAGGTGAAGGTGCCCGGCACACCGCGACCGATCACGGTGATCGAACGCAGCGTCGGACACTCATCCAGCCGCAACTCGCCGGGTGTCGCCTGCGCGAGCCCCGGGAACGCCTCGAGCAGCATCGCTCCAAAATCCTGCTTGAGGAACTGGTCCATGCAGACGAGGGTCGAGATCCCGCAGTGGCGCACGGTCCAGACGAGTTCGCTGCGCTTGTACCAGGTATTGAGCGGGACAAAGACCGCACCGATCACGGCGGTCCCGACCGCCATCGCGACCCATTCAGGCTGATTGGCAAGCAGCACGCCGACCCGATCTCCCTTGCGAATGCCGAGTTCGAGCAGGCTGCGGGCAATCGTCAAGGCCTGATCACGCAACTCGGCAAAGCTGATCGACCGCCCGTCATGGAGAATGGCCGGGTGGTTCGGCTGTACCTGAGCCCAGTGCTCGAACACTCCACCCAGCGTACGAGCCTGGGGTCGAGCATCGCGCGCGGGCACAGGCCCGTCGGCGACGGGCGACGTTTGGGCATTGAGGGTACGCATTGCAATCCCCTGAATCAGGCCGAAAGACCCGGCTTGAGGAGCACCCGACCAAAGGCGCGTCCCGTCTCCACCGCCTCGTGGGCGATCGCAGCCTTCTCAAGCGGCAGCACCTCGGAAATCACGGGCTTCACCAGACCCTGCCGAACCAGTTGCAGCGAATCCTGAAGCTGATTTCTGGAGGTGCTCTTGACGCTCTTGATGGAGATATCGCGCATGAATAATTGCGCCGGGTTGAGGCGCACGAAATCGCCGGTCAGCTGACCCACGAAAATCCAGCGCCCGCCCATCCCCAGGCTTCGGCGCGTGGGCTCAAACAGCACGCTACCCACGTTGTCAATGACCACATCCACCCCCTCGCCCCCGGTGGCCTCCTTGATCATGGGCGAGAAATCCTCACCTCGTCCGCAGACGATAACTTCGTGTGCACCGAGGTCCTTCAGTCGCTGAGCCTTCTCCGGCGAGGTCGTGACCGCAAACACGTAGGCACCGGATCCGCGGGCGAGCTGTAGACCATGGACGCCCAACCCACCGCCCGCTCCGGAGACCAGGACCCGCTCGCCCGGTCGGACCTGCGCCACATCCCGTATGGCGTTGAGCTCGGTGCCGATCGCGCAGGACACGATTGCCGCCTGATCAAGCGCCACCCCATCCGGCACATGGACGACGTTGTCGTCTTCGACACACACGTACTCCGCATATCCACCGTTCAATCCGGCGTCACCCAGAAATTCGCGCTCATCGCACGAGGTTTCGCGACCACTGCGGCAGAACCGACAAAAACCGCAGATGTGACGACGCTGCGCCGTACAGACCCGATCGCCCGGTTTGAAAGCGCGCACGGCGGGACCGACCGATTCAACGATGCCAGATACTTCATGCCCCGGAATCAGCGGCATCTGAACGCCACGCTTCATCACGCCATTGCGCGTCACCACATCGTGGAAGCACACCCCACAGGCCTCAACCCGAATGCGTACGTCGTTCACGCGCAAGGCCGGCATCGCCACGTCCTCGAGCCTGAGATGATCCGGCGCGCCCGGATCGCGTACCACCATTGCCCTCATTGTCGTCTCCCCGTCGTTATCGCGCTGTGCCCTCACTCGGGCGCGAACTTGATCAATGTGACGCTTTCGGTCACGTCATCGAACACGGCCCGTACGCGCATGCCGATGCGTACGTCGCGCTCATCGAGACCCACGATATTCGAGTAGAGGAGCGGTCCCTCATCAAGGCGAACCAATACGACCGTATAGGGCATCTCGTCCTCGAACCCCTTGAAGTACACCCGATGAAAACGGCAGTGAGACCAGATCTCGCCGCGACCGGAGAGCGTGATCCACTCGCTTTCCTCGGACAGGCAGTTGGAGCAGTACCGGGCCGCCGGAAATCGCAAGCGCTCGCAGTGTCCGCAACGCTGAACGCGCACCTGGCGCTCGCGCGCACCCGCCCAGTGCGGCGCATTTTCACCGTCCAGAACGGGCAAGGGTTTGGTGTAGGCCATCATCGCTCGCTCCCGTAAATGATGGAAGACACGAGCGGCGCCGCACACATGTACTGAATCAGCTTTGCGCCCTGGATCTGCCGCTCACCGCACTGCCCACGCAACTGGCGGACAGCTTCGACATTGAGGGCCCAGCCCTGCATGTAGCTCTCGCTCATGTGCCCGCCGCTGGTGTTCGATGGAAACTGCCCGCCCAGCGCCAGCCGTCCCCCCTCGACGAAGCCCCCGCTCTCACCGCGCGGGCAAAATCCAAAGCCCTCCAGCGAAAAAAGGACGGTGGGCGAGAAGTTGTCGTAGATCATCAGTCCGTCGAGTTCGTCGTGCTGCACACCCGCCATTTCGTAGACGTCTCGCGCCACCAGAGACATCGGGTGGTACCAGTAATCGGGGTCTGGAAAGGTTGAATCGGCCAGCCTTGTGGCGGAAGAGAAACCCCGGATATAAACCGGTGGCTGCGGGCCGTCCTGCGCGCGATCGGCCGCCGTCAGGATCATCGCGACGCCACCGTCGTTGATCAGGCAGTAATCGAACAGATGGAGGGGCTCGCAAATGTAGCGCGAGTGCACGTGCTCATCGATGGTGATACGGTCTCGCATGACCGCCCAGGGTGTCCGTGCGGCGTGACCACGGAAGGCCACCGCGACCTCGGCCAGTTGGCGCGCAGTCGTGCCGTATTCGGCCATGTGCCGCTGCATCATCATTGCGTGCGCTGCCCCCGGCGAGGTCATGCCGTACGGAAACCAGATCCCGGCCCCCCCCGACCCGTAGGTATCGCCCTCGCCGCCGTACCTGGCGCCCGCGCTGCGGCCATTGTTGCCGTAGACCAGCGCGATTGTCTTGCACAGTCCCGCCGCAATGGCCGCCGCTGCCAGCTGGATGGTGTTGCCCGACATGCGGCCCTGCCCGGGCGTGACGAGTGCGAAACGCGGATTGACTCCCGCGATCTCGCAGAAGCGCTGATAGTCGGGGATGCGATTGACGATCACGCCATCGAGCTCGCTTTTGTCGAGTCCCGCATCGGCCAGGGCATTCTTGAGCGCCCACAAACCCAGATCGTAGGGCGACTGCCCCGGGAGGCGCCCGAAGTCCGTGTTGCCGACCCCAACGACTGCGACCTTGTTTCGTAATGCACTGTCTGGCATCGCTTCAGTCTCCTCGTAACCTGCCCGACCCGCCGCCGATCAACCGGCGCGGCCTCTTTCGACGCTTTGCTGAGCGGCCTGCCGCCGCGCCCGCTCGCCCTTCAGCAGATAGCCCTGCTGCTCGCGATCCCAGACACCGGGGGTCAGCCCGTCCGACATCAGCTTGTATTTCTCGACCTTGTTGCTGGGCGTACGCGGCAGACGATCGACAATCTCGATGTCGCGCGGGACCATCAAGGGGGGCAACTGTGCCTCGAGCCAGGCCATGAGCGGGAGGGGCTCGATGCTTGCGCCCTGCGCCGGCACGACCAGGAGTCGAACATCATCTTCGCCAACCGGCGAGGGGTATGCGAGCGCCGCGCATTCGAACACCTGGGGGTGATCCCCGACGATCTTCTCGATATCCCAGGCCGAGATGTTCTCGCCGCGACGGCGAATGCGCTCCTTCTTGCGTCCCGAAAAATACACATAACCGTCCTCGTCACGCCGCGCATAGTCTCCAGTGTGGAACCAGAGATCGCGGATCGACTCGAGCGTTGCTTCGGGCTTGTTGAGGTATCCACGCATCATGATCCAGGGTAGACGGGGTCTGACAATCAGCTCGCCCGACTCACCCGGTGCCAGCTCGCGCCCATCATCGCCGACGATGCGGGCTTCCCAGTCCTGGTCAACTCGTCCACACGAGCCAGGCCTCCGCTCGGGCCACTCACTGTAGATGGTCAGCCCCGTCTCGGTCAGTCCGTAGGCCTCGACCACACGGACCTTGAAGCGCTCCTCAAACTCCGGGTCATAGTTGGAGTTGTACATCGCGCGTAAGCGGTGACGCGTTTCCCAGGGGCTGACCGGCTGCGCCTTGAGCATCGGAGGCAGCGAAAAGATGGTGTGCGCAACGGTCGCATCGGCCTTACAGACTTGCTCCCAGAACTGGGAAGCCGAAAAACGTGGCGCAATCACAACCTCGGCCCCAACCATCAAGCAGGGCAACACACCCAGACGACTGGCGAGACCGTGAAAAAGGGGAAGCGGTGTGAACAGCACGTCATCGCGCTGAAGACCGAGCGCGCGCAGAAAGACCATGGCCGAGGCAAAAAAATGGCCGTTGGGCATCACCACGCCCTTTGATGGCCCCGTCGTCCCGGACGTATACATGATCGTCTGGATATCCCGGTGATCGCAGGCGACCTCGGGGTCGTCGCCCTCGAACTCCAGTAGCGCGTCGAACGGCTCGAATTCAGGATGTGGATCAAGCGCCGCCGATCCCGCCTCGGGCAAGCCGGAAGGCGTTTCAGCCACCACAATCCAGTCGAGTTGGGCTCGTGTGGGCGGGGAGAGCGTATCGACGGCCGTAGCCAGCTCGACATGAACGATCAGGCCGCGACAACCGGAGTCGCGCAACACGTAGTCGAACATCTCGCCCAGGTAGGTATTGTTCACGGGCACCATCGTGGCGCCCAGTAAGGCGCAGCCATACCACGCCCAGACGAACTCCGGGCCATTGGGTAGCAACATCGCTACGCGATCCCCACGACCGATTCCCCTGCTGCGGAGCCCACGGGCCACTGCGCGGGCGAGTCGATCCGTTTCTGCAAAGCTGAAGTGCTGGTCGCCCCAGGAGAGGTACGTACGATCGCCGTCCTCGCGGGCACGAAGCGCAAGAATGGGACCGATTGAACGCTGCTCGAGGGGCAGCCGATAGAGTTCTTGAAGTGTCATAAGGGCGCGAATCTGGGGATTGAGAATTCTTGATTGACGTCATCGAACACAACTTTGACGCGCAGACCTGCACTGATCATATCGTTGTCAATGCCAACGATATTGGTGCATAAAACCGGCCCCTCGTCAACTTTGATCAGTGCCACGTTGTAGGGAACGTCATCGTTAAACGATGCGAAATAACTCTTGTGGAAGACTACCCAGGACAGCACCGTACCGAGCCCGACCGTTTCGGTCCATGACGATTGATCGCTGTCGCATTCCGCACAAACGGGCGAGGCCGGGTATCTGAAGACACCACAGTGGTCG
>JBDLRB010000252.1:0-3237 GCA_039800205.1 Pseudomonadota bacterium | reverse complement strand
CATCGGCAATACCGGTGTCAACGATGAAGATGTCGAAGCCGGACAGGTGCACGCGGCCGGGCTTATCATCCGCGACCTGCCCTCCCGGCTTTCCAACTGGCGCTCAGGGGCTAGCCTTGGCGACTACATCAAGCGCGAGCAGATTGTGGCGATCGCCGGCATTGATACGCGTCGTCTTACGCGGGTGCTGCGCGACCAGGGGGCTCAGAACGGCTGCCTGATTGCTGGTTCAAGACCCGGCGAGTTGCTTGATGAGTCGGCTGCTCTGGCTGCGGCGCGTGCGTTTCCTGGTCTGGCGGGTATGGATCTGGCCAAGGTGGTGAGCACCGGACAGGCCTATGCCTGGAGCGAGGGTTCATGGCGCCTGGGCGAGGGCTTCCGCAAGCCGCAATCCACGGGGTTTCGCGTGGTGGCCTACGACTTCGGCGTCAAGCGAAACATCCTTCGCCTGCTGGCCGATCGGGGGTGCGAGCTCACGGTGGTGCCGGCCCAGACGCCCGCCGCCGAGGTGCTGGCCAGGCAGCCCGATGGCGTGTTTCTGTCCAATGGTCCGGGAGATCCCGAGCCCTGTGATTACGCGATCGCCGCGGCGCGTGAAATCATCGATGCGGGCATTCCCACTTTCGGAATCTGTCTCGGGCACCAGATCATGGGCCTCGCATCCGGGGCGCGCACGCTCAAGATGAAGTTCGGCCACCATGGCGCCAATCACCCGGTCAAGGATCTCGACACCGGTTCGGTGATGATCACCAGCCAGAACCACGGCTTCGCTGTCGATCCGCTTTCACTTCCCTCCACGCTGCGCGTGACGCATGTTTCGCTGTTCGACGGTTCGATTCAGGGACTTGCACGCGTCGATCGGCCCGCGTTCTGTTTTCAGGGGCACCCTGAAGCCAGCCCGGGACCCCATGACATTCGCCCGCTGTTTGACCGCTTCATCGGCCTGATGCAGGGCCGTGCGGACCACACGCTCGCGAGCCGCTGAAGTCTCCAACATGCCAAAGCGAACCGACCTTAAAAGCATTCTCATCATTGGTGCAGGCCCGATTGTCATCGGCCAGGCCTGCGAATTCGACTACTCCGGCGCCCAGGCCTGCAAGGCGCTCCGCCAGGAGGGGTTCCGCGTCGTTCTGGTCAACAGCAATCCGGCCACCATCATGACCGACCCGGAGACGGCCGACGTGACCTATGTCGAGCCCATCACCTGGCAGGTGGTCGAACGCATCATCGTCAAGGAAAAGCCCGACGCGATCCTGCCCACCATGGGCGGCCAAACCGCACTCAACTGCGCGCTCGATCTCCATCGCCACGGCGTTCTCGAACGGCACGGTGTCGAACTGATCGGGGCTTCGCCCGAGGCTATCGACAAAGCCGAGGACCGGCAGAAGTTCAAGGAAGCCATGACCCGTATCGGGCTGGGCTCGGCGCGTTCGGCCATCGCACACTCGCTTGAGGAAGCCTGGGTGGGCCAGAAGTCGGTCGGTTTTCCCGTCATCATCCGGCCGAGTTTTACGCTGGGGGGCACGGGCGGCGGCATCGCCTATAACGCGGAAGAGTTCGAGACCATCTGTCGCCGGGGCCTGGAAGCCTCGCCCACCCGCGAACTGCTGATCGAAGAATCGCTGATCGGCTGGAAAGAGTTCGAGATGGAGGTGGTGCGCGATCGCAAAGACAACTGCATCATCGTCTGCTCGATCGAAAACCTCGATCCCATGGGCGTACACACGGGCGACTCCATCACCGTGGCGCCGGCGCAAACCCTCACCGACAAGGAATATCAATTGATGCGTGATGCATCGATTGCCATCCTGAGGGAAATCGGCGTTGACACCGGCGGCTCGAATGTGCAGTTTGCAATCAACCCGCGCGACGGTCGCATGATCGTGATCGAAATGAATCCGCGTGTCAGTCGCTCGTCGGCGCTGGCCTCGAAGGCCACCGGCTTCCCGATCGCCAAGATCGCGGCCAAGCTGGCGGTGGGCTACACGCTCGATGAATTGCGTAACGACATCACCGGTGGCGCCACGCCTGCGTCGTTCGAGCCCACGATCGACTATGTCGTTACCAAGATCCCCCGGTTTGCGTTCGAAAAGTTCCCCCAGGCCGACTCTCGGCTCACCACGCAAATGAAGTCGGTCGGCGAAGTCATGGCCATCGGCCGAACCTTCAAGGAAAGCTTTCAGAAGGCGCTGCGCGGCCTCGAAACCGGCATCGACGGACTCGACGAACGGAGCACCGATCGCGACGAAATCTGCACCGAGCTTGGCGAGCCCGGTCCTGAGCGCATCCTCTACGTTGGTGATGCGTTCCGCGTCGGTATGAGCGTCGAGGAGGTGTTTGAAGAGTCGGCGATCGACCCCTGGTTTTTGTCCCAGATTCAGGAAATTGTCCATATCGAACAGACGCTGCGCGCGCGTGATGCGGCGGGCCTTTCGCGCGATGAATGGCAGTTCGTGAAGGCGCGTGGTTTTTCCGATCGTCGTATTGCCAAACTTACTGGCGCGAGCGCCGACGCGGTGCGGGCCCACCGTCACGGTCACGGTGTACGACCGGTGTACAAGCGGGTCGATACCTGCGCGGCAGAGTTCGCCACCGGCACCGCCTACATGTACTCCACCTATGACGACGAAGACGAATCGCAGCCCACGGACCGTCGCAAGGTGATCGTACTGGGCGGCGGGCCGAACCGGATCGGGCAGGGCATCGAGTTCGATTACTGTTGCGTACATGCTGCGTTTGCGCTGCGCGAAGACGGTTTCGAGACCATCATGGTCAACTGCAATCCCGAAACCGTCTCCACCGACTATGACACTTCGGATCGGCTCTATTTCGAGCCCGTCACGCTGGAAGACGTGCTGGAAATCGTCGCGGTCGAAAAGCCGTTTGGCGTGATCGTTCAATACGGTGGGCAGACACCACTCAAGCTTGCGTTGGCGCTGGAAGCCAATGGCGTACCGATTGTCGGCACGTCGCCCGAGTCCATCGATATCGCCGAAGACCGCGAGCGTTTCCAGAAACTCCTGCAGCAGTTGCAGTTGCGTCAGCCGCCCAACCGCACCGCCCGTACCGAACCCGAAGCGCTGGCACTCGCGGCCGAGATCGGATACCCCCTGGTCGTGCGGCCCAGTTATGTGCTGGGCGGGCGGGCGATGGAAATCGTGCACGAGCAGCGGGATCTTGAACGCTACATGCGTGAGGCGGTCAAGGTTTCGGAAGACAGCCCGGTGCTGCTGGACC
>JBDLRB010000251.1:0-6707 GCA_039800205.1 Pseudomonadota bacterium | reverse complement strand
AGCCAGCGTCCTGCACCAAAGATCGTTAATCGCGAGGATCAAACCATATCAATTGGCCTCGCGTCGAAACTCCGGGAAAACCTTTTGACCACCCCTCAGATTGGATTCTGGATGGGCTTTTTTGCTCTGGTCATCGATGTGATCGCCGTTTGGGTCCCGGCTACGATTTAGTCTATGGGTCAGGTGGCGGAGACGGAGGGATTCGAACCCTCGATCCAGTTTTTGACCGGATGCTCCCTTAGCAGGGAAGTGCCTTCGACCACTCGGCCACGTCTCCTGGCTTCGATAACTCTCGCTCTCGATGCCGGCTCAATCAGGATTGTACCGCGTTATGCGGCTTGTTCGAGGCCGAAGGCCTTGTGCAGCGCGCGCACCGCCAGTTCCATGTACTTGTCTTCGATCACCACCGAGATCTTGATCTCAGAGGTGGAGATCATCTGGATGTTGATGCCCTCTTGTGACAAGGTGCGGAACATCAGGCTGGCGATGCCCACATGCGAACGCATGCCGATGCCGACGACCGAGACCTTGGCGATCTTCGGATCGCCGACGACGTCACCCGCACCGATCGATGGGCGGACGTTGCCACTCAGCAGATCCATCGCCTTCTGGTATTCGTTGCGATGAACCGTGAACGAAAAGTCGGTGTTTCCACCGATACTTGCGTTCTGGATGATCATGTCGACATCGATATTGGCATCTGCTACGGGGCCCAGGATCTGGTAAGCAATGCCCGGCCGGTCGGGAACATTGGTGACCGTGATCTTGGCCTCGTCCCGATTGAATGCGATGCCTGAGATGACCGCCTGCTCCATCTGTTCGTCTTCCTCGAAAGTGATCAACGTGCCCGAATCGGCCTCGACGGCCAGATCGATGTCGGGGGGCGTGAGACTGGACAGCACGCGGGTCTTGACCCGGTACTTGCCGGCAAATTCGACCGAGCGGATCTGCAGAACCTTGGAGCCGAGGCTCGCCATTTCGAGCATTTCCTCGAAGGTGACCCGCTCGAGCCGACGCGCCTCGGGCACGATGCGCGGATCAGTCGTGTAGACCCCGTCCACGTCGGTGTAGATCAGACACTCCTCGGCCCCCATCGCCGCCGCCACCGCCACCGCCGAGGTGTCCGAACCCCCGCGGCCAAGCGTCGTGATGTGACCATCGGGATCGACGCCCTGGAAACCCGTGATGATCACCACCCGACCCGCCTCCAGGTCGGCACGCACCCGCCGATCGTCGATGGACTCGATGCGGGCCTTGGTGAATGCGCTGTCCGTCTTGACCGGCACCTGCCAGCCCGCGTAGCTGACCGCGGGTACCCCAATCGCCTGGAGGGCCATCGCAAGAAGACCCACAGAGACCTGCTCGCCGGTGGAGGCCAGCATGTCGAGCTCTCGCGGATCAGGCTGGGCCTGGATCTCGCGAGCGAGGGCAATAAGGCGGTTGGTCTCGCCCGCCATGGCGGAGGGCACGACGACCATCTGGTGACCGGCGCGATGCCACTTGGCCACGCGCTGCGCGACGTTCTTGATGCGCTCTACTGAGCCCATCGAGGTGCCGCCATATTTGTGAACGATCAGGGCCATGGACTCAATTCAACCCGAAGAATTCTGCAAAACTGCTGATTATATCGAATCCATCGAACAGAAAAGCGCGCGCGGATCGGCCGCAAAGCACGGCTCGAATTTGAAGCGCCACCCGGCATCGCCCGCACCGGCAAGTAGTCCGATACCGGCCAGGAACGCGGGTTGTCCGTCAATCCGCACCAGCGGCAACCAGCCACGCAAGGCAGGCGGCACACCGCGCGCCTGCCAGATTTTTCGGGTGCTTCGAGACGGCCCATCGACCCGAAGCCGAAGCACCTGTTCACCGTTCGCGTGCTGTACCTGAATGACTCGCGATTGATCGGCGCGCCCCCCGGCGGACGCCGTCACATGCAGACGAGCTCCCCAATCGGCCAGCTCAAAGATCGAAGACTGACCGTCCCAGACCTGTGTCAGCGCCTGGGGAAACGCTGGATCGCGCATCCATACTGCGCGCGCAATCGGATCATCGGCCGGCCACGCCTCGACGCGGTCGCGGTAGCGAACGAACAACCAGTCAGCCAGTCGAACATGCGCCTGCGCGGCCTGGGCATCGATCATCTGCGAGCGCCACTCGTCGGCCTGCGCCTCGGAGGGCATCCGCGACGTCAGCCCACCCGCAAGCTCGCGCCACCAGAGACGCAGCACTTGCGCCTGTCGATAAGCACTCAGCCCAAGGAGCGCGCGGCGATCAATCGCCTGAACACCGGCCGATCCAGAGGCCAAATCGCCCTCGCGCGCCCGCGCCAGATCTGCGATCGCGAGCTGATCGAGTTCGGCCGCTGCATCGGCGAGCAGCGCTTGCGCGCGCGCCAGGCGATGAACGGCGCCCGGCTCGACCGCCTCGAGCGCCGGCATCACTTGAGCTCGCGTCCGCACGCGCGTGAAGGCCGCATCTTCATTCATCGGATCGTCGATCCAGACCAGCCCCATCTGCCGAGCCCAGAAAAAGAGCTCGGCGCGCGACACACCAAGCAAGGGACGTAGCAACATCGCTCCCTCAGGGCCTCGCTCACATGCAGGCAGCGCGCGAACCAGCCCATCCAGGCCGGCCCCCCGCGCAAGACGCATCAACAGTGTTTCGGCCAGATCGTCCGCCTGATGCGCAGTCAGGAGGCCCACCGCGTCGCGCCGCGCCACGGCCGCCCAGAGAGCCCGGTAGCGCTCGCGTCTCGCCCAGGCCTCCAGACCCTCACCACGCGGCGCTGCGGGCTCAAGCCGGATGCATTCGAAACGCACACCCCGCTCGGCGGCCTGCCGGCCACAGTGCTCCGCCCAAGCCTCTGCGGCAGGCTGAAGACCGTGGTGCACGTGGATGGCGATCACCCCGTCCGCACCCCGGATGCGGGTACAAGCCTCGAGCAGAACGGTCGAATCCAGGCCGCCGCTGAAGGCAACGATCACCGGGCGCGATGGAGCCGCGAGCAAGTCGTGTTGAACGCCCCGCAAGGCAAGCCTGACCGCTTCGAGCACCGATCCGTCAGATCGCCCAGTCGCCTTGCTCATCGGGAGGGCTGCAAGCGGCGCGGCGTGCGATCAGGCCGCTTCCTTGAACTTGCCGTAGGCCATCACGCGCTCATGACGGACTCGGAGGAGGCTACGCTGATCAAGCGCTTGCAATTGACGCAAGGAATCCGAGATGGCCCGACGCAGTTGCTGCGCCATTTGCTGCGGATCGCGATGCGCACCACCGATGGGCTCAGCCACGATGCGATCAATCAGCCCAAGCGTCTTGAGGCGTTGCGCCGTGATCCCCATGGTCTCGGCCGCATCGGCCGCCTTGTCCGCACTCTTCCAGAGGATGGCTGCACAACCCTCGGGCGAAATCACCGAATAGACGGCGTACTGGAGCATGAGGACCGCATCGGCGACTGCGATGGCCAGAGCCCCCCCGGAGCCGCCCTCGCCGATCACGGTGGTGACGATCGGCACCTTGAGCGTGGACATCTCGATCAGATTGCGGCCGATGGCCTCGGACTGGTTGCGCTCTTCGGCACCAATGCCTGGAAAAGCACCGGGCGTGTCGACAAAGGTGAGGACCGGAACCTCGAACTTTTCAGCAAGCTTCATCAACCGAAGCGCCTTGCGGTACCCCTCGGGCCGGGGCATGCCGAAGTTTCGATACCCGCGCTCGCGGGTGTCGCGTCCCTTCTGGTGACCGATCACCATGACCGACGACCCATTGAATCGGGCCAGCCCGCCGACGATCGCCGGATCGTCGCCAAACCCGCGATCGCCATGCAACTCGTGAAAATCGGTGCACAGCATCTCGATGTAATCGAGGGTGTAGGGGCGCTGGGGGTGACGCGCAACCTGCGCAACTTGCCAGGGGGTCAGCTTCGCGTAGGTGTCCTTCAACAGGTTGAGGCTTTTCTTTCGCAGCTGATCAACCTCTTCGGCAATGTCGATCGCCGAGTCTTCCTGTGCAAATTGCAGCGCTTCGATTTTTTGCTCGAGATCTGCTACGGCAGACTCGAAATCCAGAAAAGTGGTCTTCATCAATACTCCACTGGGAGCGGATCCAGACTGCGCCACAAGTACCAGGTGGCCACCGTGCGCCAGGGCCGCCAGGTCTCCCCCAAGGCGAGTGCTTCGCCACGGGACACCCGCTCACCCGAACCATATGCTGCACCGATCCCCCGCAATACGCCGATATCATCGAGCGGCAGGACATCTGGCCGGAGCAGATTAAAAATCAGAAACATCTCGGCTGTCCAGCGACCGATGCCGCGCACCTGAACCAGCTCATCGATCACATCCTCATCCGAGCACGCCGGCCAGCGCGACGGGTCGACCCCGCCTGACATGAAGTGCTGCGCCAGGTCCTTGAGGTACTCCGCCTTACGGGCCGACAGGCCCGCCGCCCGCAGCGTCGAAACCCTCATCCGTGACACCCGGTCGGGGTCAATCTCGCGCGCAGCCGCTGAGAAACGCGTCCAGACGCTCTGCGCGGCCTTGACCGAGATCTGTTGCCCGACAATCGATCGGGCCAGGGTCTGAAACGGGTCACCCCGCGAGAGCAGATGCCCGCCAGGACAGGCCGCGATCAGACGACCCATGATCGGGTCTGCTTGACTCAATGCCGCACAGGCTTCGTCCCAATAAACCGGTTTCACGGCGGGGAGCAGTCAGACAGCGAACGCGGCGGCATGATCAGGCACGGCGCCAGGTCGTGCCGGAGGGCGTGTCCTCGAGCACCACCCCTTGCTCAGCCAACTCGCCACGAATCTGGTCCGCCCTTGCAAAGTGGCGGGCCTTCTTGGCGGCAGCACGCTCTGCAATGAGGCGATCGATTGCGGCCTCATCCAGCCCGGCGTGCGCAGCCGCTTCAGCGGCCAGCACACCCACCAAGCCGGTGCGCCGGACCTCTTGCGGCGGGCGACGAAGAAGACCCAGGAGCGCGGCCAGTGCGCGCAGTTGGTCACGCAGAATCCCGGCGCGCCCGGCATCGGACGACGCCCGGTGGATCTCGCCGGCCAGATCAAACAGCACGGCCATCGCGACGGGCGTATTGAAGTCATCGTCCATCGCTTCGCGGAATCGAAGCGCGTGGGCCTCGCTCCAGTCGACCGCAGCGGCAGGCGACCCCTCTCCCTCACCCAAGGCGCCGTACAGGCGAATGAGTGCGGCGCGCGCATCCTCGAGATGTGCATCCGAGTAATTGAGTGGGCTTCGGTAGTGGGCGCGCAGGATAAAGCAGCGCACCACCTCGGGATCAAAGCGTTGAAGGACCTCACGAATCGTGAAGAAATTGCCCAGGGACTTGGACATCTTCTCGTCGTCGACCCGGACAAAGCCGTTGTGCATCCAGTAGCGGGCAAAGGTCTGGCCTGAGGCGCCTTCGCTCTGGGCGATCTCGTTTTCGTGATGCGGGAACTGGAGGTCGGCGCCGCCCCCATGAATATCGATCGTCTGGCCCAGCAGGCTGGTTGCCATCGCAGAGCACTCGATATGCCAACCCGGCCGACCCGGACCGAACGGCGATGACCACGTAGCTTCGGCCGGTTCGTCGGCCTTGGCGGCCTTCCAGAGGACAAAATCGAGCGGATCCTGCTTGGCCGAATCGACTGCAACCCGTTCGCCCGCCCGCAAGTCGTCCAGAGACTTGCCCGACAGACGACCATACGGGGGAAAGCGACGTACCGCGTAATTGACATCGCCATCACGCGCGAGATACGCAAGCCCTTTCGTCTGCAAGGTATCGATCATCCCGAGCATTTGCGGGACATAGCCTGTCGCCCGAGGCTCATGATCAGGCCGCTCGACCCCCAGCGCATCGGCGTCCTCATGCATCGCGGCAATAAAGCGATCGGTGAGTGCCCGGATGGTCTCGCCATGTTCAACCGCCCGTCGGATGATCTTGTCATCGATGTCGGTGATGTTTCGGACGTAATTGACCACGTAGCCGGACGCTTTCAGCCAGCGCTGGACGGCATCGAACACGACCATCACCCGCGCATGCCCGACGTGGCAGAAGTCGTAAACAGTCATGCCACAGACATACATCCGTACCTGCCCGGGCTCGAGCGGAATGAAGTCCTGTTTGGTGCGGGAGAGCGAGTTGAATATGCGCAGCATCAGGGGGTCGCCGAAGCGTCACACCGCGCGGCGTTGCTAGAATGGAGGGGTGAAATTCAGTATATCACCGCCCCTCTGCACGCCCGCGGCCCATGCCCAAGCCGCGCATGGGTACCGCATGGCGGCAGCGCTCGCGATCAGCCTCACTGCTTTGGGCTGCGCACCCGCTTTTTCGCAGCAGGGTACTGCGCCCTACACCGCGCAGACGCCGGAGATGTCCGATGCGCTTGCCGCCGGTACGGCACTCGCTCAGGCGCGACGACTGCGCGAGGATGGGGACGCCGCCGGCGCGCTCCGAACCATCGAGATGGCGCTGGAGCGCCTGCCGCGCGACGTCGCACTGCGTTTTACGCGGGCCGTGATGCAGGCGGATCTGAATCAAATCGATGCGGCACTGGCCGGCTTCACTGCCCTCACCCGCGAATATCCCGAACTTCCCGAGCCCTACAACAACCTTGCCACGCTGCACGCCTCGCGCGGTGACCTGGATCGGGCACTTCAAGCCCTGGGCGAAGCGGTTCGTGCAATGCCCACCTACGCGCTCGCCTG
>JBDLRB010000250.1:0-5900 GCA_039800205.1 Pseudomonadota bacterium | reverse complement strand
CCAATCGACCGATTACGCTGCCCGATACCGTGACCATCGGCATTCGCGTGGTGGATGGTCGCGAGCCCCGGGTCGCCTGCGACATGCAGGTCTTCAACGATCTGAAGATCGGTGACGACATCAGCATCGAGCGAGCGCCCTTCACAGCCCGATTTCTCCACCCCCCGGGTTACAGCTACTTCGCCAACTTGCGCAGCAAGCTCAACTGGCAGGAGCTACCCTCCTGGCGAGGCGATAGCGACACCGCCTCCTGAGAGCCGCACATGCTGCTGTCGCTTCATCTTCAGGATTTCGTGATCGTCGACCGGGCCGATCTCGACTTCGGTCCGGGCTTTACCGTTCTCACGGGCGAGACCGGCGCCGGCAAGTCCATCCTGCTCGATGCGCTCGGACTGATTCTGGGGGCGCGGGCCGAAACCGGAGTGGTCCGTGAAGGCTGCAAGCGAGCCGATCTGGCGGCGAGCTTCGCCTCGGCACCGGTGCTCGAGTCCTGGTTGAGTGAGCGCGCGCTGAGCGGCGACCCCGGCACGGTGCTGTTGCGCCGGGTGATCGAGGCCGATGGCCGTTCACGGGCGCTGGTCAATGGTCAGCCCACGACGGTGGCCGTGCTTCGGGAGATTGGCCAGATGCTGGTCGATGTCCATGGACAACATGCCGCCCAATCGCTGACTCGGCCCGACGCGCAGCGTCAGCTGCTGGATGATCACGCCGACCTTGCAACCGAGATCGACGCACTCGGTCGCGCGTACGCACGCTGGCAATCGCACCAATCCGCACTGGATCGGGCCCGAGCCGGTGACCGCGAAGCCCGTTTGGAGATCGAGCGTCTGCACTGGCAGGCCGGTGAACTCGACGCGTTGAAGCTCGGACACGACGAATGGCAGACCCTCAACACCGAGCAGCGACGACTCGCGCACGCCACGTCGTTGGTCGAGGGCAGTCGAGCGGCGGCCGAGGCGATCTCAGGCACCGAAGAATCGGTGATCGACCGATTACGATCGGTCCACAATCGGCTGAGGCCCTTGATCCAGATTGATCCGCGATTGGCGGCGGCGGCCGAATTGATCGAGACGGCCACGATTCAACTGGACGAAGCGGCGTCCGCGCTCGACCACTATGCTGACCGACTGGATGTCGATCCGGAACGTCTGATGCAGCTTGATCAGCGGATCGGCGCGATCTTCAATGCCAGCCGAAAATTCAAGCTGAGCCCGGAGGCGATTCCCGATGAACTCGACCGCATTCGGCAACGCCTGCACGCGCTGGAAGCGTCCCAGGACATCGCACAGCTCGAGGCGCAGGCCCTGGCCGCGCGAAGCGTGTTCGATGCACTTGCCCAGAGCGTCTCGGAACGCCGGAAAGCCAGCGCTGAGCGCTTTGCCGAAGGGGTCAGCAGCACGCTCGCAGAACTCGGAATGACCAGCGCGCGGCTGATCGTCGCCATTGAGCCGGCTGCGCCCTCCGCGCGGGGGGTGGATGCGATCGAATTCCGCATCAACCAGCACGGATCGAATACAGCGAGACCGATTGCCAAGATTGCATCGGGGGGCGAACTGTCCCGGATCGGACTCGCCATTGCCGTCCTCGCCGCCCAGGCCAACCCGGTCCCCACCTTGATCTTCGATGAGGCGGATGCGGGGGTGGGCGGTGCCGTGGCCGAGGTGATCGGCGCGCTGATGCATCGGCTCGGTACCGATCGGCAGGTGCTCTGCGTCACGCATCTGCCCCAGGTCGCCGCGCATGCCCATCAGCACATGAAGGTGAGCCTCGATCGCCCGGCCGGGCAGGGTGCACTCAGTCGGGTCGTCCGACTCGACCCGACTGAGCGGGTGGAGGAAGTCGCCCGAATGTTGGGCGGGGTGTCGATCACTGCGACCACCCGGCGACACGCCCGCGAAATGCTGGGCCCGCACGCTCGCTGAAGGCGGATCGGCACGCGGTGCCGCGCTCAAACCGTCAGCCAGTCCGGTGCGGGTAACTCGTTGAAGACCTTTCGAAGGCCCTGGCTCCATCCGTTTCGGATCGCCGCAAAATAGGCGTCGTCACCCTCGACCCGATGTCGAAACGAGATCGCCCGGCTATCGCGCCGGATCAACGCGATATCGATCGGCAAGCCCACGGAGAGATTGCTGCGCATGGTTGAGTCGAACGAAACCAGCGCACATTTGAGCGCCTGCCCCAGCGTGGTGTCCGACTTGACGACGCGGTCAATGATCGGTTTGCCGTACTTGCTCTCGCCGATCTGGAAAAACAGCGTGTCGTCGCTGGTCTCGATGAAGTTGCCCTGAGGATAGAGCAGGAAGAGCCGCGGGGGCTCGTCACCGATTTGACCCCCGAGCAGGAAAAGTGCACTGAAATCGATCCCGCTCTGCTGCATTTCAGCATCCGAGTGCGTACGAATGACCTCCCTGAGATGGCGCCCCACCAGGTCTGCGGCATCGAACATGGATTCGACCGTCATCAGGCTGGTGTCCTCCTGGGCAACCTGCCGCTTCAGACGGTTGACGACCGTTTGCGTGGTCGCAAGATTGCCTGAATTGAGCAGTACGAGCGCTCGCTCGCCAGGCCGCTCGAAAACGGTCATCTTCGAAAAGGTCGACACGTGATCCACCCCCGCATTGGTGCGGGAATCCGATGCGAACAGCAGCCCCTCGTCCAGGGCCATGGCCACGCAGTAGGTCATGACTGCCCCCGCAGACCGCGGGCGGGTCGATGCTCGCAGTCTGTCTTCACACAATTTCCATACAGGGCGAGCGCATGGTCCTGCAGCGCAAACCCAAGATCTCTCGCAATCCGCTGCTGGCGCTTCTCGATCTCCGGATCGATGAATTCCTCAACCCGCCCGCATTGCAGGCACACCAGATGATCGTGATGCTCGCCCTCATTGAGTTCGAAGAGCGAACGCCCGGACTCGAAATTCGTCCGCTTCAGGATCCCGGCCTGTTCGAACTGCATCAAGACCCGGTAGACGGTGGCCAGCCCGATATCGCTGTTGTCGGTCAAGAGTTCCCGGTAGACGTCCTCGGCACTCATGTGACGCAGCCTGCCCTGCTGAAAAACCTCGAGGATTTTCAGTCGGGGCACAGTCGCTTTGAGACCCAGGCTCTTGAGTTCGGGGGGGGACATCGAATGGTCTCTGAGGGGACGCCAGGACGCGTCAACCGGGACTTTGTATCATAAACACCTCGAACCACGCCCTGAATCCCGAAACCACGCTATGACAGACTTTCATTCGATACGCCGTCGACCACTCTGGGTAACGATGGCCTGGCTGATCGGGCTGTCGATCAGCCTGTCGGCCTGCGGCACTCATGACACCCCGCGTAGAGGGCTCCTCGAGCCCTACAAGGGTGACCTGCCCCAGGGCAATTATGTGACACGCAGCATGGTCGAGCAGGTGCGGCCCGGCATGGTGCGCGAACAGGTCCGTTCGATCCTGGGCAGTCCTCTGCTGGGTCATGTTTTTCACGCTGACCGCTGGGATTACACCTTTCGTTTTCGCCATCCGAGTGGCCGAACGGAGCAACGCAACGTCAGCGTGCGCTTTCGTGATGGTCGGGTCAGCGAAATCATCGCCGACCCGCTGCCTGAGCGCGAGGACCCAAGCGACCCGGCATTGCCTGGATTCAAAGCCGGTCGCGCGCGCTGATACGTCTCAAAGGATCCTTTGATGAACCTGAAAATTGCGATTGCGGGTGCCAGCGGCCGAATGGGCCGAATGCTGATCGAAGCCGTACTGTCCGCCCCGGACGCGACCCTGCACGGCGCCTTCGACGTCCCGGGCAGTGCAATGATCGGACACGACGCCGGCGAGTTTCTGGGCCGAACCACCGGTGTCCTGGTCCAGACCGATCCCGCGGTGGCACTGCGCGGAGCCACCCACCTGATCGACTTCACCCGGCCGGAAGGGACGCTGGCTCACCTTGACCTCTGCCGGGCGCATCGGGTCTGCGCGGTCATTGGGACGACCGGCTTCGATGAGGCCGGCAAGGCGCGGATCGCCGAAGCTTCAAAATCGATCGGAATCGTTTTTGCGCCCAACATGAGCGTGGGGGTCAATGCAACCCTCAAGTTGCTTGAGATGGCCGCACGTATGCTGAGCACGGGCTACGACATCGAGATCATCGAAGCCCATCATCGCCACAAGGTTGATGCGCCCTCGGGCACGGCGCTCAAGATGGGTGAGGTCATTGCTCAGGCGCTGGGCCGAGAGCTCGACCAGGTCGCCGTCTTTGCGAGGGAGGGCATCACCGGCGAGCGGGACCCCTCCACGATTGGCTTTTCGACCATTCGGGGCGGCGACATTGTAGGAGACCACACCGTACTCTTCGCCGGCACGGGCGAACGCATCGAAATCACCCACCGCTCTGCCAGCCGCGTCACCTACGCCCACGGCGCCTTGAGAGCCTGCCGATTCTTGTCCGGCCAGCAAGCAGGCCTGTTCGACATGCAGGCGGTACTGGGTCTGCAGGCACCGAGCGCTTCGCCCGCCTGAGGTATCTCCAGGATCCCGCGTCGCTCCGGCCGGTCGTTGGGACCCCGGGTTCCTGGTCAGCGAGCGGGCATCCCAACACTGCCCGCCGGCCGCGGTGCAAAGCGCGCGCGCAGCGCCTCGCAGGGGTCCGGCCGTTTGATCGGAGGTACGGACCAGACCGCGTCATAAGCCTGGGGGTTCCCGGGCTGGCCCTGTTCGAGCAATCCAACGGCGAGCACTTTCAGATCGGGCGCTGCAGCGGACAGATGGAGGGGAATACCGTAGTCCCGTCTGACATGAGCGTTGCCCGCGAGGACGACCGGCAACCGGCCACTCGCCTGGGCCGAGAGCGCGACTTCAGCGATTTGGGCATCGCGCGCGCGCTGCGCGCTGACCATCGGTACGATCATCGAATCCGGAAGCAGTCCGCAGTGTCCTTCTGTGATGCTGGCCCGCAGTAAGGACTCCTGCAGAGGCCCCCATCCGCTCGGGACCTTGACCGACAGCCGATGCGCTTGTCCGCGAGCGATCGCCATCGCCTCTTCTCTGGACAGATTGCCCGCACGCAGGGGAATGGCCCGATCGATCGCAAGTTCGACCACGGGCCGATAGAACGACCAGTTCCAACCCTCGAAATCGAAGCCGGCCGCTTGCGCCACGCGACGGGCCCGCGCCGAAAGGGTTTCGCTTTCGACGAGCCGGGCGCGCTCGGCGTCGAGCTGAGGCTGGCGACGTTGATCAAGTTGCTCCATCACGATCGTGAT
The DNA here is from genome assembly GCA_039800205.1 of Pseudomonadota bacterium. Taxonomy (GTDB): domain Bacteria; phylum Pseudomonadota; class Gammaproteobacteria; order Burkholderiales; family Burkholderiaceae_E; genus SYIM01. The sequence continues at coordinate 662 of JBDLRB010000250.1, read as the reverse complement.
CGATCGTCTCTCGGCCAGGGCTTCAAGCCACTGTGCCCGCACACGGTGATGTCCTGGTTGATCATGCAACTCACCCAGCAAGACGACATCGGCCGACGCCATCCGCTCAATCAATCCCGCGGATGGATCCGCCTCACGCGGACCCGATGCGCAACCGGCGATCAGGGCGCTGGCGATGAACGGAATGATCCATGGGGCCAATCGTCTGACGCGAGCGGCCCATCGACGCCGCAGCGCCGAATCGAGTCCTTCAAGCCTCGCACTCATCGTCGGGCAACCTCTGTGATAATCAATCGATGCGTTCAAGTCGAGACGATACCGCACCATACACGATCCCTGATGCCGCAGCGCTCGAGGTGCCTGTACGGTCGCAAAGCGCCTGGCTTGGCGTCCTGTCCGCGCTCGTCGCAGCGGTCGGGCTGCATGCGGTGGCCGTGTGGGCAATCAGTCGCCTGATGAGCGCCACACCTGCGGTCGAGGACGCGCCGCGCATCATTTCCGTTTTCCTGGTCGAAGCAGACGAGCGTACATCCAACGAGGTGAGGGCCCCCGCACCGGCCCCCGCACCGGCCCCCGCACCGGCCCCCGCACCGGCCCCCGCACCGGCCCCCGCACCGGCCCCCGCACCGGCCCCCGCACCGGCCCCCGCACCGGCCCCCGCA
>JBDLRB010000249.1:0-5022 GCA_039800205.1 Pseudomonadota bacterium | reverse complement strand
CATGTCAATTTTTCCGGGGAAATCCCTGCCTATGGCACGCTGCTCGAGCTGCTCGAGGACTGGGTACCCGATTCAGCGCTCCGTCAGCGGATTCTGGTCGACAACGCCTGTGAACTCTATGGGTTCCCTTTACCAGCTTGAGGCCCCGCGGATCGAGTGATTTCAAAGGCATTGCGCTAGACTCGGCAGCTTGCATTTTTCAGTCTGCGTACACGATGCTTGATGCATTTCTGATTTCGACTGGCATCGTTGCCCTCGCCGAGATGGGCGATAAAACGCAATTGCTGACTCTGGTGCTGGCTGCGCGCTATCGACGGCCGTGGTCAGTCATCGCAGGGATCTTCGTCGCAACCTTGCTCAATCATGCGCTGGCCGGTGCGCTCGGTGCATGGCTCGCGTCCACCATTGGTCGCGACTGGATGCGCTGGATACTGGGGTTGTCCTTTCTGGCCATGGCTGCCTGGATGCTCATTCCCGACAAGCTCGATGAGGGTGAGCAGGCCGATCGACGGCGGGGCGGTATTTTTCTAAGTGCCGCCCTCCTTTTTTTCCTGGTTGAGATGGGCGACAAGACGCAGATCGCCACGATCGCGCTGGCTGCCCGATTCGATTCCCTGAGCGCCGTGGTCCTGGGGACGACCGTCGGCATGATGCTCGCCAATGCGCCTGTTGCGCTGTTTGGCGATGCGTTGGCGCGTCGGGTCCCCCTCGGGCCGGTTCATGCGATCGCAGCCGGGGTTTTTGCCGTCTTAGGGGTTGGTGTTCTGATCTGGGGTTGAAGCAAATGCGAGTACTACGCGCTCTGACCGTATCGCTGATGAGTGTGCTGCCGTTCGTTGTCAACGCCAACGATAGTCGCGTTCGAGCGCAGGTCGTCGCCCAAGGGTTGGAGCATCCCTGGGCTGTCGCTTTCCTGCCTGAGGGGCGGTTTCTGGTCACCGAGCGAGTCGGTCGGCTTCGCGTGATCGAGGCGGATGGCCGTGTTGGTGCCCCCGTCTCTGGCCTGCCCGCAATCGATGTGGGCGGGCAGGGCGGCTTGCTCGATCTCATCACGGATGCGGAATTCAGCGTAAACCGACAGGTCTTTTTCTGCTTCACCGAGCCCGGACCGGGCGGTAACAGCACCGCCCTGGCGAGCGCCCGATTGTCCAGGGACCGCGCCCGCCTGGAATCCGTTCGGGTGATTTTTTCGCAGCAGCCCAAGGTCGCCGGGAGGCATCACTTTGGTTGCCGAATTGTCGAGATGCCTGACCAAACGCTGGTCCTGACGCTAGGCGAGCGCTTTCATCGGATGGACGACGCCCAGCGGCTCGACAATCATCTGGGCAAACTGGTTCGATTACGCAAGGACGGCAGCGTGCCGGCGGATAACCCCTTTGTGGCTCGGCCGGGCGTGCGCCCGGAAATCCTCAGCTATGGGCATCGTAATCCGCAGGGTGCGACCCTGGGGCCGGACGGTCGCCTGTGGGTTCACGAGCATGGCCCCCAGGGCGGCGATGAAATCAATGTGATTACACCTGGCCGCAATTACGGCTGGCCGGTCATCACGCGAGGCGAGCGGTACGGCGGTGGGCCGATCGGTCAGGGCTTGACCGAGCGCGCGGGCATGGAGCAGCCCTTTCACAATTGGACGCCCTCGATCGCGCCGGCCGGCATGGCATTCCTGACCAGTCAACGTTATGGTCGCGACTGGCAAGGCAGCCTTTTCGTCGGCTCGGTCAAATTCAACTTCCTGACTCGCCTCGTGCATGATGAAAAGCGGGTTGTTCACGAAGAGCGATTGCTCGAGGCTCTGGGTCAGTGGGTGCGCGATGTCAGGCAAGGTCCCGATGGCCTGCTTTACCTGATCAATGACAGTCGCAACGGCCGACTGGTCCGGCTGTTGCCTGCTCGCCCCTGAATATTGTTCCGCACCAGCGATCGATATCTGGCGGCGCCCGCTCGGTAGTTCGGCCAGCGAGTGATCAGCGAAGATCCGGCATCACCAGTACGGTGTCGGGCAGATCATGATGATGCTCGGCGTGTGCGAGGATATGATCCGTCATGCCGGGCCACATTCTGCCGCGCCCTCCGCGCACCCGAACGCCGAAACGATCCAGATGCGCGTCTTGCCAGGGGCCGAGCTCGACCGAACTGATGCCCGTCACGGCTTTGATCGCCTGCCCGAGCGCCTCGCGACTCGCGTCGTCTCCGCCCTGTCCGGGCGCCGAGCAGAGCATCAGATCCACCCCCCGTCCATGCAGCGCGCCGGCGGGCTGCATATCCAGCGCGCGGATTGCATCCAGCACCTGTTCGTTGATCTGGTCAACGATCTCTGCCGGGACATCTTCGCTGACCTGCGTGACCAGGCGAATCAGCTGTCGGCGAAATTCACCTGTTCCCATGCGCTTGCGCTGGCGGAGGGTGCCGTGTCGATGGGTCATCATTTGCATCGATCCGTGATCTGACTGCCATTTCCAAAGAAGTACTTGACCCATTTTTCCTGACCGAACTGGGCCAGGACGTCGCGCTCTGCGCTGAAATTCATTGCGGTCACCCAGACCAGCACCGCGTCCTTGTCCACCTGAGCGCGATTGATTCGAAAACGGCTGCCAAGCTGCGCGTTGTCGGTGCGAAAGCTCCGGCTGGCTGTGTCATAGGATACCCGGTAGGTCTTGCCGTCGCGCTGACAGCTCATGCTGACTTCAATTGCGCTGGAACTGCCGCTTGCCGCCAGAAGCGGAAGAGCGATCGCGGCTGCCGCCATGCTCGTGCGGCGGGGCGCTCTCGGGCAGAGGTGGGAGACTTGCAGCATGAACGGGATCCGAGCAAGATTTGTGGCCAGTCATTATTCAACACATTCAGGGGGAGACTGACAAGTGACCGATATCAAACGTCGACGATTTTCAGCCAGCGTCGCAACAGGTGCGACGGCTTTCGGTCTCCTGGGTTCCCGCTCGGCCTGGTCGCAATCCGCCGGATCGGCCTGGCCCGCGCGTCCGGTGAAGATCATGGTGGGCTTCACGCCCGGCGGCGTGCCAGACATCGCCGCGCGCGTCCTGTCGCAAAAGCTGGCCGATCCCTGGAAGCAGGCAATCGTTGTCGAGAACAAGCTCGGCGCGGGCAGCAATATCGCCGCCCAGACGGTGGCCGGTTCCGCCGCGGATGGATACACCCTCTTATCCGTCTCATCAGCCCACGCGGTCGCGCCCGCCATTTACTCCAAGCTCGCGTTCGACCCGATCCGCGACTTCGCGCCCATTACCCTTACAGCAACGGGGCCCGCGCTGGTGGTCGTTGCGCCCGATTTGCCGGTCAAAACCATGGCGGATTTCGTCGCCTTGGCCCGTAGCAAACCTGGGGCTTTCAACTTTGCCTCAGCGGGCGTGGGCAGCGGTGCTCATTTCGCGGCCGAGCTCCTCAAATCGCAGGCGAAGATCGATCTCGTGCATGTCCCGTTCAAGGGCATCCCCGCTGCGCTCAATGAAACGATCGCCGGCCGGACCCACCTGTTCATTTCCCCTTATGCGAGTGCGATCAACCTGGTTCGCCAGGGAAAGGCGAGGGCGATTGCCGTGACCGGCCTCGAGCGCATGGCCGACCAGCCTAACCTGCCGACCGTCGACGAGTCAGGCATCCGCGGGTACGAGTGGGTGTTCTGGTATGGAATGCTTGCGCCCGCCCGAACGCCCAGACCCGTCATCGATCGGATTCAGGCCGATGTCGCCCGGGCACTGGCTCAGGACGATGTACAGAAGCGCTTTGCTACGCTCGGTACGCGGGCCGTTTCAAGTACGCCCGAAGCCTTTGCCAAACTGATCACCGACGAGGTAGCCAACTTTACCCGCTTGGCTCGTGCGGCCAACATTCGAGCAGACTGACTGGAGGTCATTGAACATGGCGCGTCTTCGCGTGGGTGATATCGATGTGCACTACACCATTTCGGGCGAGGGCCCCTGGGTGACGCTGGCTCATCCGCTGGCTGGCGATCTCGGATTGTGGGCGCCACAGATGGCCGCGCTGAGTGCCCACTTCAAGGTCTTGCGCTACGACGTGCGCGGACACGGCGCAACGACCGCCACGCCCGCCCCGTACTCGCTGGAACAGTTGGCGGCCGACGCGGCGGGATTGCTCGACCAGTTGGGGATCACGCGGACTCACTGGGTCGGTTTGTCGATGGGGGGCATGATTGCCCAGCAACTGGCGCTTGACCGGCCCGATCTGCTCGATCGGATCGTGGTGGCGGATTCGACCGCACGCCGTCCTGCTGACGCTACGGCGCTCTGGCAGTCGCGCATTGACCGGGCGCGCGAGCACGGCATGGCTACCATGGCCGATCCCACCCTTGAGCGCTGGTTCACGGCGTCCTGGCGGACCGCTCATCCGCTTGCCCTCGCGTGGGTACGGGATGTCGTGGCGCGGACGCCGCTTGAGGGCTATTGCGGATGCTGCGCGGCCATTGCTCAACTCGATTTGCTGGATCGTTTGCCCGCCATTGAGTCTGAAGCGCTGATCATGGCCGGTGAGCACGACCACAGCACGCCGCCCTCGATGTCGATGCAGATGAGCGAGAAATGGCGACGTTCGGTTTACTGCGCGATCCCGAACGCCGCGCACATCGGCAATATCGAGCGGCCGGATTTCTTCACGGACCGCACCCTCCGCTTCCTCCAGGGTGGCCTCGAGGCACTCGCCTGATTCGAGACCGAGCATGCAGGTTCTGGTCACGGGTGGAACAGGGTTTGTCGGCGAGCGGCTGATCCGTGCCTTGCTCGACCCTGCGAACGCCGGGGCGGGCGAGCCGATCGATCGCATTTGGTGTCTTGCACGACGGCCGCTTGGCATTGACCACCCCCAGTTGAGCAGCGTATGCGCCGATCTGTGTGATCGGGCCGCGCTCGATGCCGCGTTCCCCTCGCAGATCGATGCGGTGGTGCATCTCGCAGCAGTCGTTAGTGGATCGGCTGAGGCGGATTTTGATCTGGGTATGCGCGTCAATGTCGAGGGCACCCGGACGCTCCTCGACTCCTTGCGCGCGAGCGG
>JBDLRB010000248.1:0-36351 GCA_039800205.1 Pseudomonadota bacterium | reverse complement strand
AACCCGCTGCTGCGTTTCGACGGCTATCACATGCTGGTCGACTTACTGGATGTACCGAATCTGTTTCAGCGGTCCCGTGAGCAACTGCGCTATCTGGGTGAGCGCTTCCTCCTGGCCTTGCCCAATGCCAAACCTGCAGCGCGCACACTGACCGAGGCCTGGCTGCTGCCCATTTACGGTGTGACCAGCATTATTTACTGGCTGATGCTGATGGCCACCATCGTCTTTTTCATCGCGGGCGAATACCTCGATCTGGGGCTGGCACTGGCCTGGATCCTGGCCTTCACTGTCGTGGTGGTGCCGCTCTGGAAATTTCTCAAATTTCTTACGACCAGTCCGCGTCTGAATCACTACCGGATGCGAACGATCACACTCGTCTTCACCCTTGCCGCTCTGATCTTGTTGCCTTTATCTCTGGTGCCCATGCCGGATCGGATCCGCGCGTCGGGCGTACTCGAAGCAAGTGCATATCGGCAGCTCAATTCAGAGTCATCCGGATTTCTGGTGGCGCTGCTGGTGCAGCCCGGGGCCAACGTTCGCCAGGGCGAGCCCTTGATGCGGCTTGAAAGCCCGGAGCTGTTGTTCGAATTACGCGCTGCGCGCTTGCAGCGTGAGCAGTTACTCTCGCAAGAGCTGCGTGCCAACTCGCTCTCTGTGGCCGACCTGATGCCGCTTCGGCATCAGCGTGAGGCGGTCGAATCGATGATCTCGGAGCTCGAGCGGCAGCGTGCTGCCTTGCAGGTCACGGCACCCATCGACGGTCTCTGGAGCGCGCCCGATCTCGACACCGGTCTGGGGCGCTGGGTTGCCCGGGGTGCGCCCTTGGGGGCGATCGTCGATCCTAACGGTTGGCGATTCGTCGCTGTGCTGCCGCAGGTCGCCACCCACCTCTTTGATAATCGCGTCCATCAGGTTGAACTGCGCCTTCGGGGCCAGGAGCATCTCAATATCGTTGCACCCGAGGCGAAGATCGTGCCGTTCGAAACCGGCACGCTGCCCTCACGGGCGCTCGGCTTTGCGGGTGGGGGTGACATTGCAGTGAGCGCCGCCGATCAGAACGGGCTCACCGCGGCCGAGCCCTTCTTTCGCATTCAGGCCCCCCTGCCGCAAGATGCGCTCGGAGGCGGGCTGGGGCTTGTCCATGGCCGCTTGGGCACGATTCGGCTGACGCTTGATGATGCGCCGCTCCTCTTGCAGTGGGAGCGCGGCGTGCGGCAGTTTCTGCAGCGCCGTTTCCGGGTTTAAGGGAGGAGACCGCACGCCATGTTTCGCGAATTGGTTGCGCTCAATTCGAACCGTCATTGGGCGCTTCGCATCCGCCCGCAGACGGGGTTCGAGTTTGCCCGTGGCGTGCACTTGTCAGCGCTGATGCAAGCCGAATTTGTCCGTGCGGCCGCGACTTATCCGATCGTGTTCGTCGAAGACCCGGCAATCGACAGCTTTCGCCCGATGGCGCTGTTGGGCTTGCGCGAGGGGGAAAACGTCTTCGTTGACACCGATGGCACCTGGCTCGCTTCTTATGTCCCCGCTGTGATCCGTGGGTACCCATTCGTGCTCGTGCGCGCGGCAGGCGAAGGCGAGTCCGAGCGCTTTGCGGTGTGTATCGACGCAGGCAGTGAACTGCTTTCGCTGACCGATGGAGCGCGGCTTTTTGACGCGTCTGGCCAGCCGACCGAGGCGCTCGAGCAGGCTCGGCAGTGGCTTCAGCAGATTCGCGAAATGCAGCTTCGCACTGATGCGTTTTGTCGTGCTCTGGCAGCGCGCAATCTGTTCACGCCCTTCGCAGTGAGGGCGCGTCGCGGTGACGAAGCGCTCGAGGTGAATGGCTGTTACGTGATCAATGAAGAGCGCCTTGATGGACTGCCTGACGCCAAGCTGTGCGAGCTCCGCCAGCACGGTTGGCTGTCATCAATCTATGCGCATCTCGTTTCCCTGCAGCAATTTGAACGGCTCGAGGACGGGCCGCCCAATCATGATCTTCCCGCGCCGATGGGGCCCGAGGCCGCTCGTTTCGAGCCCTCGTCCAGCGAGCGCTGACCGATGACTGGCTGACCAATGGGTCGGCGTGGATTTCTCTGGAGTCTTTGATGGACACGTTCTTGACAAAACGATTGAAGCGTTGGTCTCCCCGGGGGCGCAAGCTCGCCTATGCCCGCAGCCGCGCGCAGGTCGAACGGCTTGAAGACCGCGTGCTGCTCTCGGCCGAGCCGATGCTGCAGCAGACGCGTCCCGACACGGCGAAAGATCTGTCCGCGGATAACATCACCCTGAACATCGTCGAGCGAAAGCGGGTCGATGTTGACCTCGCTCAGTTCGAGCCCTCAGCGACGATCGTCGATCTGACCCGGGGAGCGTCCCAGAGTGGCCGGTTGACCGGTGCGGGCGACCTGCTGTCCCTTTCCGGAGAGGTCCAGAACCTGATCGTCGATCTCTCGCTTGCGGATGACCAGGTCACGCTCGCAACCGAGCCGGATGGCCGTTTGAGGGTCACCGCTGACAATCTCTATGACCTCGTTTTTGCCAAGCCGACGGGTTTGTTCGCGATCCGTGGATTGGCTGGCGCCGACCAGGTGCTGGTCAAGACGGCCGATCTGGGTTCCGCGCTGCTGGTCATTGAGTCCGAATCCATCGAGGTCAGTGAAGGGGCTGTGCTGCGGGCTGACGCGGGTGTACACCTCATTGCGGAGTCCTCGGTGACGGCGTCGCCGACCACCTCGGCGAGCGCGACCCTCACCACATCGGTCAATGTGAACGGCACTGTTCAGACGACGGGCGATCTGATCCTGTTCGCGAGCGCTGCTCTGAGCTACACCGGCATGCCTGCGGCGACACTGGCCGATTTTTCGTTGGGAGCCGACGTTCGGGCCAGCGCCGTACTCGGTGCGAAGTCGTCTGTGACTGCAGCCGGCGTATTCGCCATCGCAGATACCGATGTACGGATGCAGGTGGAACGAAGCGGCGTCGAGCGCTCGATGGTCACGCTGTCTGTGCAGCAAAAGAGCGAGGCCGGCGCCCGCGGCAATGCAGCCCTGTCACTGGTCGACGCGGCCATGCCCTCGCCCGTTGCGGTGCTGTTCGAGGCCAGCGATTCCACCCAGCTGCGCAGCGTGATTGGCGTACAGGATGAGGTTTTGGCCGGGTCGGATCAGAGTGACGACGCTTGGAACCGCATTCTGGTCACCCGAGATGCGATCGCTTATCTGGGCGATGGTATGGGTAAGGTGGTGGTGGCTCCGGGTCAGGGCATTGCAGCGCCCGTGGTCCAGGTCGCTGCGCTAGTGCGAGACGGCGCGACCGGTGGGGTCTGGAGCGATTTCGCGGGCTCCAGGCAGGTGGGTACCAGCACGGCGCTGATCCGCACGACGGTGGATGCGGCCATTGCGGGTGCTGAGCTTGACGTGGCGGGGCTGCGCGCGTTCGCCCTTGATGCCAGCAGTCTTACGGCCACGGCTCGACAGGCGCGCAATCTCGGCATCAGCAGTACGACTGTGCGGGTCGAGTCGGCAAGCATTCGCTCGCGGGGCGACGTCGATCTGGTCGCGCAGGATCGATCCAGCTGGAAGGCAACCGGCGGAGGGTATACCGGCGAGCTGCTCGAGTCCTGGTACGGTGTGGCCACCCTGCCCGCCAGTCTGGCCGGGAACGATGTCGAGGCGGCGGTCAGTGTGACGCTCTCTCAAGCCACGATCAGCGCGGCCAATGTGCGCAGTTTCGCGCTCGCCGCCCAGGTGCTTGAGTCCGTCGTCAAGATGGGCAAGATGGGGCCGCTCGCGTCAGGCTCATTCCTGGGCCTCACGCTCGGTTTCGATATCAATATCGGATCGCTGCGCGCCTGGAATACGCTCAACGGCGGCACGGCTGTCTCGGTCGATCAAACCTCGATCACCGCCCGTTCGGCCATCGAACTGGCCGCGCGTGACCGCGCAAAGCTTCTGGCCGATACCCCAACCGGGATGAATGCTACGCCGGATGGTGACCAGGAAGCGGTCATGGCGGTCAATGTGGCGGGCCGTTATTTCGGCGATCTCGGTACTTTCGATGTCAACACATTCGCTGGAGGTGAGCCCACTGACACCGGCAAGGCGCGCGACACTTCTGTGACGGTCAATGCCAGCCAGCTCAGCGCTGCGGGCGCGGTCGCAGTCGATGCGCGTTCATCGCTTGTCATGGATGCGGTCGCCGACGCGCTCAGCGACCCGGGCATCCGTACCGCGGCAGCCGGGCTCCTTGCGATCAATCGGTTCCGAGGCGGCGCGCGCGCTGTGGTCGAGGCTCGAACGGGGGCGGCCAGCATCAAGTCGGGCGGCACCGTCTCGGTCATTGCACGAGATGCGCTTCAGGCCACGGCCAAGGCGAATGCCGGGCGGCCGGGTACCGGCGGGCTGCAGGTGGGCGGGATCCTCGTGCTGAATGATCTGAAGCGCGATCTGTCCGCGCAGCTCGACAGCCTTGGCGTCGATGCAGCGGCCCTGACGGTCGAGGCGATCGATAGCGCCACCATCACCGCCACCGCGCAGGGCCGCGTCGATGCGTATTCATCCGATCCGTTTGATGACTGGACCCAGCTTGCGGCAAACGGGTCGATCGCCACGAACTGGTTGCTGGGTGGTGCCCAGGCGGCTGCGAACGATGTCGATATGCGGGTGACCGGCGATGTGGCGCTTCGCGCGAAGGCGGCGGCCACACTTTCGGCCAGTAACGACGTCAGCACCGTGACCGCTGGGGGAGCCGGTGCAGCGCTGGCCTACAACCTGATTGGCCGACAGGGCGCAGGCGGTCTGAAGGCCGCTAGCGTGTCCGGTTTTCTGGATGATGCGAGTGGAGCGGTTGCGACGTATGAGGTCGGCGCAAGCTTCGAAAAGGGATTTCTGGAGGCCGGGGGCGATTTCTCGATCGACGGCAACCTCGCGCTCAAGGCCTCTGCGACGCTCAAACAGGCAACAGATGGCCTGCTCGGGTCCTCGAGCGCCGCGATGGTTCAGAACCTGAGCGAGGCCAGCACCCGGGTTCGTTTTGTACCTACCGCCGGCACCGAGCACTACGTGGGGGGCAATGTACGCATTGCAGCGCGCGATGCCGCTGAATTGTTGTCGACCGCATCAATGAGCGCCGAGGGCTTGTTCGCATCGGCGGGGATGGCTGTCGCACGCAACCAGGCCAACCACATCGTCGACACCCGAGTGACAGGCGCTGAGTTGACTGCGGGCGGCGATATCGACGTCTGGGCCGATTCCGCAGCCCTGATCAACGCCACACTCACGGGCAAGGTGGGCTTTGGTGGTGCAGGCGCCAGCGGTCTGGGCGTGGGCGGCTTGTCGCTCAACGCGCTGATGGCCACCAACCTGGTCAACGGCGCGGTGACTGCGATCGTCTCGGGTGGGCGGCTTGCCGCAGCGGGGGACCTGGATGTCCATGCTGCCAACGATGCGGAAATTCGTGCAGTCAACAAGGCGACGACCCAGGGTTCGGCAGCGGCCAGTCTTGCCTTGGCCTTCAATGCGATCGGCTGGAAAGAACAGAGCCTGTCCCAGCTTTCCATGGGCGCGCTGCTGGGCACGGGCATGGGCACCGAAGCCACAGTCTTCAGCAAGGCAGCGCTCCATGATGCAAATCTGTCGATCGCGGGCGATGCCTCAATTGATGCATCCAGCGCAGGTGTGATCGATGCCCGTCTGGGCTCTGCGAGTGATGGTGGTTTTACCGGAAGTGCTGGATTTGCGCTCTCGCTCAATCGCGTGAGCTCGGGCTCACAGGCCTGGATTGGCAGTGCGGCCCAGCCGGGCGTGGTCGCCGGGCGTGCCAAGGTCCTCGACGTTGCCGCGGGCGGCGATCTGGCTGTCGGGGCCGTTGACGAGGCCGAAATCAACGCATCGGTCAGTCTGGCGAGCGCGGGGGGCCTGCTTGCCGTGGGCGGTACCGCCGTGCGAAATGACCTTCGAGGGCGGACCAAGGCTTCGATCGATGATGCGAAAGTGGCAACCGGCAATCGCCTGGAGGTCATCGCGGACGAGTCGGCAAAGCTGAGCGCAGCGCTCGATGGTACTGCGAAGACCGACCAGGGCTTGCCGCTTGTGGGTGGTGGACTCGCGGTGAACGGCCTGATCGCCACCAATCTGTTGTTGACCGAGTCCTCCGCCACGGTCAGTGACAGCGACCTGATTGTCGCGGGTGATCTGGTCGTGGACGCGGCCAACACTGCCGAGATCGTTGCGGACAACACGGCGGCGCTTCGCTCGGGGGGCGTTGCGGTGGGCGTGCTGCTCGCCTACAACACCCTCGGTTGGAAGGCGGAGGATCTCATCTCGCAGACGATCGACACCCTGATCGGCGAGGTGGGTACCGCACAGCCGGCCTCCGTGACCGCGTTGGTCACGCACAGCACGCTCGATATTACGGGTGATGCAGCCATCACGGCGGATGTCACAGCCACCGTGAGCGCGAACATCAGCAACGCCGTCTCGGCGCGTTCAGGCGCAGCGTCGGCCAGCCTGGTGCTGGCCACCAATCAGGTGAATAGCAGGGCGGATGCCAAGCTCGCCGAGGCAGGTCGGCAAGCCGATGCGCGGGGTGGGGCGCAGGTCGAGGGCCACTTGCATATCGAGGCGAGCGATTCGCCGACTGTGTTTGCCAATACCGAGATGGTCGCCGCAGCGGGCAAATCGTCGGAGGAAGACAGCGATGGGCTCACCGCTGACTTCGTGTCCTCGGACGGGCTTCGTGAGATCGATTTCGGGACCAAGGTACGGTTGGCAGACGGCTATCGAAACGGCGGCGAAGGCGGGCTGGTGTACCGTTACATGGGTCCGAAAGCCATCGAGCTCGATCTTTCTCAGGCCGACTACGGTAACGAAGGTTTATGGATGGAGGTCGAGCCGGAAACGGGTCTCCCGGGCGTACTGGGGATCATCTCTGATCTGGGCAAAGGCCTGCTGGAAGTCCTCGATCTTCCAAAACCATTCGGCGGCGCGGGCGCCTGGACGGATGCGCTCAAGCCGGTTGAGCTGGGCAGCAATGGCGGCCTCGAAACCCAGACGCTCACTGTCACGCCACCTGCGAATGCGGTTGCGGGCTCGTTCCGCCTTGCCTTGGGTGAAGTGCAGACGGATCCCATCGTACTGCTGCCGATTGGCTCGCCGGTGGCCGAGCAGCAACGGCTCACCCTGATCAATCCGCTTTCCGCGACGGGCAGCCGGATCCGCTTGTCGCTTGCCGACAGGCTGGATGTCGAGGTCGAGTTGCTTGCCACGCCGCAGGCCACGGCGAGCGCACTCCAGAACGCGCTCGAGACCTGGTTTGGCGCGGGAGGAGTGGTCGTGGCCGCGCTGCCCAATCGTGCGGCGGGTTGGGCCTTCGATATCGCTTTGGCCGGTCAGAACGTCGGAGAATCGATCGACCCCATCCGGGCAAGCGTGGCAGCTCAGTCAGGGTCCGATCGACTGGGGGTTCGAAGCGAAACCCTGCGCGAGGGGCGTGCTGCGCCCACTCGTGCCGAGCAGGCGCTCCTGATCCAGGACGCACTTCGTGAGGCGCTGGCTGAACCCACCCTTGCCGTGGTCGCGGGCGCGGGTGACGTGCTGGGCTTTTCGGTCACTTTCGGCAAAAAGGGCGACCGCCCACAGTTGCGTGTACTTGAGGTCAGCCCCGGCTACGCGGTTCGTGTCGCCACGCCGACCGTGGGCAGCGCTGAAACCGGCTCGCGTTTTATCGCTCGGCTCGACACCTCGAAAACGGTCAGTCGGTTTGATCTGGCCTTCGACTATGACGGGAGCCGTTACACGGCCGAAGGCGTGAGTCGCGACGCGACCGAGTTGCAACTGATCCAGGCAATCAACAAGGCGGTCAACGCCGCCGGGCAGCGGTTCCAGGATGCTCAGGTGTCGGTTGACGTCGTTGAGGTCACCACGACGGAGGGTGCCGAGGCCTGGGCCATTCAGTTTGGCGGATCCAGGGATCGCACCGTATCCAACCTCAAGCTCCGAGCCACCGATCCGAGCTTCACGGGTGCGTTGAACAGCGTCGCTTCTCAATTCGCGCCCTCTGGCGGATTCTCCGTCGGCGGCCTGGTGGTTCGTAATGATGTGCGAGGCGCTGCGCAGGCCTTGGCCTTGCGGGCCGACATCACCGCCGGCTCCCTCACCATTGAGGCCACTGACGCCGCGGTGATCGAGGCCAATGTGGACAGCGTGGTTGAAGCCACCGGCGGCTTGACGGGCGGCGGGCTGGCCGCCAATGGCGTGATTGCCACCAACATGGTGCTCGCGGAAACCCTCTCGGACATTCAACTGAGCCGGGTGGTGACCACCGAGGGCGACGTGACGGTCAAGGCCTTTGAAGAGGCTGCGATTGAAGCGGGTAACCGGAGCGTCACCAGCTCTCAGGGCTCATCTGTGGGTGCGACGCTCGCCTTCAATACGATCGGCTGGCAGGCACAAAATGTCCTCAAGCTTGCGGCCGACGCGATTGCCAACACTTCGATCGGTACCGCACAACCCGTGCGCGCGCTCGCCGCAGTGACCGACTCGACGGTGACGGCAGCGGGCTCGATCAGGCTCGATGCACGAACCGATGCGTTCATCGAGGCTGAGCTCAAGAACGAGACCGGTTCCAGCGAGGGCATTCTCGACCGATTCCTGCAGACGGGCGGCCCCAAGGTATCGGTGGGCCTCGCAATCGCCAGCAACATGGTGAACGCACAGGCAAAGGCATACTCGTCGGGCACCGGCGTATCGCTCGAGGCGGGCGAGAAGATTTCGATCGATTCACGGAATCAGTCGGGGATCGATTCGGCTGCATCCTTACTTCCGATCGCGACCGAAACGATTGGCGGTGGATTGGTCGATCTCGTAGTGGGCGACACCTTTGATACGAGTTTTACCGATCGATCCGGCAAGCGCGACGTCAAGTTCGGCCATCTGGTACTGATCGGTCCGGCCGATTACAAATCCACCGAGCGCCCGGACACCGTGAGTCAGGGTGAGCGCGTGCGACTGCTGCAATCCTTTGGCGGCGGCAAGGCGGGCAGCACCTACGAATACATCGGTGCAACGCCGATCATCGATATCGATTTTTCCGAACAGGACTACACCGACAGCGCGCGCTGGCGACCGGTATCCGGACAAGCCGGCAAGACCTACATGCGAATCGGTGCCGGCGGCATCCTGGACCTCGGTGCGCAGGACTACGAAGGCAGCGGCTGGATGCTTTTCAGTGTCGACGACCTGAATACCTTCGGCCTCGAGATCGCCGGTGAAGTGATCGACTCGCTGCTGGGTGAAGGCGGTGGCGCCACCGTCGGATTTGGCGGACTGGTCGTTCGCAATGATTCGCGCTCGACCGTAGAGGCCTCGCTGGATCAGGTCCTGGCCAAGGGCACGGGTGGAATCGCGATTCGTGCGTCGGATGCCTCCGAACTCAAGGCTGATGACGAAAGCGAGGTGGCAGCAGGCGATGTCGGAATCAACGCAGTCATTGCGACCAATACGGTGCTAGGGGGTGCGCGCGCCTGGGCGAAGGGCGGCACGCTCGAAACCGGCGCCTCAGGCGACCTGGTCATCAATGCGCTGAACGATTCGGCGATTGACGCCTCGGTGGCAAGCTCGGTGTCAGCCGGTGTTGCGGTGGGCGTCACACTGGCCTTCAATACGATTGGCTACGAGCCCGTCAATGTGCTGAAGAATATCGCTGACACGATCGCAGGCTCGTCCTATGCCGGTCAGCAGCCCTTGCTGACACAGGCCTGGGCCGATGGCAGTGTGATCAAGGTGGGTCGTGATCTTTCGGTGACTGCGGCAAGCACCGGAAAGATCGACGCGATCATCGAAAACTCGGCGCTGTCGGTCAACGCGGAGCTGGGCAAGGAAGGGGCGACCTCCATCACGGTGGCACCGGTGGCGGCGATGAACAAGGTCGCCGCCGATACGCGGGCCTATCTGTCCAACATCAAGGACCTGAACGCAGGGGGCGATCTGACCCTTGACGCGGATGCGCTCACGCTGATTGTCTCCGAGGTCAAGGCGAGCTCGGTCGCGATTGCAGCGTCCACCGGAGGCGATTCGCTTTCAGTCTCCGTGGGTGTGGCGTTCAGCCGTAACGACGTGTTGAACGATGTCCAGGCGTTTCTTTCAGGCAGTGCGGACGGCTCAGGGAAGGCCCGGGTGGGTGGCAATGTGCAGATCGGCATTGACCGCAGTGCATCGATCGACGCCACGGGCGGCGCTTCGGCTGTCGCAGTGGCCGCCAGCCCCAAGGGCGGACCGGCTGTGGGCGGCGGTGGTACGCTGGTCTTCAATCGCGTCAACGGAACGGCCGATGCCTATCTGTCTGCGATGGACCTGGTCACAACGGGTTCGGGCGGCAAGGCGGGCCATGTCACGATCTCGGCGGTCGATGACGCCGAAATCACTGCGATGGTGAAGACGCTTGCGCTCTCCGTATCTGCAGGATTGAGCAAGTCCGCCACTGCGGTGGCGCTCGGCCTCTCGTTTGCGCGAAACATCATCGGCGCTCGGCCGGTCACGGTCAATTACGACTTCAAGGCCTCGAAATACAACGCCGACAACAAGCTCACCACACTGACGAAGGGCACGCGTGTGCTCAACGATCAGGGGCTCCTGAACGACGAAGTCTACGAGTACGTGGGCGACACCTACAGCGACAGCAAAGGGATCGACTTCCCCGCGCAGAACTGGTCGGACGAGAGCCGCTGGAAGCTCCTGAGTTATACGCCCGCGACATCGCAGGCACGAGCGCGGATCGCCGACGCTGCGGTCGACGCTGCGGGCGATCTGGTGCTCGACGCGCAGGGTGAGGGCGCGATCACCGCACGGGTGCTGACGGGTACCGCGGCAGTGGGCGCGAGTGGTAAATCTGCGATCTCGGTCAGTGCGGCGGGCGTCTACGCCGAGAATCGTATCTATTCCAGCCTTGAGGCCACGATTGATGGGGATCCCGCCTCGATTCGGCCCATCTTGGCCGACGCCATCCGCATCGCTGCGGACAGCGGGACCTCGATCAACGCGGTGGCGGGTGCGGCGTCGCTTGCTGCGTCGGTGTCCGGCCAAACCTCTGTGGCCGTATCGATCGGCCTTTCCCTTGCCTTCAACAGCATCGACACCGATGTGCTCGCTCAGGCGAGCCGTGCGCAACTGACCGCCCGGACGGGTGCCCTCGACATCGGTGCACGTTCCGGCGGCGTGCGCTTGGGCGAGGCGACGCTGGCTGAGGCCGCAAACCGAGGCATCACGCCGGCCGCAATCGACGCGCTGGCGAATGCTGGCAAAAAGACATCATTCAGCAGCACCGAGGGACAGTCCTGGGACTATCTGATCAGCGATGGGACCGTTGTGCTCGAGACGGGTGACAAGGTTCGGGCAAGTAGCGGCAGGATCTACGAATTCACGGGCGACCGGAGGCTCGTCGACCTGCGCTTGATCTCCAATTTTGAAAGCCGATCGGATTGGGACGAAGTCGATTCCGCATCCAGCACGGTCAAGGCCGGTTACACGGTGAGGCTCGCGTTAGAGCATACCGCGGGCGGTATTCCGGGCAGGGTTTACCGGTTCATCGGTCAGCCCGAGAGCTACACCACCGAGGCCGGCCGACGCACCGTCAACGAGGGTGATGTCGTGCGCGTAGCGAGCAACCACGACGATAACGACCTGGTCGGCAAGCTCTTCAAATACAAGGGCTCCAGCACCTCGATCAATCTGAGTGATGCCGATTTTGAGGATGAGGGTCTGTGGGAGGCGGTCGAGGTCGAAACCAGGATCGATCTCTGGAAGGAAAATTACGCCAATACCGCGCGCTGGCAGCTCGCGACCGACTACGCCGATCCGGATGTGGCGCGGGCCCTCACGCAGTTGCTGATCGACAAAGGCCTTGATCTGCCCGATTCCGATTGGTTGCGGCCTTCGGCAACCTACCGAAGCTCGGACGGTTTGCAGTGGGACTACAAGACGACGGACGGCACTCAGGAACTCGACAAGGGCGACAAGGTCGGTATTGCCTCGGGCGTGTTCGCCGGGTTCGTCTATGAATATCGTGGAACGTCCGACTGGAAGACCGACCTCGCCAAACTGGATTTCACCGATACCAAGCTCTGGAAGCGGGTTGACGCTGAATTCAAGAAAATGAAGCGGGGCGATACCGTCCGCTTGACCGACGATCATGACGCTGGTGGTGAAGGTGGCGCGATCTACCAGTACATCGGACGGAACGGGAATGAGTACGCGCTGCCGCGAACCGATTTTTCCGATACCAGCCTGTGGCGTCGAGTACGGCCCGACCTTGATCTCTCGGTGCTCGAGGCGGGGCGCACGTGGATGGCGAGCGACGCTCTCGGCAACAGCTTCCTGCTCGACCGGGTGGACTCGAAGATCGAGATCACGCGCAGCAACCTGAATGCGATTTCGGTGGCTGCCTCGATGGCGGTGGGCATCGGTAAGACCGGCGTTGCGGTGTCCGGAGCGGGGGCAGTGTCTATCAACTCGCTCGCCGGCGGGGTCGATGCGATTCTGCGTGACAGTACCGTCCTGGCGAAGACCGATGTCCGTCTGCAGGCGAACAGCGATTCGGTGATCGCGGCGCGGGTCGCGGCGATCTCGATCGCGATCGCTGCGGGCCAGACGGGCGTGGGCGCTTCGATCGGCATCTCTGTGGCGCGCAATCTGATCGGGCAGTCGGGCTTTGGCAAGGTCGGTGACGACTCCATTGCGACCGTTCGCGCGCTCGTCATCGATAGCGATATCACCGCTGACGGTGACCTCAACGTGGGCTCGACGACGCGTCAGATGATCGATGCGTTTGTGGTCGCGGGATCGGCGGCGATTGCTGCAGGCCAGACGGGTGTGGCGGTCAGCGGTTCGGGCGTATGGGCCGAGAATCAGATCGGCGTTCGGGTGTTGTCGGGTGTTGATACCGCCTCGACGACGGTCGGCGCGCGGCTCAGCCGTATCATCGTCGACCGCGTGGAAATTGCAGCCACCGATCTGTCCCTCATCAATTCATTTGCGGGTGCGGCAACGATCGCGGCTGCTTTCGGCCAGACCGGTGTCGCGATCTCGGTGGGCGTGTCACTTGCGCGAAACGTCATCGACGGCGTCGTGCAGGCCGGCGTGCGAGGTGCCGAGCTCGATGCCCGCAAAACCATTGACGTGATCGCCGAATCCGAGTCCACGATTCGTGTCACGGCCGCGGCCGCATCGGTCGCGCTGGCGGCCGGGCAATTGGGACTGGGCGTAGCGGGCGCGGGCGCCTCGGCGCTCAACGTGATCCTGGGCGATGCCTATGCCAGGGTCGATGACAGCCTGGTTCGTGCTGGGTCGGACGTTACCATCAAGGCGAATGCCACCAACCTGATCGATGCATGGGTGGTCTCGGCGGCCATCGGCGTGGGTGTAGGCCAGGTCGGTATTGGCGCCTCGATTGGCGTGTCGATCGCACGCAACTACATTGGCTACGACCCGCAGGGCTATACCGGCCCGGTTCGCTACACATCGGGTGTCGATCAACCAAAACGAATCGTCAAGGGCGACATCATCCGGCTCGGACCCGCGTCGGGCGGCCGCGCCAACGAGACCTACGAATACATCGGCAGCGACACCCTCGAAGCCAAGGATGCCAACAAGGACGGCATCGATGAGGACCTGATCCTGACTCAGGACTACTCGGATACCAAGAAGTGGAAGCAGTTGGTGAATACCGCTGCGAATCGTATCGTGGCCTCGGTTGAGCGTGCATCGATCCTCGCTATGCCCGGGACGTCCGAGACCCTCGACCTGTCGGTGCTGGCGATCACCGATCAGGAGATCAATTCCACCGTCTTCGCAGGCTCGGTCGCGGCCGCAGGGGGGCAGGTTGCGGTCGCGTTGTCGGGTGCGGGGGCGAGCGCGGTGAACCGTGTGGGCTCGCAGACCCAAGCCTTCATTGCCCAGAGTACCGGTTTGGGTATCGACGTCGATGGGGCGATCACGGTCGATGCGTCCGACGCTTCGTCGATCGATTCCACAGTGCTCGCGGTGTCGGTCTCGGCGTCATTTGGCATGTTTGGCGGCTCGGTCGCGATCGGTGTGTCCACGGCCACCAACGAGATCGCGAGCAGTACGGCCGCCTTGATCGACCGGTCACTGGTCGAGGCGGACGGCGACATCACGGTACGCGCCACCGACGATTCCCGGATCGATGCCGAGTCCACGGCTGTCGCCTTTTCCTTGTCGATCAGCATTGGCGGATCGTTCGCAGGGGGCGGTGCCAACGCATTCAATACCATTCGCAGCAGCGCCTATGCGGCCGTCGATCGCAGCACGGCCGACAACGTGCCGGGAAGCGACACCGGGCTGTCGGTCGTCACGACGGGCAAGACCCTCACCGTCCTGGCCGACAGCAAGTCCGAGACCAACGCAGAGGTCAAGGCCGCAGCGCTCAGCTTCGGCCTGATCGCTGCGGCGGCAGCCGGCACTGTCACCGAGAATACGCTTGCTCCAACGGTCAAGGCTTTGCTCCGTGCGACCGAAGTACCCGGTTCGCGCGAGACCACGCAGGTGATTGTCGAGGCCCGCGGTCTTCAAAAGGCGATGGCTACTTCGAACGCCCTGGCTGTCAGTACCGGTGTGTCCGTCGGGACCTCGCTTGCCTCCACGATCGATTCCGGTTCCATCACCGCCGAGATCGGTGATGACGCGCGCGTCACCGCCGCGGTGCTCCGGGCCCGTGCGGTGGGTCAGGACGAGACCTACCAGCGCGCCAGCGCCTCAAGCGGTGGCCTGATCTCGGCGGTCGGCGCGGACAGCAAGCTCGCGATCCTTGCTACGACGCTGGTTCGGATGGGCGATCGCGGTGTGCACAACGTCGGGCTCCTTGATCTTACGTCTTCGCGCGTGCAGAACTTCGATGCCACTTCAAAGAATCTCGCCGTAGGCATTCTGGCCGGGAGCGGCGCGGCGATGAGTACCGCCTTGACCGGTGCCGCCGACATTCGGATCGGTGCGAGCAAGGTCAATGCCGGCTCGATCACGATCAAGGCCGATAACTTGGCCGACAAGAGCAAGTTTTCTGACAAGGAAGAATCGCTTCGCTCGGGCTCGGCGGGCCTGGCCAGCATTACTGCCTTGACGGCCGATACCGATATCGGCACCGGCGCCAACCGATTTGGTGCCAACGTGGCAATCGGCCAGGGCGCCGAACTGATCGTGGAGGCTGCGCCGGGCAAGACGGGGGTGTTCCAGGTGGATACCTATGCCAACGCCAACATCACCGACAAAGTGCGGGTCGATGGGGTAGGCGGTTTTTCTGTGACGGTTGCGCAGGCCGATCAGCAGGCGAAAATGCGGTCGACGATCAGTGTCGACGGCGCGAAGGTTCGCAACCTGAGCGGTAATCTGGACTTCGCCACGCGCAGCGACGCGGATCTGGTCTCCGCTGCCAATGTGTTGTCGGTGGCCTTTATTGCAGGGGCCTATGCCACCGCCGATGCGGTGGTCGACGCCGACAATTCGATCCGGCTGACTGACGCGGATCTGCTCGGCAACGATGTCCGACTGATGGCGGGGCAGGATCGGCTGCGGGTTCCCAACATTCTGCTGACTACTGCGCAGGTCGATGCAACCCTGGTGGGGCTGGGGGGGGCCATCCCGCTTGGTACTTCCAAGATCACCGAACGTAACGTCATTGACATTGGCGGCACAAGCTCGGTAAAGGCGATCGGCAATGTGTCGATGCTGGCGCAGCCCGGTCTGGGCAAGGGCGAGCGCGCTGAAGTGGACGGCCTGGTCGTGGCACCGGCTCCGGTGGTGTTCGAGCCGCGCGAGGACACCGACGACGTGAGCCTCAATACGGTCACCGTCGGCCCACAGGCCAAGGTCGAGGCGGGTATCAATTACCGCACCCTCGTCCAGATGCTGCCCTACGAGCTGCAGGGGCAACAAAAGCTCAGTATCAGCCGCATCGGTACGGATCTGACCGATCAGGAAAAACAGGCCCTCGACCTTGACCCCGCGCAGCAATATCACTATGCCGCGCTCGATCTCGAGGATGTATCGTTGTCCGTGGCAACAGGTTCAATCGTTGAACTGGTCGCGGGTAACTTCAAGGCAGGTGTCGCTGGGCAGGCCTACATGTTCTCGCCCGGTCAAGGCATTACCGAAGACAGCTTCGTACTTGAGGCCGAGGATTACACCAACGTCGCACGCTGGAAAGCGGTCGCGCCGACCCACACGCCTGCCTTGAGCGACACAAGTCTTGCCGTAAGGACGGGCGATACCGTTCGGACCGCTGACGGCCGCTGGTATCTGCGAACGGGGGACGCCGCGACCGTTAATCCTTCGACTGAAACCTATTCTGATTCACAGAGCTGGAAGGAGATGGAGGTCACGCGCAGTGACAAGGGCGCCATTTTTGCGAAGGAACTGAGCGACGATTTTTACCTGGTCAAACCCAAGGATCTGGCGCTACCGACGCTCAAGTACGCCAACCTCGCCAACAACCTGTTCGAGGATCGGGCCAAGGTACTCGGCTGGATGGAGAGCCACGCCGGCAATGCCGAGGCCATTGCCCGCTATCAAGCTCTATTGAGCAAGATCGACGAGCAACTTAAGAAACTGGGCCTGACCGACAGCAGTGCGCCTGCGGGGACGGTCGTTACGCGCGACAAGCTCGATTTGTTGTTCCTGCGCATGCCCACCATTCAGGCGGCGCCAGGCCTCATCCATATCCTGGCCGATAGCGGCTCGCGCACAGGCATCGCCAGCGGCTTTTCGGACAAGCGTTTAATTGCCCACGGCGATGCCAGCATCAAAGTGGTCAACAACACGCCTTTCGGCATGGAGATCACCGACATCAATATTCGCTCGAGCTCGATCACCGAGCGGGTGGGTGACAAGCGTGTGGTGATGGACCCGGGCGCGATCTGGTTCAACGGTGAGTCGGTCAGTGGTAACCCGTCGTCCTCCGGAAGCGTCATCGACATCATGCAGGACGCCTATCCAAAGGCTTTCTACACGACGCTGGCTGGCTTCAATGTGCCCGAAGCCCCGCAGGATATCTACGTGCGGGGTCGGATCGTCAACGCTGCGGGTACCCTCAATCTCACCAATCAGGAGGGCAGTATCGATGTGACGGGCGAACTGCGTGCCGCCTCGATCAGCCTGGCCGCTGCGGGTGACTTCAATCTGTCAACAGAGGACTGGTATCACACGAATCGTGACCCACGGCAGTACGTTGCGTTCAACAAGGACTTTGGATCGAAGGTCTATAACGACGAGGGCACGTTCACCCAGCTGAACTACGACTATGGCGATGCCGCACTGTCAGCGCTGCAAGGTGCGATCGGGGTCTCGAAGTCGCGCGTCTTCTCGATGGGCGCGATCAATATCAATGCGCGCTTTCTGAACGTCAATGGCCTGGTGCAAAGTGGCGTCGACAATGTCGAACTGACGATTACGCCCGAATTCAAGCCCGCCGGCACGGTGAACTTCACCGATGAAAAGGGCAATCTGCAGCCCGGCATCAGCATGGGCGCGGCGGGATTCGGTACGGTCGATGGTGCATTTGACAGCCTGGCGGGCAAGATCATCGTCGAGCCGATCAAGCCCGAGGCGGGCCGCATCAACATCACCGGCACGATTCTCAGTACCGGCAATGGCGTGCTTCGGGCGGCCAGTGGCTATGCATCGGTCAGCATCGACAACCAGACCGACTATGCGATCGAGGTCGGCAAGATAGATGTTTCTGAAAACCGCATTGGTCGTATCACTGTGACCGATAGCGCCACGCTGAAGCAGCTCGAGTATGTCTACCAGAACGGCGACGTCAGCATCATTCGCCGACAGGGTACCCTGGTGCCGGCTGCGGGTGGGCGACCCAGCTCGATCCAGTACGCGCAAGAGGGCACGACGATCGTTCAGTCGGCTGCGCTTCCGCTCAGCTATCAACCCGAAGAGGGGCGGGTCTATGTCTGGACCGAAGGTCAGGCCAAGACCAGCACCAAGCTCGAGATCTACAAGCAGGAGAGCTTCAACCTCCTGGGCTTTGACTGGGACGCGCTTGCTGCGGATGATCAGGCAACGTTTGCTGAAACGCGCTTCACCGACGGGACACCGCTCCTCGAATCCGAGCTGGTCCTGAACCGTAGCCAGGTTCAGGGCATGCAGGACGATGATTTCCTGTCTGTGCTGTTCGAAACCAAGCGCAATACCGCTGTGGACATGGTCAAGGACAAGACCGAAGTCCGCGATGTCGCGACCAACAAGCTCTATCAGTGGGTTGCCGACAATGGCAAGGTCCAGTTCCCGGTGACTGACTTCAGCGATACCTCCAAGTGGAAGTATCTCGAAACCCTCACCGGTGGCAAGCGAGTCCTGGATGCCAGCACTTTCTACGCCAATCCGTTTGACAGCAGCCAGTGGGTCTACAACTTTGTCGCAACCAAGGACAGTCCCTGGAAGCGTGCCAACGGCCAGTCCTGGCTGGCCAAAAAGATCGACGACCGGTTCGACAGCACATTCGACAACAAGGAAATTACGGTTGATGGCCCAACCACCACGGGCGGTGGCTGGCTGCGCAAGAAGACGGTCACTACCAAGACCACCACGGTCGTTGGCCTCAAGGATTTCTACACCTATGCGCTGAAGGCTGACCATCCGATCGTGGTCGAGACTGCGGTCGGAGCGGCTGCGCCCCGGATCGATATCAAGACGGTGGGCCGTCTGGTCCTCACCGGCGATGTGGCCTTTGGCGAAAATACGCCGCTTGCCGAGGCGCCTGATAGCGAGCCCGAAACCTTCAAACCCATCGCACTGGCTGCGAATGCGCTGACCGTTGCGGGCGATGTCGAATTCTCGGGCGCAGTGCCCGATATTCGGGCAAATGGTGACATCACAATCACCGTGAAAGATCCGCGCGGTCGCCTGAACATCCAGGCAAGCGGCAACATCACGGTCAACCAAGTGGCTGGCAAGACCACCAATGTCCTGAAAATCGGACAAGTGGTGTCGGGGACGCTTGTCGAGGACACGTGGTCCTCTGCCGGCAACGTGACCATTCGCGCCTTGAATGGTGTCAGCGCGGCCTTGTTCTCGTCACGCGTGTTTGGCGAAACCCTGCAGATCGATGGCGGTGCAGGATCGATCTTTGCAAGAGTGGACAGCAACGTCATGGGGCAGGGCGGACTGGCCGCCCGCGCGGAGGGCACGGTTGACATCACCGAAACCGACGGCGACCTCAAGCTCATTCAGCCCAGCGCATGGAAGGACAGCACGGTGTCAGTGTTGTCGCGAACCAGCGACGTACGGCTTGAAACCACCTATGGGCAAATCCTGGATGGGGTGCGCGAAATCGGTGGGGGGACCGGTGCGGCACTGGCTCAGCATCTGTCCGTGGCAGACTTTTCCGACAGCCAGCTCAAGCGAGCGGGCCTGCCGACGGGGGCTGCGCTTGCGACGATGGCCCAATACCCAATCGCGCCGGATGTGGTCCGCGCGATCTATCCGCATGACCCGGAGGTCGTGGCCCCGGCGATCACCGAGCAACTCAACATTCAAGGCGTGAACATCACGCTCAAATCACATTCGGCAAAGGGAGGCGTGGGTCGTTCCACCGAGCGCGTCACCATCGTCAACCCGGGGCGCTTCGCGCAACTGCCTGAACAGTGGCTGCAGGCGCTGTCTCAGGCTTCAGTCCGCGACATTGCGGAGATCGACTACCAGCGCTATCAGTGGATGGGTACGGACGAAACGGTGGATCTGGCTTTCGATGGGCTCTTCTTCGGCGACAACTGGCGCAGGGTCGAGCCCGGCGAGCAGGCGCCGCAGTCGACACCGATTCTCTCCTCAACCGAGGGCATTACGGCCGTCAAGGCTGGGCAATGGGTGGAGAACCGACGAGAAGTGCTCAGTGTCACACTCCAGGCCTTTGACGACATCAATCTGGCCGCGACGGGTGTCATCGCCATCAAGAGCTCGGGCGACGTGATCGTGCACGCGCAGGGCGATCTGCGCATTCGCGATCAGGTCGACATGCTGACCCGCGGCATTGAATCCGGCGCACGGGCGCGGCTGGAGGCAACCGGATCGATCCTGACCAACCATGCCGGTGACGACCCGATTCTGCGCAGTGCCGGCGACATGATTCTGATTGCCCAGGGCAAGACCGGCACCACGGGCGGTGTCATCCGAAGTAACGCAGGTTCGCTGAAAATCGAAGTCGGGCAATACGGGCTGGATCAGCCTGGCAATGATCCATGGCTCCCGGGCACGCTCAAGGCCACCGCCCTGGGCGATATCGATATCGCCGAACTGAGCGATGACCTGCTGGTCGCGGGGGTCCGTTCATCTGGGGGCGATGTCACGCTGCAGGCCTGGAGCGGCAGCATCTACGGTTCGACCCGTTCATTCGATCGCGGCATGGTGCATGTCGAGGGCGATCACCTGAAGCTGGTTGCCGGTAACAACGTTCAGCAGCAACAGGCGCCGGGCTTCCGTAATGTCGGTACGCTTCTCGCTGCGCTCGAAATCGATGCCAATACGCTCGAGGTCCGCACTCACTCGGCATTGCGCACTGTGATCGCAATTGACGATGCAGACAGCTTGTCGATCACGGGTGACGGCCTGCGGGCCGATCGCGGCGGGCAGTTCCTGGTCCGCGCTGCGCAGAATCTTCAGCTTGACACGCGGCTTCGAACGGGGGCCGATGACGGCGGCACCATTCTTCTCGAGTCCATCTCGGGCACGCTTGCCATCAACGAGATCATCGATATCGGCGAGGGGGTGTTGTCGCTGATTGCCGGCGGCAATGTCGCCTTTGCGGCCGCGTCCCAGGTGATCAATCCCAAGGGCAGTCTCGACATCGAATCGCGTTCGGGCAGTGTGCTGCAGGCGGAGGGTTCAACCCTCAGCACTTTGGGTGCTCAGGGCGCCGGCGGCAACGTTCAAATCCGTGCGTTTGACAACATTTCGATTGCGAGCCTCGATGCGGGCTCGGCGTCGGTGGCCCTGCGAACGGTCGCGGGCCGGGTGATCGAGTCGGGCGATGATGCGGCCGACGATCTCATTGCCGGTTCTCTGATCATCGATTCGGCCGGCGGCGTCGGAGAGATCGGCCGCCGTGCGGCGCCGATCGAGGTCGCGGTGAGCCGACTTGCTGCGGCGACTGCGGGCGACCTGTCAATCACCTCGAGCCGTGCCTTTGCAGTCGACGAGGTCTCTGCAAACTTTTCACGCGTGACCGCCATTACGGTCGACGATACGGGCTTCGTGTCAGCGGGCGGTCGGATCGAGGATGCGAGCCTGTCGCGGGCGGGCCTGACCGTAGGTACCGCCGATCAGTCGGGTAGTGCGAACCTGCAAACCACTACGGGTGCGCTGACGCTCAACCAGCCGGTGAGCATCATGGGCGGGCCTCTGCGGCTGAGTGGTGCTGCAGGGTTGGCGCTTGCCGACGGCGTCACCGTCGGGACCGACGGTGATGCTCTGACCCTTCTCGGCGGAAGTGGTGCGGTCTCCTTCGGCGCGGCTAGCGCTGTGGCCACGCAAGGCGGTGATCTGGTGCTGTCGGCGACGGGCGCGTTCACGATGGCGGCCACCGCGACGATCGATACCGATGGCGGCGATGTCTGGGTCAGCTCTGACACGTCAGTGGCCCTAGGCGTCATTGATGCGCGCGCGGCGGGCGTCACCTCTAGTTCCGGCGCGGGCTCGGTCGCCATCGAGGTTCAGGGTTCGAGTGGTGCCATCAGCACTTCGCTGGCCGCCGACACGCTCCTCTGGAACGTGCTCGCGAGTGGGCTTGCGATGCTGGCGCCGGAGGGTGTGGGCGGAAGCACCGATGCGACGGCCGTGCGGACGGCGGTCGAGCAGTTGAATGCCTCGGCCACGTCGGGTTCGATTCGTATCGTCGAGCAGGATGCGGTGCGGATCGCGCCGCTGGCCTCGATGCCGGTCGATGTCGTTACGCAATCGGGACTCCCGGATTCGATTGGACGCGCCAGTCGTGTCGGGGCGAGCTTATCGGGGCAGCAGGTATCGCTTACTACCCTGGCTGGCTCAATCACCGTTCAAAGTGATCCCTTGCTGGATCGCGGCGACGTAATCGTTGGCTTCAGCGGAATTACCCTGATTGCCGGAGGCGCGGACAGCGACGTCGTAATGGATGCCGCGACGCTCACAACGGTGGGCGTCATGGGCGGCACGCCTTCCACCTGGGCGACGGCGGGCGCGATCCGGATTGAAGCAGG
Source organism: Pseudomonadota bacterium (assembly GCA_039800205.1). Lineage (GTDB taxonomy): Bacteria > Pseudomonadota > Gammaproteobacteria > Burkholderiales > Burkholderiaceae_E > SYIM01. Next base: position 14,129 of record JBDLRB010000248.1, on the reverse strand, counting down.
GCGCGACATCCGGATGACGACGGGTTCCAGTTTGTTGAGTGGCAATGCAGCGATCGCACTGAAGGCCGGACGCGACATCGAATTGGCGCAAACCCGCGCAGGCGCCTGGATCGGTCACGCGTCGGACCGAGCTACGTACGGCGCTGGCGAGGCCGGTGGCGATCTGATCGTCGACGCAGGACGTGCGATCGGTGTGGCGCAGGGGGCGACACGCCTTGGCGAACCGTTACTGGTGGCGGGCGAACTCGTACTCAAGGCCGGTACGACTCTGGCGGAGCTGACGATTGCAGCGGCCGTGCTTCGTGCGCAGGCCGAACAGGGTTCAATCTCTGTGCTGGATATGGACCCGGTGGCCGGTCCGGGCGCAGGGCTGCAGGTGATTGATGTACACGCCAGTGCAGGCGGTGTATCGATCGTGAGTGCGGGTGCGGTGCAGGTGACTCAGGTCCGCGCGGCCGCTGATTCGGTCGTGTCGCTCGAAAGCCGCGCCGGAACGCTTGACCTCATCGGTGATGATGCGATCGCCGCCGTGTCGGGTGCGATCGGTGAACTCTCGTTGGTTGCGGCGGGTGCGCTCAGCACAACGCGCCTGTTTTCCGGCGCCCGGCGCACCGAGCTTCGCGCGGGTGATTCGCTGGTTTTCGATCTGGGTACCCAGGCGCCCGGCACCGACAATCTGATCATGCACAGCGCGGGCTCAATCTACCTAGCGGGGGATCTCGCGTCTGAGCAAAGGCTCGATTTGAGGGCCGCGGACCAACTGTCTCTCATCCGGCTTGGTGCGAGTGCTTCGGCTGCGCTCGACCTGTCGGTGGCCAACTGGTCACTCGGCGTCTCGCAGACGGGCGGCACACTGTCGCGCCTGACGATCGAGACGGGCGGCGACCTGATTATGCCGGCCTCGGCCGAACTGCCTGCCTTGGATCAGTTGACTTTGAGAGCAGCAGGCGATCTCGCCCTCAATCGTGGTTCAGAGGCCGTACGATGGATTGCGAGTGAACTCGTTGCCGGTCACAACGTTTCCGCGGGCGGCAAGACCCTGACCCTCGAGGCAGCGGGTGGGCTCGATCTGGGTGTATCCACGCTGACCGCAGCGCAAGGCACCGTCCATCTCCGGACGGGCGCTGCGGGCGCAATTCGCCTCGCGGGCGCGGGCCTGGTCGCCGCAACCACCATCGATGCGGCTGCGGGGACCGACCTTCGACTGCGAACCGATGCAGATTCCATCACCGCAACGCTGTCGGCTTCGGCCGGTTCTCTGGCGGGCGGTTCGGGCGCGATCCGGATCGACGATCTGGGGTCGGTGACCATCGTTCGAGCGGGTGCGGCGGGAAGCGCCCCAGCAGCCGCGCCGGGCGAGGTGCGCGTGAGTGCAGAGGGCGATCTGCGGCTTGAGTCAGCGCTTGCCGGTGCGGCCCTCATCGCTTCGGCGGGTGGGTCAATGACGGTGCTGGACGCTGCCTCCGGCACTGACCTGTCGCTTGATGCGGCGGGCGAATCGATCACGATTGGGCGGGTCAGCGCCGGCCAGGATCTCTATCTGTCCTTGTCCGCGCCAATGGGCGCCCGTTTCGATCCGGTCATTACCGAGCTTTCGGGCTCGGATGCCGATACAGAGGCGGACCTCATCGCAGGAACCAGCGGGACCGGTGGCAAGCTGCACTTTTATCGAACCACTTCGGCGGACGGTCATTCGTCGAATAATGGGCGACTTCATGCGCCGGGTGCCGGGGCTGTATCGGGTCAGCCGCTCGCGACCACCGCCACCCGAGTACAGGCAGGGAATGCCACGGCTGGTGAGGGCGCGTATCGGCCCACGGTCTGGACACTCGATATCGGTCCGCCGCAGGGGCTCACGGGCGAGCAGGATCTTGTGATCAATCTGGCGCTGGGCAGCTCCCGCGTCTCGCTGGCGGCCCGGTTCGATTTCACCAATCTTGATGCGGCAGGCATTGCGTCACGGGCGGCGCAGGCCCTGCGTGCGGCCAATCTGGAGGGTATCAGTTCGGTCGGCATCGAGGGCAGCACGGTCACAGTGGTGGGTGCCAGCAATACGGCGGATTCGTTCAGCCTGGTGTCGGTGAGCGTATCACCGCCGGGGCCCGGCTGGCTGAATGCGGGCGGTGCGGACCGGCTTGAGGTGCAGATGTTTGCGGGTGCGGATACCCAAAACGGTACGGCGATCGCGCTCGGTGCGGCCGGTAATGTTGCTGCGGCTGTGCCCGGGCCAGTGGGCAACAGTCCGGCCAACATTGCGTCTGCGCCGACGTTGCGGATCCCGCAGTCGGTCACCTTCGATAGCGTGGCAGGGGTCAGCAATGACCTGGTGTTTCCGGCCTATACCCTGACACCCGGGGGACAGGCCGTCACACTCAACCTGAGCGTTCAATCGGGCACCCTGATCGCCTCGAGTGACGCCAATGTCACTGTCACTGGCTCAGGCTCAGCAGCGATCAGCCTCAGCGGCACCGCATCAGCGCTGAACGCCTTCCTGTCGACTCAAGGTCGACTTCAGTACTCCGCGGCCGAATCCGATCAAACGCTGGTCGTTGAGGCGATCACGAGTGCGGGTCGTGCAGTCACCACCATGGCATTGAGGACGCTCGGCAACAGCGGATCGGGCCTCACTCCACTGTTGCGACCGCCGACCACGATACCCGCAATGGTGGGTCAGTCCTCAGACTTGGTGTTCGGTGCCACGACCATCACCGCGCCGACCAATTTTGCTTGGGGCGACGGCCGCCTGGTCCTGGAGGCGGACTCTGGGCAATTCGGCGCGGTGTCATCCACGGATGCCGCCACACGGGTGACCGCAGCGCTCGAGCTATCCGGCCGACGCCTTGTGCTTTCGGGTTCGGTTGCTTCGCTCAACGCATATCTCGCTAAGGCCGGCTCGGTTCGGTTTACACCGGAGACGGCGAACACATCGGTCACGGCTTCGCTGTCGTTTGCTGAAGGTCGGCGCGGTACCGGCATCGATTTCCAGATTCAACAGCATGTCGCAAGCGAGCCCGGTATCGCAGCGCAGCTCCAGCTCAGGGTACCGGAGCGCTACAAGATGGGCGCGGGGCAGGCGCTGCCCTTTGTAGTGCCTCAGTCGCTCGTGGCGTCGAACGCAAGCATCGTCCGGGTGAGGCTCGAGGCGATCAGCGGCACATTCGCGTTGGCAACCGGTGCGAGCACGACTGCGCTCACGCGCTTTGAGCTGGACGCCAGCGGCCGCGGGCTCGAGCTGGAAGGCACGCCCAGCGCCATCAATCAATGGCTCGCCAGTCCGGGCAATCTGCTCTATACCGCGCCCAGCACAAGCAGCGAACTCACCATCACCGCGACGGAGCGAGTGGTCGGCGGAGCGGGCACGGTGTTCAATGGTTCCCTGGCTCGCGCGGTGCTGCCGATTGAAGTCGACAAGCCTGTGCTGCTCAATACGGTGACGGTCGAGCCCTTGTCCACGCCGGGCTCGATCGGCGTCGATCTGGGCGCCAGCACCGCGCTTGATTTCTCGGTCTTCGGCGGCTTGTTTCTGGAGCGCTGGAGCGGTACCTTCCCGGCGCTGACTGGAAGCGGGGCGAACACCGCGACGACGCTCGCCTTTGCAGACCCCGACGCGGTGCTTGTACAGCTTGCGGGGTTGCCGCAAAGCCTGCCGCAGAATCAGGCAACACCGGATTACAGCGGCCGCATCGGTCAGGCCAGTCTCGCGCCCTTCAGCGCAGGCGATAGTGGTGCGACGTCTACATTCCAGCGTTTGCGTGGCACGCTGACTGTGCCGGTCAGCGGCGACTACAAACTGCGACTGCTGAGCAATGGTGCCGCAACGGTGTTCATCCAGAACCCGTCCAACGGACCCGCGACCGCCGCAGTCAGCCACACCTACAGGAGCGCCAGTAGCGAGCCCACTGTATCGGCTGCGATGTCCTTCGTCGCGGGACAGCAGGTCCAGATCGATATCCGGCATTTCGATGCTGCGGTGAGCCTTGGCCAGGGGCGCGGACTCGAGCTGGGTTGGGAGCGGCCCGATGGCGTGATCGAGTCGGTGATCCCGGCGCGTTACCTGACGCCGCTGCAGTCCGCGGCGGGCACAGTGACAGTCACCCTTGAAGCGTCAACGGGTTACTCGCTCGGTGCGTCTGCGTCCGGCACGGTGACTGTGCTTGCTCCTAAACTCACGACGCTTCAGACCGCGCGGCTGGGGCTGATGGGCTCTGCGTTCAATACGCCGGCTGGCTGGGTGCCGCTGATCCCGGCTGACTCGGCGACGTCCTTTATCACAGGTCTTGCCGATACGACGCCTGCCCAGCTGCGGTTGACCCCGGCGGGCGGCGGGTCGCTAAGCATCAGCACGGCCGTGCTGTCGGAGCTCGGCCTCACACGTAGCACCGACGGCGCAACGCACATCATCAGCGGATCGGTCGCACAGCTCAATCAGTTCGCCGCGCGTACCAATGCGGTGTCCTACACGGGCCCATCGATTAGCTCTGCGTTGCCCTCTTCAAACAATTTACCCACCCTCGTCGACCAAGGCGCTGCAGCCGCGATCGATGGCAGCCTTTCCAGCAAATACCTGAACTTTGACGAGGAGGGCTCGGGCCTGATCCTCACTTCAAGCTCGGCGAGCGTTTTCAACGCGATTCGGCTGGTAACGGGCGATGATCTTCCCGAGCGCGATCCAGTCCAGATCGCAATCTATGGTGCGATCAGCGACTCGGCGCCCGCGTGGAGCGCCGCAACAGGCTGGACGCCGATCTCAACCGGTCTGGAGACCGGGCTTCCGATTGCTCGCTTCGCGAGTCAGACGGTGACGTTCGAGAACACCCAGGCCTATCGCCATTACAAGGTGGTGTTCACCAAAGTACGTGACCCGCAGCGCGCTGAGGCTGCTCAGATCAGCGAGGTCAACCTGTTTGCGCAGCAGGATCCGGGGGCGAGCGTGCGAGTCGCGTTACACCTCGACAGCAACCTCAGCGGCAACGCGGTCGTCGAGGCATCGATTGCGCTGGCGCGGGCCACGGAGGGTGCTACCCCTGCGCAGCTCGCGGTGCCCGGTCTGGGCAATGTGCCCTTCAGAATCCGCCTGAGCTCGGATCAGTTCCAGCCGCTCATCCTGGGGCCCTTGGTCCAGGCCGAGGCCGATGCGCAGGTCGCTCTGACGCTTCGGCTGATGTCGACGGGCTCAGACGAGCCCGTCACCGACGCCAATACCGATCTCACCTGGGTGGCCGATGCGTCAGTGGGCCTCGCAACACCGGGTAGTGCAAAGCAGGTTCAGCTCACGGGCACAGCAGCCGCGATCAATACCTTCCTTTCCAGGCTGGATGCGTTGCGGCTTCGTAAAGGTGCGCCGGGTGCCCTGCTTGAGTATGAACTGAAACCTGTCGTGGCTGAGCCAGGTACGCCAAACGGCACGGTGGCGGCATCGTTTGCAACCGTGTTGCGTACCGGGCTCTACAACACCGAGACCGCAGATTCGGTTCGGATCAATCCAGAGGGGGCCGAGTGGTTGCAACTGGATAGTGCGCTGCCCGCGTTTGAATCCGGAGCAACCGAGGCGGGTGTTTCGCTCAAGGTTCCCGAGCAATTTATCTGGCCTGTGCAGGCGGCATCAGGCACGGGATTGCCGCTCGTGTTGGCCAGTGATTCGATTCGTACGGGTTCAGACAATGCGCGTGTCTACGTGCGCGGTTGGGTTTCTGGACCCAACAACACAGTGGTTCCGGGAAATTATCGCCTCAGCATTGTTCCGGTTGCCGATGGCAATGCGTCCTTTGGCCTGATCAATTCGAATGACTCGGATGGCCCCTTCTCGCTGGTGACCGGGCCCACAGCCGCCGTGCTGGAGTTGTTCGCGCGCGGCGGCGTTCGCCTGGTGGCCAACGCCAACTCGGGCGAATCAGTCGCTGCGCCGATCAAGGTCGAGATTGCGGTCTCCAACGAAAACGCGGGCTTCACTGCTTCCGCGCCGGGCCTTTCGGCGGCGCGCGCGATCGTGCCTGTGCAGGCGATCGGCAGCACCGATGCCGCAACGAGCCTCGGTAACCGAGTGTCCCTCACCGGTACGCGGGCTGCGATTGATGCGTATCTGGCTGCGGGCAATGTCGCCCTCAATGCGCCCCTGGCCGTTGTGCAGGGCAGCCCGGCGCTGACCGTCACGCTCGCGGACACGATCCACGCCCTCGAGTCGAAGTCGACAGTGGCCGTCGTGTCCTCATCGGTCACCGCGCTCGACAATCCGTATCGGCTACCCATAAGCCTGCCGATCGTACCGGGCACCGGTAGCCCGATCCGGTTTGCAGCGGGTAGTTTCGGTTCGAGTGCACAAGCCCTTACAGTCACGGTGTCGATCGTGGCTGATGCGTCGTCGAACCGCATAGTCGGTTCGCTCGCAGCAGGCAGTACCACCATCCCAGGCGTGACAGTCACGCCGACCACCGGCTCGAGCACTGAAATCGTCCTGAGCGGTTCTGCGACAGCGATCAGCCAACATCTTGCAAGCGCTGGGGCGCTGAACTTCACGGGTCCGGCGGGTACCTTGCTGAGCGTCAGGATTGCGCCGTCCGGCGGTGCAGCAGTCGAGCGGGTGCTGATGCTTTCCCCGCAATCGACGGGTATCGAGTCAAGGGCCCCGGGGCTACTGTTGCCCGCCCACTACCCGATGCAGCAAAACAGCTGGAACGCTCTGAGCATCCCCGACGCAGTGTTTGAGCTTCCGGGGGTTCCCGCGACTGAGCAACTCACGCTCACGGTGAGCGGTGCCGGCCAGATTCGGTTGGGTACGACGGGAACGCCGTCTTCGAACTTCACACAAACCGGTACCGCCCCAACCCTGCTCGGCATCCTTAAGAGCGGGCTCTTCTACCGGCCGTCGGCCGCGGGTCAGACGATTACCGTGAGCCTTTCGGCCTCCACGGGCGCTGCGACAGCCGAGATGGGGGTGCCGCTTCTGGGGATCGTCAACTCTGGCACGCCGCTGATACTCAATACGCCTTCATCGATTCTGCGTTCGCCAGGCGCTGACGAATTACCGATGTCGCAAGCGATCCTCGTTGCGCCGGCAGGCTGGGATACTTCGCGTGAGATCACGCTGATGGTCGATACCAGGCCCGAGAAGCGCTACCTGCGCGGAACCGTCGATGAACTGAATGACTGGTTGACCTCGGAGGCCAGCCTGCTAGCCGCCACCGCGACGGGCTCCGATATCGAATTCCTCGTGTCGGAGGCGGGCTTCACGATCAAGGACACCGTTCGGGTCAGCACCGATGATGGGCGCTTGGTCGACGCCTCCGGTAGCCTGTATTCACCCGCGTTGCAGATCATTGCCCCGGGTGAGCCCACTCGGGTCAATCTTGGCGACGAGCTGGTCTTCAAGGATGTTGTGACCCGTGAGATTTTCCTGAACCTGCCGGGAAGCAATATTTCTGACCTGACCGACCTGCCAGCGTATCGCAACGGCCAGCCCGATGCGCTTGCCCTCGTGACCACACTGAACCGGGCTGGCGATGAGGGTCTCACTGGCATCTTTGGCGAGCGCTACACCGGTTATCTCACCGGCAGTTTTGCGAGCGCCAACTCCTTCTGGTTCAAATCCAACGAGAAGGCCGAACTGTGGGTGGAAATCCGCGATAAGGACAACAAGGCCGAGTTTGTACGGGTCGCATCCTCTGATGGCCAGAGTGAAACCTTGTGGGCACGGGGCCTTGGTGGCGTTTACAAGATCGACACCGGCTCTGAACCGGCCCGCTTCATGCTGCTGCGAACGGTCGCTCAAGGCGCCTCCAGCACGTCGGCTGTGTCATACCACTCGTCAACCTATTTGAACTCGCATTTCCTGCCCGACGTGGGTGAGCCTTATAACGCGAGACGGTATTTCCTGGACGGGCTGGATCAGCGCGCTGGGTTTGTGGGCAACCTGCTGCCGGCGTTCGAGCCCGAAAATCTGACGATCACATTGACGGCTACCGGCGGCACCCTGACCCTGGCGGCGCCGACCACTGAGAGCGTCCAGATCGATGGCGCCACAACGCTCGAAGCGAGCAAGACCAACGCCGCGACGGCCGCCACGTCCAAGATTCTGACCGGGTCCACCGTTGCGCTGAAGACGTACTTCGAGAACAACGACGCCGTGATTTACACGGGCAATGGTGGCTCGCTCACCGTGCGTCTGGACGCGGTGCCAACCAGTACGCCTGAGCCGGTCGCGGTGCAGTCGATTTTCATGCTCGAGCGGGGTAGCGGCTACACGGCGTTGCCGACGGTGACGCTGTCTGAGCCCGGTGCGGGCGGTACCCGTGCCACTGCCAGCGCGATTGCGACGGTGGTGTCCGCAACAATCCGCTCGGCGGCTGATGCAGGGGCCGGGTATGCGATCAACGATCGATTTGTCATTGCCAACGAGATCTCCGGGAATGACCCGTTCAACCCGTTTGGTCCTTTCAACGGGCCCGCTGCGAACGAACCGGGCGCGGGTCGGGTCGGCGCGATCGATGACCGCGACGCCGTCCTCTCGGTGGGCTCGCTTCGATTTGTCAGTGCATCGGTCGCCACCGGAGCGGCAGGCAGCGGTTATCAGGTCGGCGATCTGATCAGCGTCACAGCCGGACCCACCACCGGTTCGGGCGCCACGACCACCGGGGTAGTCGAGGTTCCCACGGCTTATGTCTTGGGCGATGACGGCTGGCTGCAGTTTCCGAATTCTCCCTTTGGGACGGGGCTGGCCAATCGTGGATATGTGGGGACGGATAACGGCACCAGCTCCAACAACGCGCGCGCCGATCTGATTTCTCGAAATGAACTCGTCGCGCTGAGTCAACTGAGCGCTCCGGACATTGGTATCGGCGTCAATCAGGTTCGTACGCAGGTTCTTGCAGGTTGGCTCATTGCACCAACCTCAGGAAGCTACCGATTCAGTTTGACGGGCGACGACAACGCAAGGCTCAGGATGTTCACCGACGGTGGCGATGCCGTTCCAGCCGCGAACCAGCTGACCGAAATCGTTTCAGCGGCGGGTGGTGCGACTAACCGCTCGGCAAGCTTCAATCTTGTCGCAGGCACTGCGTATTACTTTGAACTGGAGCATCGGGAGTTCCGGGATCCGGACAACGGCTGGACCCTGTTCACTAACGAGCAGGACAACTCGAATTTCGCCCGTGTTGGCGTATCAGTCAATGGCGGTACGGAAGGACCCTTGCCCGGCGGCTGGATCGTACCCGCCAAGATCCCAGCGCAACTTACCGTGACGATGAGCGCTCCGGGCGGGCGATTCATTGCCTCCGGTGGCGAAGGGGTGACGGTCGCAGCAACCGGTCCCGTCTTGAATCCGCAAGGTGTGGTGACCTTCACGGGTTCTGTGTTCAATCTGAACCGATATTTTGCACAGGCCAACACCATTCGCTACGAAGGCCCGGTGTCGTCATTGACTGTGTCGCTCAAGGGCGGTGCAAGCGGTGAGGCTTCGATCAACAGTACTCAGACCATCCATCTGCAAAAAACGGCCACCTTCAAAGTAACGGGTGTGACGAGCAGTGGTGCAGTGAGCTCGGTTGAAATCGTGAACGACGGGCGTATCAGCCAGCTGCCCGTTGCCGGCTTGAACGGTCTGAGCACCGTCAGCCAGACCGGTTCCGGTAGCGGCTTGAAGCTTGACCTCGGAACCGGCATTGGTGATCTGGTGCTCGAGAACGGCGGTTACTTTGCCAGGGTGGGTGCGACCGAGTTGATGCTCGCCGAGCGTACCAACAACCCCGACGTCGCCCCCACCGCGGTTGCGCGCGTAACGCTTGATTTCGGTATCGGTGCGGTCAACCTGAACAATTCTGGCGCGGGCTACAGCAGCGCACCGACCGTTACGATCGCCGCCCCCAGCGCCAGTGCAGGTGTTCCCGCAACGGCGAGCTCGCTCCTTGAGCTCGCGACCAATCAGCGTATCGCCGCGAGGCCCAGCGCAGGACAGGCCGAAGGCACTGCGATTCGAACGATCACGCTCGACACCGAGCCAATTTTTTCCGGCTGGGCGAATTCACCCACGGTGAATGCACCCACGCGGATCGAGTACTCCAGAGCCGTGCTCAGTGCTGCCACGGCGGACGCAGCGCTTGTGCCGATTACTTTCCCAGCCAATGCGTTTACGGGGCTGTCTGGCTCGCTGACCCTCGAGTTACCGCTCGAAGAGCGCGACAATCTCGTTGCCGTTTCGACGAGCGGTGTCGAAGTGGGCCGAGGCTACGGCTCCGTGTTGTCCGGACGGGGAACCGTCACCTTTTATGGAAGCGCGGAGGCGCTTTCCAGCTACTTCAGCACGCCCGGGCAAGTGGGTTTCAAAGTGCTGGGAAGCCGAGCCGAGTCCACGCTGAATTGGACGCTCTCAGATGGTGATGGGCGCAAGGTGTCGTTCTCGACCGACTTTGTACCTGTTGAGCCCGCAAAGGCCAGCGCGCTCGTCCCCACGTTGGCAGCGCCGTCCCTTGTGCAGTCGGTCGACGGTGCACCGATCTCGGTTCCCGTGGAGGTGCTGGCGCCCGCGCGACCCAACACATCCGGGAAGCTCGATGTCACGCTGACGACGAGTGCGGGTTCCCTCGCGCTGGCTGATCATCCGACCCTCAAGCTGCCGGCTTCGATCGAGATCGGCGCAAATGATCCGGATGCGTTGGTGCTGCAGATGACGCGCGCAGCCGGTGAGGGCCATCTGATCGGGGGCGCGACGCAGATTCTTGCGCAGTTTGATCCGATCGGGCCACGGAATGCCTTGCAGCCCTTTGCCGCGACCAGTGTTTCGGCGGGTTTGACCGTTGCTCCCCTGACTCAGAGCTATCAGAATCTGGGCTTCACCAGTGCGCCCGCAGCCGATGCGGCGGTCAACAACACGAACGTGCTCACCGCGTTCACGAACGCCACGTCAACGGCGATTGACCGCGATGCTTACGTGAGTGTCACGCTCACCCCAGAGGCGGGCAAGGCTGCGCGTCTGGACTCGGTATCGCTGACTACCCGCCAGTACGGCACCAATCCGGGCGCGGCGTTCGCCGCGATCGCCAGCAGTCTGGATGGCTTTCAGACACTTCGCGTCATCGAGCTTGCGTCGAGCGCGATGGACGAACGCTGGGAGTTCTCGCTCGATGGCCTCGTCATCGATCGGGCGACCGAACTCCGAATCTATGCCTGGGGCATGACCGCTTCGAACTGGGAGGATGTGCGGTCCAGTGTGCTGGGAGGGGAGGGCCTCACCATTCGCGGGGCGGTCTTTGAGGACCCCGTCCGCACACTCACGCTCGAGCTCGCCGAGGACGGTAATGTCCTGCATGCGCAGCCGAGCGATGCAGTGGGCTTGTCAGCGCAGGTGTCGGGTAGCCGCATCACGCTCACGGGACTGATGCGCGACATCAATGCCTATCTCGCTGCGGGCAATCTGACGATGCAGGCCACGGCGGCCACCTCACTCACTGCCACGGTGGGCTCGGGTGGGATCAGCGTGACGTATTCGCCGGTTGATGTCGAAGCGATTGAGTCCACGACGGCAGCGATCGATGGTTCCCTGCGGCTTCCCTCAAGCTATGTGGTCCGCGATGGCTGGATTCGCTTCTCCGATGAACCCTTCCTTGCGGGTCAGCTCACGCTCGAGTCGCGAAATGGCAGCTTCTCGGTTGTGAATGGCAGCGTTGTGGGCGGGACGGCGCTGGCGCCCGAGATGCCCTATCTCAACCTGCGTGCTCCGGCCTTGTTTACGGCGGACGACAGTGGCAGACAGAAGCTGCGCGGATGGATCATCCCGCCGGTCAGTGGTGACTATCGCTTTACTGTTGAGGCGGACGACGAAGGCTGGTTGCGTGTTCTGACGGCCGGTCAGGCCGCAGGCGCAGAGTCGGTGCCTGCCAGCGGGTTGACCGAAATTGCCAGGACAAACGGCAAACCGACTTCAGATCTCATTGCCCTCGAGGCGGGTCGGGCCTACTACTTCGAGTTTGAACAATACGAAGTTCGTAACTCCACAGGCTTGTTCAGTTCGGACCAGACGAACTTCGGCCGTCTGAAGGTCCGGCAACCCGGCAGTACGGCGGACGTGTCCTTGCCTGCCGATTGGGTCCGGCCTGTGGTGAGCGATTCACTGACCGTCGAGGTCCGGGTCGCGGCCGGGAGCAGTCTTGCAGCGACATCGGGTCAGGGTGTGGTGGTGACCGATATCAGCGCGAGCGGTGAGACCGGGCGCGCGCTTCGCCTGGTTGGCAGCCAGTTTGCTCTGAACCGTTTCTTGACGAGTGACCAGGTCGCGTTGACCGGGCCGGCTGAGTCGATCACTTTCTCGATCTCCGGCGCCTCCTCGGGCAATCGTGCAGCAGTGAACGATACGGCGACCGTCACGCTGCGCAGACCCGATCTGACCTTCAGCGCTGAGCCTCTTGCGAACACGGTAATGACCGTGAGCGGTGTGGCTGCAAGTGCTACGGACTCACTCGCCGCGGCCTTGTCGGCCGGGCGGATCATTCTGAATCCGGCCATTGACGGGGGCACCAGCAACGATGGGACGCTGACGATCAGCGTCGCGACCGGCGAGGCTGATGGTCCGGTGCAGTCGGTCACCTCCTCCCCGATCCGGATCGATTCACTGTCGAGCGCCATGGCGTCTGACGTCACCCTTTCGGCGCCGGCGCAGGTACGACTCTCCGGCAGCACCGGCGACACTCTTTCGCCCATTCAGTTTGCCGCCAACTCGATTGCGAATGCGGGCACCGGAACGCTCACCATCGAGTTCACGCTCGAACAGGCAGGCTTTGATCTCGCCACCGCGCCCGAGCGGCTTGTACTGAATCGCGCGAGCGAGCAGGTGACCCTGCGCCGCTGGGATTCAACGTCCAGCAGCTGGGTGAGCGACAACGCGCGGGTTGAGGCGCTGATGGTTCGCGCGACTGGAACTGCGGCGGCGCTGTCTGCCTGGTTGGCCACCAGCGGCAAGGTTCAGTTCAAGGGCGGCGTGCCGGTCGACGTCAAGGTCCGCCTGTTCTCGGTGGACGGCACGGCGGCAAGCAGTGCGCTGACCGATCTGCTTGCTGGGACCGAAATCGCTCTGTTGGCATCGAGTGCGACTGCGCCGGCCTCGGCCACTGCATTCGCGCTGAATCTGCCGTCTACTGTCGTCGCAGACGCGTCAGCACAGGGCGCGATTCAGTTCAATACCGTTGCGCTCTCGGGGGGTGCCTATGTCGAACGCTGGACTGGCGTGTCCGGCACCCGGGTGTCGGACATGTTGTCCAAGCTCGGCACGACGCCCAACGACACCTTCTGGATCAACAACCTCGAAACCACTGATACAACGGTCGGTAATTACGGTTTGCGGGTGCGGGGCTACATCGTGGCACCGGTCACCGGCGACTATCAGTTCGCGATTGCGTCCGACGACTCGTCGTCGTTGCGTCTCAGTACCGATGACACGGCCACCCATCTCCGTGAAATCGCATTCCTGGATGGGGTCAGCAGCAGCTACACCAGCAATCCCAGTCAGACCTCAGCCAAAATTCATCTGGAGGCGGGGCGTGCCTATTACTTCGAGGCGTTGCTGAAGGAGGCCTCGGGTCAGGACTTTGTCAAAGTGCGGTGGGCCTTGCCCGGAGGCCAGGTCCAGGCTCCCATTCCGATGTCGGCGCTTCAGCCCTTCGTGTTGCAGTCGCCTGCGACTGAGTACACCGTGCGTATCAGCGCCGATCGCGGCACGCTGAGCGCCTCCAGCGCAGCCGGGCTTGGCGTCTCGAGCACGAATGGCGAGGTCACGCTGCAGGGGACGGCAGACAAGATCAATGCTTATCTCCGCTCGTCCGCGGGGCTCCGCTACCAGGGTGCGGGGGGCTCCCTGAATATTTCAGTCACGCAGGGCAACTCCACAACGACTGCCCGCGTGGCGGTGTTGGCAAGTGACATGGCCGAGACGCCCGGGATCAACGCGGCGTCGCTCGCTAGCGTGGCGCAACACGGGGGGAATACGCCGATCGATCTGACGGTTTCGGGCCTTGGGGCCTTGACCCTTTCGCTTGAGCTGATCGGTCCCGCCGCGACGCCGCTCATCCGCGGCGAATCCAGCCAGCTTGTGGTCGGGTCCGGTGGAAATGGCGTCACTGCGGCACTCGATGCCCGTAGCTTCAAGGCCA
>JBDLRB010000247.1:0-4766 GCA_039800205.1 Pseudomonadota bacterium | reverse complement strand
TGATCGAAGGCCACTTCAATCCGCTCCGGAACCAGGCAGAGACCACCCAGACACTGACCAGCAACTGCACGCCCAGTCCGGCGATGAACAGACCGTATGCGAATCCATGCCAGCGCAGGATGGACTCCGAAACGGCACTCAGGAGGATCGTGGAGACCGGAAAAGCACCCGCAAACGCGTACCGAACCGGATGGCCCAGGTCCTCGCGCAGTCCGTCCGGATGCCGAATGACGCGCGCAATGCTCAGGACGAATACCGCCAGGTAAATGAGGAGCGCCACGATGGACACGCCCCACGCGATGGATGCCGTCAGGGCGCCCTCATCCAGAACACCGGCCCGCTTCCAGGCCAGCGCCAGCCCGCCCCAACCCATGACCAGTGCGAACCATTGGGGCCCAAGATACTTGAGGGGAGCGTCAGTTGTCTGCATCATCGATCCTCGGTCGATTCAGGGCCAGGCGAACCCCTGCTTGAGGGATCCAGGATGAAAATTAGCGAAACGCTGGTCACGGCATTGAAGCGAGAGCTGCGCGCCCGCGGAATGACCTATCGCCAGTTGGCTCAATCCATTGGTTTGTCCGAAGCGTCGGTCAAACGCATGTTTTCGCATCACAGCATCGATCTCAGACGCCTGGATGCCATTCTCGATGCAATGGGGGCCGAGCCGGATTCGCTGTTGCGCGCCCTGGGAGAAAACAATGGGCGAATCGAATCGATGAGCTGGGAACAGGAAGCCGAGATCGTCAGCGATGCGGGTCTGTTTATCGTGGCCGTGTGTTCGCTGTCTCTGCTCAGTTTTGACCAGATGATCAGCATTTACCGACTCAGCGCGGCTGATTGCGTGCGCCATCTGATACGCCTCGAAAAAATCGGTTTCCTGGATCTCCACCCCAACAACCGCTACCGCCTGAGGGTCTCGCGAACCTTCCGGTGGCTGCCGGATGGACCGATCATGCGCTACTTCCGTGCCCAGGCCGCCGATTTTCTCGACCATGCCTTCACCGCACCGGGTGAGTTCATGGGGGTGGTCAATGTCCGGGTGTCGAACGAGGCGAGGTTGGCTCTGCAAGCCCGACTCGCCGCACTGCTCGACGAATACTCGAAACAGCACGTCGCCGACAGCCGACTGCCTCTGGGTAAACGTCACACAATCAGTGTGCTGGTAGGCGCGCGCAGCTGGGAACCGATCGCGATGCGTGAGCGTCGACGTCTGAATGACGACACCCTCAAGCGCTGGCTTCGAAAACAGACCTGATGGAGTCAATGCTGGCCGAACGGGCCGCGCACACGACCTCTGCCCACCAGATCATCAGCGGTCCCGGATGAATCGCGCTTCACCTCAACGGCGATGGCTGAGCGGGCCCGGAAGGCTGCCGTAGTACGCGGCCAGATTGCTGATGTCCGCTCGGGTGAGCGCCTGGGCCTGCGCGCCCATGATCGCATTCTTCCGATGCCCTGCGCGGTAATCGAGCAGTGCCCGCTCAAGGTAATCCCGGTGCTGTCCACCCAGCTTCGGGTACGAGGGATCAAGCGGCGTATTGCCATCCTTGCCGTGACAGGCCGCGCAAACCTGAGTGGCCTTCTCCTGGCCCTTGGCCACATCGGCCGCAGTCGCTGGCAGGCTGGATGCGCCGAGTGAAAGAGCCAGAATGCCTGCGAAACGCATGCGGTTCATGCATATCCCCTGGATGAATCAAAACGGATTAAACGATGGCGATGCAGACGGGATCAGCGGCCGGCGTAGTATGCCGCAAGGTCGGCAATATCCTGATCGCTGAGGCTGCCGGCAATTGCTCGCATGGTGGGGTGACTGCGGTCGCCCTTCCGGTAGGCGGTCAATGCCGCCGCCAGGTACGCCTGCGTCTGCCCCGAAATCATCGGCACTGAGTAAACGCTCGGAAACGAGGCCTTGTAACCGCCAATGGCGTGACAGCCGATGCACGCTGAGATCTTGCCTTCTCCGGCCTTGGCATCGCCCTTGATCGCGCTGCCTTGAGCGATGGCCACCACGGGCATCAACGCAATCGTCAGTGAAATAAGTGTCTTTTTTGTCATGGTCCCTGAACCAACAGGTTGGGTGACGCCCAACCGCGATGCGGCGGAGTGTCAAGCAGGTGCTTTTCGAGTGGCCGAATTGTAGCCGGTCCGGCCCCCTGCGCCAAGCGGCCTTGCCCCCCGGCCCGGATGACCGGAGCCTGATCGCCGTATACTGCCCTTTTGTCTCTGTCAGGGTGATCACACATGCGCTTCGAAGGCACCTCCGGTTACGTCGCCACCGACGATCTCAAGCTGGCGGTCAACGCCGCCATCACCTTGCAGCGGCCGCTTTTGATCAAGGGCGAGCCGGGCACGGGCAAGACCATGCTGGCCGAAGAGGTCGCCAGCGGCTTGGGCATGCCCCTGCTGCAATGGCATGTGAAATCGACCACCAAGGCCCAGCAGGGGCTCTATGAGTACGACGCGGTATCTCGCCTGCGCGACTCACAGCTCGGTGACGAACGGGTCAAGGATATTCACAACTACATCGTGAAGGGCGTGCTCTGGCAGGCCTTCGAGTCCGATCAGCCGTCCGTGCTGTTGATCGACGAAATCGACAAGGCGGATATCGAGTTCCCAAACGATCTTCTGCGCGAAATCGATCGGATGGAGTTCTTTGTTTACGAAACGAGACAACTGATTCGGGCACGGCAGCGCCCGATCGTTGTCATCACATCTAATAACGAAAAGGAACTGCCCGACGCATTCCTGCGGCGGTGCTTTTTCCATTACATCCGGTTTCCGGACCGCGAAACGATGCAGCGTATCGTCGATGTGCATTTTCCTGAGATCAAGCCGACGCTTCTCTCCGCCGCACTCGAATCGTTCTTTCAGATCCGCGACCTGCCCGGTCTCAAGAAAAAGCCCTCCACCTCCGAGCTGCTCGACTGGCTGAAGCTGCTGCTGGCCGACGACATCCCGGCCGAGGCCCTGCGTTCGGCCGATAACAAGCTGATCATCCCGCCCCTTCACGGCGCACTGCTGAAAAATGAGCAGGACATGCATCTGTTCGAGCGCCTGATCTTTATGGCCCGCAACAACCGCTGACCCTGACCCAGCCCTTCGGAGCGCCCATGCTGATCGATTTTTTCCTTCACTTGCGCAAGGCCAAGCTGCCCGTCTCGATCAAGGAATACCTGATGCTGATCGAGGCCCTCGACAAGGGCGTGATCGGTCCATCGATTGACGAGTTCTACTCGCTTTCACGTGCGACGCTGGTCAAGGACGAGCGTAATTTCGACAAGTTCGACAAAGCCTTCGGCGTGTATTTCAGAGGCGTTCAGGCCCTCCCCGGTATCGACCTCGATCTGCCACTGGAATGGCTACAGCGACAATTCCAGCGGGAATTCACGCCCGAAGAGAAAGCGGCCATCGAGGCGCTCGGCGGTCTCGACAAGCTCCTTGAGCGCTTGCGTGAGTTGCTTGAGCAACAAAAGGGCCGGCACGAGGGCGGCAACCGCTGGATCGGCACCAACGGCACCTCACCCTTCGGCAACGGCGGCTTCAATCCCGCGGGCATCCGCATCGGCGGCCCATCGGGCGGGCAACGGACCGCGGTCAAGGTCTGGGAGCAGCGCGCCTATCGCGATTACGACGACGAAGTCGAGATTGGTACCCGCAACATCAAGATCGCACTGCGCAGATTGCGTAAATTCGCGCGCGAGGGCGCCCAGGAAGAGCTCGATCTGGACGACACGATCGCCTCGACCGCCCGCAACGCAGGCTATCTGGATATCCGTATGGTGCCGGAGCGCCACAACACGATCAAGGTCCTGATGCTGCTCGATGTGGGCGGCACCATGGACGATCACATCAAGCAGACGGAAGAGCTCTTCTCGGCCGCAAAAAGCGAGTTCAAGCACCTCGAGTTCTACTACTTCCACAACTGCGTGTACGACTACGTCTGGCGGAATAACCGCCGTCGGCACGCCGAGCGCTTTGCCACACTGGACATCCTGAGAAAGTACAACGCTGACTACCGTCTGATCTTTGTCGGCGATGCGACCATGAGCCCCTACGAGATCCTGCAGCCGGGTGGTTCGGTTGAGTACAACAACGAAGAGCCCGGGGCCGTCTGGCTGCAGCGTCTTGTCGAACGGTTCCCGAAATTCGCCTGGCTGAACCCTGAGCCGCAGGGTGTCTGGGAATACCGACAATCGATTGGCGTAATCCGCCAACTGATGCAAAGCAAGATGTACCCGATCACGCTGCAGGGGCTGGAGCGAGCCATGCGGGAGCTGTCGAAGTAAGGCCCGCCCCCCGGCCGATCAGATGATGAACGGCTGTCGTGACGTCGACGGGTCGTGTTTGAGCGCCGCCACCCAATCGATGGCCTCAAGACCATAGCCCTGCGTCAGGGCTGCAGCGCGACGCTCCAGTACGGACCAGTCCACCTCGATGCGCGGCCCCTTGAATCCGAGCACGACCCGGTTGCCCGCCACCGTTGCAGGCAGCGCCAGAACACGGTGTCCAAACGCCTGGCTGATCCGTTCAAAACTGGGCGCAAAGCCCTGATCGTCGCCGAACAGATTGACGGCGATCACGCCGACGGGCGCAAGTACTCTCGAGCACTGCCCATAGAACTCGACCGAATCCAGGACCGGCCCGCGCGCATCCTCATCGTACAGATCGACCTGAATGACATCGTGCGCCGCGTCTGGCGCCCGCTGAACATAGCGACCCGCATCCTTGATTTTGACGCTCAGTCGCCGTCCCTCTCTCGGCAAGGA
>JBDLRB010000246.1:0-2577 GCA_039800205.1 Pseudomonadota bacterium | reverse complement strand
CTGGTCAACACCCTGTTCGTGCTCGATGAGCCCTCGATCGGCCTGCATCCGCGGGACATGGAACGGATCAATCAGGTGATGCTGAGGCTTCGCGACGCGGGCAATTCGCTGGTGGTTGTCGAACACGACCCGCAAGTGATGTTCGCTGCGGATCGCATCCTCGATATCGGGCCGGGTCCGGGAGAACGCGGCGGCGAGATCGTCTACTGGGGACCGGCCGCCGGCATTCGCGACACTCGAACGCTCACCGGCGATTACCTGTCCGGTCGCTTGCAGGTGAGCGAGGGTCGCCCGCTGCCGGTCGCGCCGTCGACGCCGCGATTGATCCTCGAGGGCGCACGTGAACACAATCTGCGCAACATCAGCGTGAGCATTCCGCTCGAGCGGCTGGTCTGCGTCACCGGTGTATCCGGCAGCGGCAAGTCGACCCTCATGCAGAACGTGCTGCTGCCCGCGCTGATGAAGGCCAAGGGCAAGCCCACCGAGGCGCCCGGCACCTACGACCGCCTGCTGGGCGACGACTGGCTCGCTGACGTGATCCACGTCGATCAGTCTCCGATCGGCAAGACCGCGCGCTCCAATCCGGTGAGCTACGTGGGCGCGTTCGACGCGATCCGAAAGCGCCTGGCTGCCACACCGCTGGCCCGGGAACGTCAGTACACCGCTGGAACCTTCAGTTTCAATTCCGGCGATGGCCGGTGCGCGAGTTGTGGCGGTAACGGTTTCGAGCACGTCGAGATGCAATTTCTTTCGGACGTGTACCTGCGGTGTCCAGACTGCAACGGCAGCCGCTACCGGCCCGAGACGCTGGAAGTGAAGCTCGAGCCCCATTCCGATGCGCGTCGCCGCGACGGCGGTCGGTTCCCGGCGGTATCGGCCGCGGAACTGCTGGACATGACGGTGAGCGAGGCCTTGAGCTTTTTCTCGGGCGACACTGAAATCCGGCAGCGCCTGCAACCGCTTTCGGATGTCGGGCTGGACTATCTTCGGCTCGGGCAACCCGTCCCGACCCTCTCGGGCGGCGAGGCACAGCGCCTCAAACTGGCCGGCTTCCTGGCCGAAGCGGCGAGCAAGGGTCTGACCGACTCGACTTCGCCTGGATGGCGAGCGGCTCGGTCGGGCCGGCGGGGCACGCTCTTCATGTTCGATGAGCCCACGACGGGCCTGCACTTCGACGACGTCGCGAAGCTGCTGAGAGCGCTGCGCAAACTCTTGATCGCAGGCCATTCGGTGATGCTGATCGAGCACAACCTGGACGTGATCCGCTCCAGCGACTGGATCATCGATCTGGGACCCGAAGGCGGCGAGGGCGGGGGGCAGATCGTCGCACAGGGGCCGCCCGAGGCGATCGAGGCAAGCCCGGGATCAACGACGGGTCAGGCGCTCAGGCGCTATCGCGCTCAAATCGGCCGTAGCCGCCCGCAGGAAACGCTCGTGCTGACCGAAGACGCTGGGCGAGCACCCGTTCCCCACGCAGCCGAGCCCCGCCCGGAATACGCGAACGACCTCGGGACGCCACTGCAAAGCGTGCTGCGCACGCGGGCTCGCGACTCGATCTTCGTTCACCACGCCCGCGAACACAACCTCAAGAACATCGATGTTGAAGTGCCCAGAGGGCGGATGACGGTCATCACGGGTGTCTCCGGCTCGGGTAAGTCGACACTCGCGTTCGATGTGATTTTCGGCGAGGGTCAACGTCGTTACCTCGAATCGCTGAATGCCTACGCGAGGCAGTTCGTTCAGCCCGCCAGCCGACCCGAGGTCGATGGTGTATACGGCATCCCCCCCACAGTGGCCATCGAGCAGCGCACCAGCCGGGGGGGCCGAAAGAGCACCGTCGCCACCCTGACCGAGATCTACCATTTTCTCCGACTGCTGTATGTGAAGCTGGGGGTACCGCACTGCCCGGATTGCCGTCTGCCCATCGAACCGCAGTCCTTTGATGCCATCGTCGCGCGCTTGATGACCGAATATCGTGGCCGCCATATTGGCCTGCTGGCCCCCCTGGTCACAGCCCGCAAAGGCGTCTACACCGATCTGGCCAAATGGGCGGGGGGCAAGGGCTTCGGGCATCTTCGGGTCGATGGCCGCTTCCTGCCGACGGACGGCTTTCCACGGATTGATCGCTTCATCGAACACGACATCGAGTTACCCGTTGCCGCGCTGATCGTTGACCCCGCCCACGAAAGTGTACTTCGGCAAAAGCTCACCGAAGCGCTGGAGTACGGCAAGGGCCGGGTCATGGTGGCCGAGGATCTCGACGCCCTTGCACAGGCCAGTCATGCAGGCGCCGACGAAGCCTTTGCCGAGGCCGCCACGGCGATCAAGACGAGACTCTTTTCGACTCGACGAGCCTGCGGCGGCTGCGGCACGAGCTTTGCCGAACCCGACCCCCGGCTCTTCTCCTTCAACTCCCGGCTGGGATGGTGCGCGAGCTGTATCGGCACCGGGGTTCGCTTGCCCTACATTCCCGAAGTCGACGAGCGGCATCGATCAGGAGAGGATCAGAGCAGTGAGTCTATTGGCGCACTGGCCGAGCGCCTTGCCGATTCACGCACCGCTTCGACCGACGAGGAC
>JBDLRB010000245.1:0-23096 GCA_039800205.1 Pseudomonadota bacterium | reverse complement strand
CTGACGATTGCGACGGGTCCGGAGTCGGATCTGGCGCTGACGATGGACGGTGCCGAGAATCAACTGCTGCGTGCATCGGGCGTGCTCAATATCGATGTCTTCGGGTTCGTCGCGACCCAAGGCAATATGACGCTCACCAAGAAGACGGATTCTGTTGTCCTCAACGATGCCGAGTTCGATGATGCGGGTGAACTCATCAAGCCTGCGAGCGTGGTCGAGGTGGATTCGCTGGCCATTGGTGGAAGCGATCTCCGCGCCTTTGCGGGTATGGGTGGAGGCTATGACAATCAGGGCAATCTGAATGCCGGTGCAATCGGCTTGTCCCTGACGGGTACGAATTTTGGATTGGCGCTGCTGACCGAACGGCCCGTCGAGGCAGCGCCTGAGGGCTATGAGCCGCGAAGCTGGACCAGTTTGCAGGCAACCGTTGAATCGGCGGCCTTCGTTGGAGTGTCGGGGCTGACGGTCGCCGTCGACACGCTGGATGTCCAGATCAACCGACCCGCAACGGCCGATCAGACGCTCGTCGACTACAAGGCTCAGGGTCTTGCGATCGATACTGGTACAAGGCTCGCCCCGTCCACGTTGACGCTCGGTATGGACGGTTCGGAAGGGCCGCTCCTTCGTGCAACCGGCAATCTCGAGATCGATGCGTTCGGATTTGTGCAGGTATCCGGCGGCTTCGGGATTGAGAAGAAGCAGGGCACGGTCGGGATCGCGGACAACAAACTGACGCCGACCGAGGACGAGTCAGGCGAGGTCGACGTCGATATGCTGCTGATCGGCGGCAGCAATTTATCGGCCTTCGCCGGGGTCAACGGTGGCTTGGCAAACGCGACGGGTCTGAGCCTGTCAGGTGTCAATCTGGGTCTTGCGCTCCTGAGCGAGCGTTTCACGACGGCTGAGCGCGAAGCTGCAGCGGCTCAGAATCGGACGCTGACCGCGCGATCCTGGACCAGTCTGCAGGCAGAAGTGGGCAGCGCCGCTTTTGTGGGGGTTGAAGGCCTGACGGCGCGCGTGGATACGCTGACCCTGGGCATCAACCGCGCAGCCTTCGACGGATCGGTCGTCGACTACGCACTGACGGCTGACACCAGTGACGCCGAGGACCAGCGTTACACCGATCTCGCGGTGCTGACGGGGCCGGGGAGCAGTCTTGCGTTAACGCTCGACGGTAGCCGGGGCGTCCTGACAGAGGCGAGGGGTCGTCTCTCGCTCGATATTTTCGGTTTCGTGCAGGTTGAAGGTGAGTTCGCGATCGAGAAGGCGGATGCGCCCGTGACGCTTACCCTGGATGGGGGGGATACGGTCCAGGCACAGGCTCTGCGAATGGGTGGAAGCAATCTCAATGCCTTCGCTGGCATTGATGGTGGCAAGGCGAGCGCGATGGGCCTTGAGTTGCGTGGTGCGACTTTTGGCTTGGCCCTGCTCAGTCACACGAGTGACGAGACGCGCAGCTGGACCAGCCTGCAAGCCACGGCAGGGAGTGCCGCCTTTGTGGGCGTCGAGGGTTTGACCATCGCAGCCGACACGCTCTCGATCGAGATCAACCGCGCGGGCAAGATCGACGACAAGGTGGTCGACTACGGTCTGACCGATCCTGAGGATCTGCAGAGCGAGCGACGTACGGCGCTGAAGGTTGCGACGGGCCTGACGTCAGAAGTGACCCTCTCGATGGAGGGTGCGCAGGGCGACCTGCTGCGCGCCTCAGGCAATTTGAGGCTGGATGTTTTCGGTTTCTTCCAGGCCAGCGGTGCGTTCGCGATTGAGCGCCGTACCGAGTCGTTCTGGTTGAACGACGGGGTGGTGGTTGAGGAGGGGGATACCACCACGACGCCCAGGGCGCCGACGCGGATCGACGCGCGGCTGCTGACGATTGGCGGGACGGGGATCGATGCCTTTGCCGGTATCAATGGCGGTACAAGCGACGCGATGGGTCTGAGCTTGACGGGCGTTGACTTCGGTCTCGCACTGATCAGCGAGCTGCCCGAGACCCAGGGCGCAACGCCCCGCGAATTCACCACCTTGAAAGCCAACGCAGCGGGTGTTTCGCTGGTTGGAATCGAGGGTCTGGAGGCGCAGGCAAGCCGTCTTCAGGTGGAAATCAACCGCGGGATACCGGGACTCAACGGTCAGCCCGATACGGTCATCGACTACAGCGCGCAGCAACTCGAGGTACTCGCTGGGCCTGACAAGACGGTGACCCTGGACGTGTCGGGCACGCTCGGCGAGATGACGCGTGCCGCGGGTGACCTGACCCTGGATCTGTTTGGTTTTGCACAGGTCGAGGGCAGCTTTGCCTTCCAGCAGTCTACGGCTGAAGTCACGCTGGCCAGGGCCAATCCGAACGCAACTGCCGAGCGGGTGATCGTGGATGCGCTGACGGTGGGCGGCCTGGATGTCGATGCCTTCGTCGGCGTGAATGGCCAGGATGCGGACAACCGGATCGGTCTCGCGTTGCAGGACTTTGACTTTGGTCTGGCGCTGATGAGTTCGCGGGCCGACCCCACGCGCAAGTGGACGAGCCTCGAGGCGACAGCCGGATCGCTCGAGTTCGTTGGCATCGATGGCCTCACGATGGCGGGCGATACCTTGTCGCTGGCGATCAATCAGGCGGAGAAGGCCGGGGACCGTGTGGTCGACAGCCGTGCAATGAAATTGGCGTCGGCGCCGCTGCAGGTGGCGACGGGTCCAGATTCCGAGATGGATCTGAACCTGGATGGGCGCGAGGGCGAGTCGCTTCGCGCGAGCGGCAATCTGACCGTGGATCTGTTCGGTTTCGTGGCGGTTCAGGGCGGCTTTGCGATTACCCAGACCTACCGCGACGTGACCCTGTCGGATGGGTCGACGATCGAAGCTGCGCAGGTTCTCACAATTGGCGGCAACGAGATCGACGCCTTCGCCGGCATCAACGGTGGGTATGACGAGCAGGGCAATCTGGTCGAGGGCGCGCTCGGTGTCTCCTTGGGTGATGCGTCGTTTGGCCTGGCCCTGATTGCGGATACCAAAGACGCATCGCGCAGTTTCACGTCCCTGAAGGCGACGGCCGCGCTGGCCGAGTTTGTGGGGGTTGATGGTCTGACCGTCCGTGCGACCGATCTCGAGGTCCTCCTGAACAAGGGCATCACCGAGCCCTTCCAGCCTGAGGTCACGGAGAAGGTCAATACAAAGCTGACGCTGACCGTGCCTGTTGAACTGGTGGGCACCTTGACCTTGTCGCGTGCAGCCGGGACCGGCGATCAGACTCACGCGGCCGATAGCGCGCAGGTGACGGTACTCACGACAGATACCAACGAGTCTCTGACCGACAAGATCCGCGAGGCGCTCGAGTCGCTCGACGGTGTCGGGGCCGGTCAGGTCGTAGTCAGTGGCGACCGATATGAGGGCTATACGATCGAGTTCATCGGTGAGCTCGAAGGGCAGCTGATCGACGACATTACGGTCTCGGCGCAGCAGGCCGACGCGAGTGCTGTGGTCTCGACGGTGGTCGAAGCTAACGCGGGTGTGAACGAAGTCAAGCAGATCGTCGTACAAGCCCTCAGGGGCGAGCCGGATCCCGTGACGGTGACGGTCGGGACGACGACGCAGGGCTATGCGGGCAAGACCGAGATCTCCACGGTCACCTTCACCCGTCCGTCGCAGGCCGGAACCTACGACGTCTTTTTCATGGACAGCGGCGTGGTGCGCGAGGAGCGCGCGCCAGTGGCCGGCGTCGATGAGGTGCAGCGGTTGGTCGTGTTCGGTGACACGACCGCCAGTGCGGTTACGCCGACGAGCAATGTCAGCACGGTCCAGGAAGGCGGTGGTACGCCGAAGAACGAGCGCTACACGGTCACCTTCACCAACCGCTTCGGCGATCAGGGTTTCCGGCTCTACTTTGTGAACGATGGGGTGTTGCCGGTCCGGTATCACCACAACTATGCCGAGGATCCAGCAACGACCATCACGCAGCTGAAGTCGGCGTATTCGACGCTTCTGGACGGCTATCAAGGGATCACGGTTCGCCCGAGCGATATCCAGGTGGTTCGCGATACCAGCTACAAGGGGAGCGGTAACCGTTACCTGATCGAGTTCGTGGGCAGTCTGACCGGTGTGAATGTCGAGGGCATCGGCATGCGCTCCGAGAAGGACACCTTCAGCAACGTCAATACCCAGCAAGGCAAGACGGGGCAGAGCGAGATCCAGAAGGTCGAGATCGATTCGAACGGGACGAGTGGCAATTTCACACTGTCGCTGACGCACGGCGGGACCACCTACACCACCACAGGGATGAAGTTGGGCTCGAATGCGGCGACGGTGCGCTACGCACTGAATGCGGCTCTGGCGTCCAGCGGCGGTCAAGTTGAGGTGACCAGTAGCGCTGCGGGCAGCTACGTGATTACCTTCGGCGGCAGCTTGAGCGGGCAGAACCTCGCACCCCTGGTGGTGAATGCCAGCAGCACGGCTTCGGCGCCCTCGGGGAGCTTCACGCTGACGCTTGCGGGACAGACGACCCGCTCGATCAGCTACAACACGGACGGCGCGGCGCTGGCCAGACAGGTGCAGAGCGAGCTGGCCCGTCTGTCGGGCGTGGGCTCGGGCAACGTTCAGGTGACCTACAACGCCCAGGCCTCGAGCAGTACCCAGATCGGTCTCGATATCCGTTTCAAGGGCAGCCTCGCACAGACCAATGTGGGTGGGCTCACCTTGGTCAGCACGCTTGCAAACGCGAGCGCGGAGGTGCGCACGCTCACGCAGGGCGTGAGTGCCGTCGATCAGGTTCAATGGGTGGCCCTGGGTGACGACGCGATCGCCAGCGGGGCGCGCTTGGCTCTGACCTGGGCCGGCAAGACCTATCAGTCTGCGGTGATCAGTGGCGGGGATGACGCGACGGCCATTGAAGCCGCCCTCAGACAGGGTTTGGGTTCAATCGCGGGTCTGGTCGTCGAGGTTGAGGTTACCGATCCCAACACCTTCACGGTGAGCTTCGGAGGCAGCCTGAGCGGTCAGCGGCTGAACCTGATGAAGCTGTCCGTCGAGGGGCAGGACGACACACCGGCAGGCAGTGGAAGCTACGTTCCCGGTAACGCCAGTCAGAATGTGACGAATCTGCAGCGGGCATTCTTTGACCTGCTGAAGTCGAAGCCCGAGTACGCGGCGTCGATCCAGTTGTCCGACATCCGTGTGGAGCGACTGAGCAGCACGGGTGCGGGGGATTCGTATCGGGTCAGCTATGTGGGTTCGCTGGATCGCACCAACATTGCGGACGGGATGATCGCGTTTGACACGCCGCTCCAGTACGTCCTGGTGCAAGACGGCGAGGCGGGTGTCTCGGAAGTGCAGACGGTGCGGGTCGAGCGTGCTGCGGATACCGATGGCCGTTTCACCTTGAGCCTGACCCAGGGGGGCAGGACCTTCACCACGTCTGCGATCGAGTTGGGCGCGACGGCTGGTCATGTCAAGGCAGCGCTCGAAGCCGCGGTGTCAGGCGCCGGAGGATCAGCGACGGTATTGTCCTCACTGGGGACGGTCACGGTGACCCAAGTTGCTGAGGCGGGCATTTCGGGAGCAGCAGCCGATCTGTACGAGCTTCGTTTCGGTGGTGGGCTCGCCAACGTGGATGTGGCAAGCGTGCGCGTGGGTGCGGTCTCGGTCGATCCCGCTTTGCCGACCGGCAGCTTCACCATCGCCTACACCGATGGTGCGGGAACCGAGCGAATCTCGACTCCGATCGTCTACAGCAGCGATGCTCAGACCCTCAAGGCCAATTTACAGGCAGCGCTTGAAGCAGAATCGATGTTCGGTGCGGGGAACGTCCTCGTCGCTGTTGACACGGGCGAGACAGCCGGCCGTCAGTTGGCTTATACCTTGTCGTTCAGCGGCGACCTGGCAACCACGGATGTACCCAACGTCATCAGTGACTTCAGCGAACTCAGTCTCGGGATTGCCAGCCCCTACAACCTGGCCCAGGGCGAGACCAAGACCGGTGAAGTGCAGCGGGTCGTGGTCACGTCGATTGCGCCGGAAGTGGATTTCAAACTGACGCTGAACCATCTGGGTCAAAGCGTCGAGACCGGGCTTCTTTCCACGACCCTCAGCAAGGCTGAGGCGCAGGCAGTGATCGACGAGGCGCTCGCGACTTTGCAGGGGCAACTCGTAGCGGCCGGCGAAGCGGGCTTCGACGCGCAGGCCGAGCTCAGTTTCTGGTCGGGTAAGACGTTTGAGCTCGACTTTGGAGGCAGCTTGATCGGGGCCGATGTGTCGCCGGTGGTCGTGACGATCGTGCCTCGTTCGGTCGCAGTGGGTCTGGACATCGAGCAAGCAGGCGAGACGACCGTGACGCCCGCTCAGCCCATCCGGACGGTGGTGGTGGACTACGCGCTCACGGCTGATGAGACGGATGAAGCCGACGCGCGCTCGACCGACCTGGTGGTCGAGACGGGACCGGACAGTACGATTACGCTGGATCTGGAGGGCTCGCTCGGTGAATTGATGCGGATCACGGGCACGCTGGAGATTGATGCCTTTGGTTTCTTCCAGGTTGAGGGCGATTTTGCGATCGACCGTTATACGGATGAGATCGTGGTTGCCGCCGAGGACGACCCTGCAACGACCGACGTGGACGAATCCTCGACGGTCGTGGCGGTCGATCGACTGACGATTGGAGCCTCCAACGCGAAGGCGTTCGCCGGGATCAACGGCGGCAGCGATGATCGCATCGGTCTGCTCTTGGGCGGCAGCCCTGCGGATTTGAGCGCGGCAGGCAATGTCGATTTTGGCTTGGCGATTCTGACCGAGAAGCGCACCGGCTTCGAGCCGGCGGGGTACGAGCTTCGGAGCTGGACAAGCCTCTACGCAACGGCAGGCAGCGTGGACTTTGTCGGCGTCGAGGGTCTGACTGTTCACGCCGACACACTTTCCGTGGAAATCAATCGGCCAGCGCGTGATGCCAGTCTGGTCGATTACGCCGCGCGGCCGCTCGCGGTGATGACTTCGGGCGGCGAAGAGCCGTCCTCGCTCACTCTGTCGATGGCCGCGGCCGACGGCCCGCTCCTGCGGGCAACCGGCAATCTCGAGATCGATGCGTTCGGATTTGTGCAGGTCTCCGGCGGCTTCGGGATCGAGAAGAAGCAGGGCACGGTGACCCTCGCGGACCGCAGCGCCACGACCGATCTCGATGAGTCCGATCGGCCGGTCAATGTGGACATGTTGTTGATCGGCGGCAGTGAACTCCGCGGTTTTGCCGGGGTCAATGGCGGCCGCAGCAACGCCATCGGCGTCTTGATCGAGGATGTCGATTTCGGTTTGGCCCTGCTCAGTGAGCGCTTCACGACGGCTGAACGGCAGGCGGCCGCCGCACAGAACCAGACGCTGACGGCGCGGTCGTGGACCAGCTTGCAGGCCGAGGTCGGTCGAGCGGCATTTATCGGCGTGGACGGTCTGACGCTCGAAGTCAGCACGCTGCAGATCGGCGTCAATCTCGAGGCCGCCGATCGTACGGTGGTCGATTACCGATCGGGTGCAACCGATCTCAGCATCTTGACGGGTCCGGCCCGTTCGCTGACGCTGAGCCTTGACGGTTCGCGCGGCGAGTTTTACGAGGCGGCGGGCAGCCTGAATATTGATTTGTTCGGTTTCGTTCAGCTATCGGGCGACTTCGCGATCAGCAAGCAAAATGAGCCGATCGAAGTCAAGCTGGCCGACGGGTCGGAGGTTCAGGCCCAGGCCCTGCTGATCGGTGCGTCCAATGTCCGTGCCTTTGCGGGGATCAACGGCGGCACCGACGATGCAATCGGCCTGGAGTTGACCGGCGTGCAGTTCGGTTTGGCCCTGCTGAGCGATGCCAACGATTCCGCGCGAACCTGGACCAGCCTCCAGGCCAGTGGCCGCAGCGCGGGTCTCATCGGTGTGGACGGTTTGACGCTGGCCGCCGAAGAGATCGTTGTCGAGATCAACCAGGCCGGTCGTGCGGCCGACCCCGTGATCGACTATGCGCTGACGGCTGCGACGGACGATGCCGCCGACGCGCGCAACACGGATCTCGAGGTCGCGACCGGCATTGCCGGTGCGATCGCGCTGTCCATGGATGGTCGCCAGGGCCGGTTGCTCCGTGCTGCGGCGCGCGCCAACATCAACGCCTTTGGTTTCTTCCAGGCGAGCGGCGGTTTTGCCATCGAAAGCCGAGACGAAATCTTCTATCTCAACGACGGGAATCTGTCGGATGACCCCGCTCTTGCCCGGGCACCCACCGAGATCAAGACCCGGGTGCTCACGATTGGCGCGAGTGAGGTTAATGCCTTTGCTGGGGTGAATGGCGGTACCGCGGATGCGGTCGGTCTATCGCTCGAGGACGTCGACTTTGGTCTCTTGCTGGCCAGTGAAATCAAGGACGACGGCAGCGCCGGTCGTTCATTCACAACGCTGGTCGCCGAGGCCGGCAGTGTGGACTTCATCGGCATCGATGGCTTCGAGGTCGGCGCCGAGGACCTGAGGGTCGAAAT
This sequence comes from Pseudomonadota bacterium, assembly GCA_039800205.1. Taxonomy (GTDB): domain Bacteria; phylum Pseudomonadota; class Gammaproteobacteria; order Burkholderiales; family Burkholderiaceae_E; genus SYIM01. The sequence goes on along the minus strand of JBDLRB010000245.1, from coordinate 14,616 downwards.
CAACCGCGGTATCGCGGGCGTCGGAACCGACCCAGATGTGGTCATCGACCATAGCTTCCGCCAGTTTGAAGTGCTGGCTGGGCCCGATGGGGCATCGGTCACCTTGAGTAGCGATGGTGGGCTGGGTGAACTCACCCGGGCATCGGGCAAGCTCAGCCTGGATGTCTTTGGTTTCGTCACCCTCGAGGGCAATCTCGCCCTCGAGCTCTCCCGAACTCAGGTCAAACTCGCTGCGGATGACGATGGCGTGGTCGAGACGGTCGATGCCGATCTGCTCGCCGTCGGAGGCAGCGGGCTCGATGCGTTTGTCGGTGTCAACGGACGAGATCTGGACAACCGGATCGGCTTGTCGCTTGACGAGGCCGAATTCGGTCTGGCTTTGTTGACCGATCGAGCCAATGCCGAACGCCGCTGGCTGAGCCTGCAGGCGGGGGCCGAGCAACTCTCGTTCGAGGGCATTGCCGGCCTGACCGCTCAGGCACGCACCATCAGTGTCGCGATCAACCAATCGATCGGGGCGATCGAAAGTCCGGTCGTCGACTATGCCGATGGGGCCACGGCGCTGGCTGTTCGGACCAACAGCGCGGGCGACGCCATCGATCTGAGCATGCGGGGCGTCGAAGGCGAGGTGATCAAGGCCTCGGCCGAGCTGACGCTCGATCTGTTCGGTTTCGTGAACGTTCAGGGCGAATTCGCCATCGAGCAGCGGACGCAGCCGGTCACCTTGATCGAAGTGGCCGATGCCGACAGCAACTTCGAGCCCGTCCGGACCACCGTAGAGAAGGCGCGGTTGGTCACGATCGGCGGTCGTAATGTCAGTGCATTCGCCGGAATCAATGGCGCGCTCGATGCAGACGGCAATCTCAACCCGGAGGCGGTTGGCTTGTCCCTGGGTGGACTCGATTTCGGCCTGGCCCTGATCACTGACCCCAATCACCCGGATCGGAACTTCACCAGTCTTCAGGCAACGGCGACTTCGCTCGAATTCACCGGGCTGAGCGTGCTGACGGCACAGGTTGAGGACATCGTCGTCAACCTGAACCAGGGCGTGACGCTCGACGCTGTTTCGCGCCTTGAGACACGGGTCAACACACAGGTTGCGCTCAATATTCCGTCGGACCTGGTCGGTACGGTCACGCTGTCCAAGGGTGCAGCGGACCAGGCGGTTCAGATCACGGCCGCGATGGGCAATTCCGACATCGTCGCTGCGCTGGTGGCGGGCTTCGAAGCCTTGCCAGGCATCGGCGAGGGTAACGTCGCCATCACCGGTAACCGATCCGAGGGATTCACGGTCGAGTTCGTGGGCGATCTTGAAGGCAAGACGCCCGATGAGATCGGCGTTGACGAGCTCGGCGTTGCCGTCGAGCGCGCGGCGGTCACCATTGGGGTGAGCGAAGAGACAGCCGCCAATCCAGGCGTCAGCGAGATCAAACAGATCATCGTTCAGGCACTGCCCAGCGCGCCGCCGCCGGCATCGGTCAAGGTCTCAACGACCACCCAGGGACAGCCTGGTCTGACGGAGACCAACGAAGTCATCTTCACGAGCCCCAACCAGGCGGGCGACTACGAGGTGTTCTTTGCTACGGCAGGCTTGATTACCGAGCAGACCGGGCCGGTACTGGGTGTCGATGCAGTCCAGCGCCTGATCTTGACCGGCGATACAAGCGCTCAGGCCTCCTCGGCGACGGCCAGCGTTCAGACGGTCACCCAGGGTGATGCGGGTCTGCCCGCCCAGATCGCGATCGTTTTCAAGGCTGACCGGGTGATCCAGGAATACCAGGTCTTCCGGGTTGACGCGCCAGCCACCAAGATCAAGGGCGTCTATCGAGGGGTCACCAACACCGCTCAGACGATTGCCGAGCTCAAGACCGCGTATGCGACCTTGTTGAAGAGTCTGACCGGCAATCAGGTTCGTGCCGATGCAATCACCGTCACCGAAGACACGGCCTTTGCCAGCAAGAACAGAGGCCAACAGCGCTTCGTGATTGGTTTCACCGGGGCCCTGGCGGATCAGTCGATCCCCGCAATGGGATTCCAGTTCTTCCTGGGCAGCGGTAAGACGTCCAACACGGGGTATAGCTACACCCGTCTGGCCGAGGGCGGCCCGGCAAAGAACGAGGTTCAGCGCATCAGTCTCAGCACGCAGGGCGCGGGCAGCTTCAGTCTCCAGTTGGTAGACGGTGCCCGCACCTACACCACCACGGGTATCGAGTTTGGTGCCAATGCAGCGACGGTGTCCTTCGCGTTGAATGCGGCGCTAGGGACCGGTTCGGTATCGGTGACCAAAGAGGGTTCGGACTACCTGGTGAGCTTTGACGGGGCCTTCGGCGGCCGTGACCTGTCGCTCCTGACGGTCAACACCTCGCCCACTCGAGCCGTACCCGGGGGATCCTTCACCCTGGCCTTTGGTGGTCAGACCACAGCCCCCATCGCCTACACGACGGATGGGGCCGTGCTCGCCAAGCGTGTCCAGACGGCATTGACCGGGCTGGGCAGTATTGGGGCCAATGGCGTTTCGGTCAGTTTCAACGCCAGTGCTTCAGGGAGCACGCGTCTGGGTCTTGATATTCGATTCAGCGGTGCGTTGAGCGAACGACCGGTCACGTTGTTGACTGTGGGCGCATCGGGTCTGGTCAATGCGTCGGCTTCGGTCCGTGAATTGACGACCGGCGTGGTGGGCGTGGCGCAGGTGCAGGACGTCGAACTCTTCGACGACGCGCTGGACAACGGCTACCGCCTGTCGCTCGCCTACCTCGGGAAGACGTATCAAACGGGCCTGATTGCCGGCTCGGCGACCTCCTCAGAGGTCCAGACGGCTTTGCGTACGGCCTTGTCGTCGATTGCGGGCCTGACTGTAACCGTCGGTCCGCGTGTCGCAGACACCTACACCATCAGCCTGGGCGGTGAGCTCGAAGGGACTCGTTTCAATACGCTGGCGCTCACCGTAGAGGGTGCAGAAAAGCCGGCGGAAACCGGGCGGGGCAGTTTCGTGGTGGGCGACATCGCCCAGAATATCGCCAACCTCAAGTCTGCGTATGCGGACCTGACCAAGGACCTGACCGGGGGCGTGGCACGGCCTGATTTCATCGCAGTCACCCACGATCCGGCTTATGTGGGCGGGGAGCGGTATATCGTCCGATTTGTGGGCGATCTCGACTGGACGGACATCGCCAGCAAGGGCATCGTCTTCCAGACACCGCTCGATTACTCGCTTGTCCAGAATGGCGCGCCTGCCAAGCTTGAGCAACAGCTCGTTACCCTGGACCGCGGGAGCGCTGACGCGACCGGTACCTTCCGTCTGGCCCTCAGCCATGGCGGACGCAGCTACACGACCGCCGACATCAGCTTTGATGCATCGGCTGCCGACCTGCAGTCCGCTCTGAATGCCGCCTTGGGCGGTTCGGGTCGGACCGCGACCGTCAGTGCCGGCGCGGCGGCCGATCAATGGCAGCTGCAGTACAGCGGGGCAGCGTTCCGAGGGGTCGACGTCTCGACCCTGGGCGTGTCTGCGGTTGACGTCACCCCGGATTCGCCGTCCGGTTCGTTCACGATCTCTTACGTCGACTCCGACGGCCTGACCCTCGAGAGCGCTCCCATCGACTGGAGTGCATCGTCGGCCACACTCAGAGCCAACATTCAGAGCGCGATGGATGGCCTGTTTGGCGCCAACACGGTTGATGTCGCGATCGACACCCAGGATAGCCGCGATGCGCGCCAAGCCTTCGAACTGCAGTTCAAGGGTGCTCTGGCGCGTCAGGATATCCCGCAGGTGACCAGCCATTTTGGCGAATTGAACCTCGCGGTCGTTCAGCCCTATAACGTGGTCCAGGGCGAGTCGGTCACGGGTGAAGTCCAGCGCGTCAGTATCGAAACCACGCGTCCGGACGCTGCATATACGCTCAGCTTCACGCACGCTGGGCAGAGCGCCACGACCGCGCAGCTTTCAACGCGCATGAGCGCCCCCGAGATACAGGCCGCGATCGATACGGCGATGGGCGAGCTGTCTGCGCTCGTGGGTGGCGGCTTCAATGCGACGGCTACGCTTGATTTTTATGGCGGCAAGGAACTCGAACTTCGCTTTGGTGGCAGCCTGAGTGGCGTCGATGTCCAGTCCGTTACGGCTGCGGTGGTCGCGACCGCGTCGCCGTCCGGTCTCGAGCTGGTCCAGTCCGGCTACACCGAAGTCCGCGAGGCGCTGCCGCTTCGTACGATGGTCGTCGACTACGGGTGGAAGGACGCCGATGACGAATCCCAGGGCCGTTGGACCGAACTCGAGGTGCGCAACGGCACGGCCGCCGACGCTGTCTATGAGCTGACGCTTGACGGCACGCGCGGTGAGGTGCTCGAGGCCGTCGGCACGCTGACCATCGATGTCTCCGGCTTCGTGCAGTTATCGGGGCGCTTCGGGTTTGGCGTGCAGACCCAGGGCAGCGATGAGTTGCTGGTGGCCGCAGGCAGCGATATCACCGCACGCCTGGCGGCCAGCGATTCAGTCTACGTCCAGCTGAGCGGCGCAGCCTTCGGCTTGTACAGCGACAGCAATGGGCAATTCGCGTTCGAGCTTTCGCAGGGCGAATTCGATGCCTCGATTGCGGGCCTGGCCAATGTATCGGCCGATGAGGTGATCGTTCAGTACACCAATGCGGACACCGAGGTTGCTCAGGGGCGCGCGGTCGAGATCGCCGATCTGGGCTACACGTTCACGCGTGCCATCGCTAAGAACACGATTGCCTTTGGCGTCACAGGTTTTTCCGCCAACGTGGCCGACTTCGTCAGCCTCAGCGGCGACATGGCCTTCCGCAAGGTGGGCAGCGACATTGTTGCTGTCGGCAACAATATGTCAGCCTCACTGACGGCTGGTCCCGTCTACGTCCGCCTCTCGGATGCGGATTTCGGCCTGATGGCGGGTAACGGCAAGGTCGCCTTCGAGCTCAGCAACGGCAGCTTTGGTGCGGGCATCGAGGGTCTGGCGGACTTCTCGGCCACCGAAGTCATCGTTCAGTACACCAACGCGACCACGAGTATTGCGGCGGATACCGAGCTTGACGTGCTGGGCCTGACCTACACCTTCGAGCAGGCCGTGTTGCCCAGCACGGTCGCTTTTGGCGTGAAGGGCTTTTCGGCCAATGTGGCTGATTTTGTTCGATTGAGTGGTGATCTGGCCTTCAAGAAGCAGGGCAGCCAGATCATTGCGGTCGGCAACAACGTCAACGCGTCGCTTGAGGCAGGTCCCGTCTACGTGAGACTGGCCGATGCCGATTTCGGTCTGCTGGCGGGCAATGGCCAGATGGCCTTCGAACTCAGTAACGGCAGTTTTGCCGCGGGGATCGAGGGCCTGGCCGGAGTCTCCGCGCAAGAGGTGATCGTTCAGTACACGAACGCGAGCACATCGATCGCGCAGAACACGACCATTGGCGTCCTCGATATTGGCTACACCTTTGAACAGGCCTTGCTGCCCAGCACCATTGCCTTCGGCGTCAAGGGATTCTCTGCCAACGTCGCCAATTTTGTTCGCCTGAGTGGTGATCTCGGCTTCAAGAAGCAAGGCAGCGAAATCATTGCTGTGGGCAACAATGTCAACGCTGCACTTGAGGCGGGCCCGGTCTACGCGCGACTCAACAATGCCAGCTTTGGCCTGATTGCAGGCGATGGAAAATTCGGCTTCGAGTTGAGCCGTGGCAGTTTCGATCTTGGGATCGAACCCCTCTTCAATATCGGCGCTCGCGAAGTCATCGTTCAGTACACCAATAGCTCGACCACCATCGCTGCGGGGCGTTCGGTGGGTGTCCTGGATATCAACTACACCTTCGCGCAGGCCATCCAGGCCAATACGATCGCCTTTGGTGTCAAGGGCTTCTCGGCCGATATCGCCGGGTTCGTCAGTCTCAGCGGCGACCTGGCCTTCAAGAAGTCAGGCAACCAGATCATTGCGGTGGGCAACAATGTCAGCGCCGCGCTTGAAGCAGGCGTTTACATCCGTCTGAACAACGCCTATTTCGGTCTGATGGCGGGCGAGGGCAAGCTGGCCTTCGAACTGAGCCGTGGCAGCTTCGAAATGGGCATTGCCACCTTCGAGGCCGTCCGTGCCAACGAGGTCATCGTCCAGTACACGAACGCCAGCACCTCGATTACAGCCGGTCAGACGATTGGTGTGCTCGACATCGAGTACACCTTCCAGGAAGCCATTGCGGCGAATACGATTGCCTTTGGCGTGAAGGGCTTCCGTGCAGGGATCAGTGGCTTTGTCGAGCTGTCGGGCGACCTCGGCTTCAAGATGGTGGGTGATGATATCGTTGCTGCGGGCAACAACATTACGGCCACGCTGGAGGTGGGTCCCGCTTACGTTCGACTGCTCCACGCCGATTTCGGCCTGATCGTTGGCAACGGCAAGTTTGCCTTCGAAATGAGTAACGGCACCTTCGAGCTCGGCATCGAGAATTTTGCAAGCGTATCCGTTCAGGAAGTGATCATTCGCTACACGAACGATCAGACGACGATTGCCCAGGGTACGACGATCTCTGCAGCCCAGGTCAACTACACCTTCGACGAGGCGATCAGCGCCAACACGATCGCGTTCTATGCGTTGGGCTTCCGGGCCAGCCTGATGGACGTCTTTACCGTCTCGGGCAACATCGGATTCGAGAAGACCGAGAAGCAGGTTCGTGTGGCGAGCGGCCTGACTCGCTCCACCGTGACGGCCGAGACCATCACGATCACCGGCGGCAACATCGACGTTTTTGTGGGGGTGCCCGACCCGGATCCCAGCAAGCGCATCGGCTTCATCGCCGAGGATATCGGCTTTGCCTTTGCGTACGTTCGTGAAAAGCAAGGCGGGCGTACCTGGTACTCGCTGCAGGCTGAGGCCGGTGAGATCGGCTTTGTCGGCCTCCCCGAGACCTCCTTCAAGATCGAGAATATTCAGGATGTCAAGATCGCGGCCAACCTCGCCGCATCCGACGGTTCGGTGGTTGACTATGCGCGAACGCGCACTGACCTGGGCGTCAACGTCGGGTCGACTTCAACTTACGTGCTCGATATCGAGGGGGGTAAGGGCGAATTCATCGGGGCCGAGCTCAACATCGGTATCCGGGTGGCGGATTTCTTCCGGGTGTCGGGCACCTTCGCGTTCGAAGCGATCCTGTCGCGTACGGTTGTGCTCTCCCACGTCAGTCCGCTCAACGTGCGGCCGGACGGTATGTTGCAGTTGCCCGACGGGAACGAGGTCAGTGCGAGTGGCGTCACCAGCCTGCTTCAGCAGGTCGAAGTTCAGGGCTTTTCGTTCGGTGCCGGCGATCTGAACGCCTTCGTCGGTATTCCGGGCGGGCCCGGGATCGAACTCGAGGACGTCAACTTCACTTTTGTGTTCCTGCGCGAGAAGGACGCACTGGTTCAGCAACTGACGCGTCACTGGGTGTCGCTGCAGGCGACGGCCGGCCGGGTGGAATTCGTGGGCTTGCCCTCTGGCTTCGAGCTCCGCGCCGAGCGGATCGATGTCGACGTCAACATGGACGCCTACATTCTGGTCGACACGCCTTACGGTCCGGTGCCCTCGCCGATCGATGCGACGACGGTCGACTATGCCGCCTCGCGTGTACAGGGCTCCACCTTCGGGACCGCTTCGACGATCCTCATGGATATGCCGGGCAGCATTGGTCCGCGTATCCAGGCGACGGGCTACGTCAGCCTGAAGGCCTTCGATTTTCTGCACGCTGAGACCAACATCATCTACGAACAGACCTCCGAGAAGGTGCGTCTGAACACGGGTGAAGAGGTCGAGGTCAACGTGCTGGCGGTGGGGGCCACCGATACGACCTTCTTCATCGGGACGAACCCGGGTACACCGGATGCGATGGGCTTCGGGATCACCGATGCCAGCTTCGTTGTGCTCGACATGCTTGAAGCCGAGCCCGCGCCGGGTCAGGATCCCCGTCGCTGGAAGTCGATCAAGGCCGAGGTCGGTGCGGCAGGCCTCATTGGTGTCGATGCGGTCGAGATCTCCGGAACCAATCTGATCGCGGCACTCAACCTGGATGCCATGGACGGCACGCTGGTCGACTTCAGTCGTCAGACCGGTTTGCCGATGCCGATCTCCGACTACGGTTTCGAGTATGTCCTTGATCGGACCGATTTGCCCTACGCCAAGCTGGGCGGCACTTTTACCTTCCGCGCGTTCGATCTGATCGACGAGACCATCACCCTCGATGTGGTGCAGACCTTTGTCACGGTCGCACTGAGCGATGGGTCGACCACGCCTGTGGCCATGCTCAGCTTTGCCAAGAGCAACCTGAACTTCATGGCGGGTTCGGGCGATATCGGCTTCCGCATCGATAACGCTGACTTCGGTATCGCTGTTGCGATTGACCTGTTGAACCCGTCTCGGGTCTGGGTCACGTCGGTGGCCACCAGTGATCGGATCGCGTTCGAGGGGCTCGAGGAACTGCTCGCCTTCGACATTCGCAATGCGTCGTTCATCGTGAACACCGCCGCGAGCGACGGTGTTTCGATCAATTATCAGCGCCGGCCCCTGCAACTCAAGGAAGGCCTGGGCGTCTCGTTGCCGGGCCTGAACGTCTCGAGTGGTAGCGGGATGTCCGACATTACCCTGGACATGGCGGGCGAGCAGATCGGCATCAAGGCGGATCTCACGCTGACCCTGCTGGGTGCAATGACCCTCAGCGGATCGTTCAGCTTCAACTCAAGCGAGAAGCAATATCGCTTGACCAACGGAGATCTCGTCACCGTCGACGCGCTCGAGTTTGCTGCGATCGGTGTCGATGGCTTCCTCGGCTATCGCGGTAGCGATACCCAGGTTGGCTTCCTGCTCGAAGATCTTGATCTGGGTCTGGGCATCTACAAGGACGTTGCCCAGCAGAACCGCGAGTGGCTTCAACTGTCGACCAAGGTTGGGCGCATTGCCTTCGTTGGCTTGCCCGGCGTAAAGGCCGAGGCGCGTAATATCGATCTGTCGTTCCTGCGCTTGTCCAGCGATCGAGCGGTCATCGATCTCGACCGTACGCCGATCGACTTCGGTCGGCCCGGGGCGGGTCTGACCCGTACGCTTGCGGACTTCAACCTCGACAATCTGGCGCCGGGTACCCGACCCGATTTCGGCTCGGTATTCAACTTCGGTGGCGAGTTCGAACTGAACCTCTTTGATCTGGTCAAGGTTCAGGACGATTTCGATTTCCGGCTCGAGTTGCAGACGGTGCAGTTGAGTGACGGCAGCACCACCGAGGTGTTCTACGTCAGCTTCGCGCTGCCCGAAATGGATATCTTCGCGGGTGTGGGCTCGCGAAACGACGGCGTGGGCGTTGCAATTGACAACCTCACCATCGCCGCGGCGATCTTCATCAGCCCGACGAGCGGAGGCGCCTGGGTGGCCGTGCAAGGTCACTCAGATTTTGCCGGCATCGTGGGGATTCCCGGCTTCCAATTACAGACTCAGTCGATCGATCTGGAGATCAGCTCGGCGGACGCACTCGACCGGACGATCGATTTTTCGGCGACTCCCGTCTCGGTGCCTTTCGGCCTTGGGCTTGATCTGGGTAATGTCGAGATCAAACTTCCGATTGCCGACGGCGAATTCACCTTCGACATGCCCGGCACGCCGGGCACCAAAGCCCAGGTGCTGCTGAACGATGTGCTGCTGAGCATTGGCAGTGTCCTGTATGTCAGCGGTGATGTCGGTGTGACGCTCGCCAGCATGGGTTCCAAGGCGGTCAGCACGGGTGGCATCCTGCCGCGCTCTGGTAAGGAAAAGCCGACCAGTTATGTGGCGTTTGCGGCCACGGATGTCAATGTCTTCCTCGGTATCAACGGGCCGTATTTCGGCCCCGAGCCGCCCCCCAGCAATGTGATGGGCATTTATGCCCGCAACGTCGATCTGGGTGTTGTGGCCTGGAACTCCGGTGACATCGGTGTCAAGGTCAACGTCGAGCAGGCGGGTATCGTCGGGCTCGGCGATTTCCTGCGTGTCGATTTGCAGGACGTTTTCTTCGAGATGAACAAGGCGCCGGAAAGTAACGGCATGCCGGTCTCGCCGATCGACTACAAGGCGACTTTTGGCGACCAGGGTCTGGAGATCCGGACGGGCGGCGACTCGGTCTTCATGGATTTCGAGACAGCGGCTGAGATTCGTGCGCGCGTTACCTGGGCCGAGGTCTCCATTCTCGATTTCATCCATCTGGAGGGTTCGCTCGTCTTCAGCATGGGCGAAAAGATTATGTTCGCGCCGGCTGATTCCGGCGTGCTGAAGGAGCTCACCGGCGGTTACCTCGATACGCTTTACCATGATCTCGAGTTGATGGTGATCGGTGGTCTCAATATGCGCGGCTTCATCGGCATCGGAGGACCCGATTCGCCCAGCCGGGTCGGCTTCGCGGTCGAGGATTTCGACTTCGGCATGATCATGGCGACGCCGACGGGTATCGCCGGTTTCGAGTTACCCCAGTCGATTCAGCAGTACCTGCCCAAGTACATGGCGCTCAAGGCCAAGATCGGCTATGCCGGCTTGGTCGGCATGGGCGACGTCATGAAGCTCTCGGTGCAGGACGTCACAGTCAAGGTCAACACGAGCTCGATCAAGGGCCTGCCCCAATCGGGCGGTCTGCCCTTCATCAACTGGAAGGCCAACCGTCTGGGGATCGACGGTCTCGACAGCGTACTTGAGACGCTTGAGAGCTTCGGAATCGGCGGTGACAGCCTGGGCTTCCTGAATACCCTGATCGGGCCGGTTTACGGTCCGCGCGGTTACCGAATCGATACGGGCCTCGATGAAGAGTTCTACATCGATTTCACCGAGCCGGTGACGGTCAGCGTCGATATCGGTCTTGCCGAAATCATGATCTCGCAGTTCCTGCACCTGCGGGGCTCGCTGAATTTCACCAAGGGCGCGATCCTGCCGACCGATGTCAATCTCGGTGGCTTCAAGTACCTGATGCAGGACCTGACCGGCAGTGACTCGGTCCGCATCAATATGGACACGATGACGATCGGCGGGGCCAACCTGACCGGTTTCGTCGGTATCAATGGACCCTATCGTTACGGCGATGATCTGAACGCGGACGGTTTGCCCGACAAGATCAACGAGGGTGCCGTGGGGATGGTGATCGACAACGTCGACTTCGGCGTCGCGATCATGATGCCGCAGGTCCTCAGCTTCCTGCCCTTCGATCTTCCCATCAAGCCGTGGTTCATTGCGGTCAAGGCCAAGGTGGGTTACGCCGGTCTGGTGGGTATTGACCGGGCCGTTCTGGATGTGCGGGCCGAGGACGTCGAGGTCAACATCAACCAGTTCTACCTCGACGGCGCAGGCCCCGAGGTGAACCTTGCCATCCAGTTGTTCGGTGCGCCGACGATTGACTGGCGCTCAAGCTTCCCGCGTTCGCCCGAAGACCGTGACGAGGACGGCGTCTTCGATACCTATGACGAGGACATCAACAACAACGGACGCCTGGATCCGGGCGAGGACCGCAACGAGAACGGTCAACTGGACGTCACCGAGGATCTGGACCGAAACGGAGTTCAGGCCTCCTATGGCTATGCCCTGCCGGCGGGCGGCAACAATGCGGTGATCATCGATTTCGAAGAGATGATCGTCCAGGCCAAGATTGGCTATGCGGCTATCAACGTCGCGGGCGTTCTGCAGTTGTACGCCTCAATGGCCTTTACGCTGAAGGCCGGTGATGCCGTCACCCTTCAGAACGGTGAAAAGACCGAGGTGATGTCGCTCGCGTTTGGGATCAACGACGCGTTCGGCTTCATCGGCGTGGGCGGGTACTGGCGAGATGGCAATAACGACGGTCGGATTGACGAGCGCGATATTCCTTTTGTCAACACCTCTGCCGTCGGTATCGCGCTGCAGGACCTCGATCTGGGCTTCATCATCGCCCGCGAGTTGATCATCTCCACGACGCGGATCAGTATCGGCGTCTACCTGGCGGCCAAGATCCGTCTGGACAAGCTCGGCCTGGTGGGCATTCCGGGTGTGGTGCTCGAGGCCGAGAACCTCCAGATCGACCTGAACCTTGGCTTCAGGATGTCCCTGCAGTTTGGTCAACTCATCAAGGACGAGGCGACTGGGGCCGTGTCCTATCAGGCGGGATTCAAGCCCAGCTTCGGTCCGATGACGGTCGACTGGTCCAAGAGCAAGTGGACCGACCCCGGTCCCGACCTCAAGCCGGGCACGGAGGACGACACCGACTACAACGCTTACGCGATCGAGACGGGTAATCCGCGCGAGCCGATCCTGCTCGATTACAAGGAAACCTATATCCGCGTGTACGGGCAGGCCCGCTTGAACCTGTTCGACATGGTCGACATGCGCGGTGTGCTCGATTTCCGGATCAGCGAGAGTGAAGGCCTCCAGGTCTTTGCCGATGTCCAGATGCGCATCGGGCCGGCGGGTCAGGGGATTTCCAGCCGGACGACGGCACTCCTGATCATCAATTCGGGTGGGCTTGCACTGCGCGCAGTGATCTCGCAGGGCATTTCGATCGGGTCGGTCGTCAAGCTGTCGGTCGAACTCGAGGTCGCGATCAACACCTTCGGTCGCGACATCGTTTACCAGGTGCCCGAAGACTTCGTGAAGGACACCGGCTTTACCGAGTTCCGAATCACCGCGTATCCGCCCGGTCGCCCTGATCTCGGCGGCAACGGCGTGGTCTACGTTTCGCTGTCCGGCGCGGGCATGCTGAGCCTCTTCGACGGCGCGCTGGCGCTGCAGGGGCAGTTCCAGATTCTTGCGGTCAAGCGAAACAGCGAGTTCCGAATGGAGCTCGGCATCACCGCCCAGCTCAAACTTCCGCTTCTCGAACCGCTGGGTGCAACCGGCACGCTTGGCTTCGTGTTTGATGGCGCGTCGACGGGTCTGTACGGTTCGATTGATATCGGGGGGAACAATCCGAGCTCCACGCTGATTCAGTCCCCGGTCTTTGAGATTCGCGGCCGGTTCATGCTGCAGATCAACACGACCGACAAGGTCCAGAAGGTCCGCGGGCGGGATGCGCAAGGTCGGGTGTTCGACGACAACAACCAGCCCATCCTGGTCGACGCGACACCGCGCAGCATGAAGATTTCCGGCATGGCCGAGGTCGTGCTGAAGCTGGGCATGGAAATCAAGATGCGCGGCAGCATCGACGTCCTGGTCGATAGCGAAGGCCTGCAACTCGATATGCGGGTCTCGCTCGATCTGGCGATGCTCGGCTCGGTCAATGTCGAGGCCCAGGCTGCGATTCTCAATCGGAACGGCACACCGATCTTTGCGATGCGTGCGGTCCTGGACCTGACGCTGGGCGTCGATCTGATCGGCATCCGGGCAAAGGGTACGCTGCTGATCAATACCGGCGACACCGATTACTACACGATCGGGACGCCGGCGCGCATCATCCCGGCCAATATCTTTGAGATTGAGATCGATGGCCGGATGAACATTCTGGCCTTCGAGCTGGCGCTCAAGGGTGGAATCAAGGTCCAGAACGGTGTGTTCGAGCTCAGGATCGATCGCGCGCGTCTGCCCTTCTTCAACTTCATGTTCATCGAGGTGAACGGCTACATCCGTTCCAACGGCGAATTCTTCATCAAGGGCACCGTGAGCTACGAGCTCAATTTCGGTATTGCCCGGATGTATGCCTCGATGAGCATCTGGTTCGGCAACGAGAGCATTGGGGCGAGCTTCAAGGCGGGCCTCGATATCACGCTCAATTTCGGTCTGTTCAAGCTCAACTTCACGCTGGCCGGCATTGAGGGCCTGATCGAACTCACCGCCGCACATGCGCGTCTCGAGGGTGCGGTGACGGTGGTCGGGATTCGCGTGGGCTTCGGCATCGTCTGGAGCTGGGCAGGGCCGCCCGATATCGCTCATCAGGTCGGCGATACCGTTTACCTGCATAGCGGCGAGCGTCCAGGTCGTTACGGGCCGGCGGTCTACGACAAGGTCATCAGTTCCGACTACACGATTACCTCGCTGGGGGGCAACTCGATCGTCGTCAGCTCTCTGGGGCAGCACGAGACCTTCCACGGCGTCAATCGTATCGTTGCGGTCGGCGGGCCGCAGAAAGACACCATCCTGGTCCAACCGGGCGTGAATGCTCGTCTCGAGTTCGAAGGCCGTGGCGGAAGCGACAACTACATCATCTTCGGTGGTGCGCCAGGGAGCGTCATCAAAGGCGAAGAGGGCAATGACAGTTTCACCAGCGGGCCCGCCGCCGGGATCAACTTTCTGGGTGGCGATGGCGATGACAAGTTCGTCGGCGGCTCCGGTGGCGGCATCATCGACCTTGGCACGGGCGTCAATACAATCTCGCTCTCGGGTGGTTCAAGTCGCATTCGGGTAGCCGATTCGCCGGATACGCGGATCAAGATCGGTAGTGGCTCCGCGCTGATCGAAACAGACCTGAACGGCGCACTCGACGTACGAGGTTCGGGCGCGGCGACGATCGTGCTCGATGACATCGATTCGGTGACAGGTCCCCTGACCATGGCCCAGGGCGCGATGGTCTTTGGTGGGCGCTTTGTCAGCTTCGATTCGTCGGCCGTCGAAAAATTCGTTGTCCACAACACCAATGCCAATCGCAACGCGCCGCTGCGTGTGTTGATGGATCCGTCCGTGCATTGGGG
>JBDLRB010000244.1:0-6131 GCA_039800205.1 Pseudomonadota bacterium | reverse complement strand
GTCAGGTAGCCCAGGCCGACATCGCAGAGATAGCTGAGTCGTGCGCGGATTTCGATCAGCAACTGAGCCAGCGCCTCGTCGCGTGCGCTGGGCGCGATCGCTGGACTCGACGCCTGACCCGACGCGGGATCGAACCCGTTCCCGGCCTTGGACCCCGCCGCCAGCGCATCGAAGAATGCGCGTAGTCGTCCGATCGGCAACAGCATCATGTCGTGAATGGAAAGACCGCCCGTCTGGCCGAGCTGTTCGCTGTTCCAACGCATGCCTGCGGGCATGAACCGCTGGTACCGTCCCGCCGCAAGCGCTTGATCAGCGAGGCTGAGGTCGCCCACCCGCCAAAGGAGTGCGTCCGGCTTCAGCCGCGCGCCGCGACAAATGCGACAAGGACTGTACGCACGGTACTTCGAGAGGAGCACCCGAATGTGCATCTTGTACGACTTGGTCTCGAGCCATTCGAAAAACCGGTCAACGCCGTACCACTCCCGCTGCCATTTTCCGGTCCAGTCGTCTCCGCCCTCAAGCACCCAGCGGCGGTGCTGCTCGTCAAGGTCCCGCCAGGGCCGGTCGACTGGAATGCCTGCTGCGCGGGCGCAGCGGATCAGGTCGCGCTGGCAGTCCTTGAAACTGTCCGACTGCCAGGGCCGTACCGCGCCCTCGGCCAGACTCAGGCGCTCGTCAGGGATGACGAGGCCGTGGTCGATGCCGACCACCCGGCCAAAGCCGCGACAGGTTTCGCAGGCGCCCAGCGCCGAATTGAAGGAGAACAGGCTGGGGACCGGTTCCTGATAGCTGATATCGCACTGCGCGCAGTGGAGCCCACTGCTGTAGCGCCAGGCCTCGCCTCGACCCTCTTCGGCCGGGTCGATGGCAAAGACGGTCAAGCGCCCATGCCCGCGCTGCAAACCCATTTCGATCGCCTCTGCGATGCGGCCCCGGTCGACCGCACTGAAGCGAAAACGATCCTGTACGACCTGAAGAATCAGCGTCGATGAATCCTTCGGATCCGAGTCTCGGGTGTGGATGCGCGTGTACCCTTGAGCCAGGAGATGCTGCTCGACCTCCTGCTCCGTGAAGTTTCCTGGAACCTTGACCGGGAAACAGACCACCAGGCGCGGGTCCCCCGCGAGCGCAGACCGTTGGCCGAGATCGTGGAGGACCTCCGCAGGGGTGTCACGCCGAACGGCCTGCGCGCAGACCCGGCAGTGGAGTCGCCCGGTCCGCGCGAACAGCAGCTTCAGGTGATCGTTCAGTTCGGTCATGGTGCCGACCGTCGAACGCGAAGTCCGGACCGGATTGGTCTGGTCGATCGCAATCGCGGGGGGAACGCCCTCGATGCGGTCAACCTGAGGCTTGTCCATCCGGTCGAGGAACTGCCGGGCGTAGGCCGAGAAGGTTTCGACGTAGCGGCGCTGACCCTCGGCGTAAAGCGTATCGAAGACCAGCGAGGATTTGCCCGATCCGGATACACCCGTCACGACGATCAGTTCGCGGGTGGGGATGTCCAGATCGAGATTCTTGAGATTGTTCTGGCGGGCACCACGAATACGGATGACCGGCGCGTCGGAGGGGGGTTCTTTGACCATGGCGCTGAGTGTACCCGGGCGCAGTTTCAGCCTCGGATCGAGAGGGAATTGCCCCCATGTGTCGGGAGGCTCGTTCAGTCGCCCGCTAAAATCGAAGTGTCAGAAAGGTTGTCCTCATGCCCCCCAACAGTGAAACCGGTCTTGATCCGGGCCGCTCCCCCCACCGCAGCAAGGCGCTGGCCGCCTGGGCGGCGCTCCTGGGCGGCTGGGTCGGACTGCATCGACGCTACCTCAAAAGCTCCGTCTGGTGGGTCTACCCGATGATCGCGCTGCCCGCGATAGGCTGGGCGCTGCGGACCGAGCCCTGGTTCCGACAGCCTGGGTTTTTCATCTTTGCCCTGGTGGGCGTGATCAGCATGGTGGAGGCGATCGTGATCGCGCTGACGGCCGATGAGCGCTGGGACCTGCGCCATAACCCGAACTCCGGTCGCGGTTCGTCGAGCGGCTGGTCTGCGGTCATCGTCGCAGTGCTTGCGCTGATCTTCGCGGCGATGCTGGGGATGACCACGATGGCGATCGCGCTCGAGGCCTATTTCCTGTCGAAGCGGGGCGGCTGAGCCGTTCGCGCGATTGGCGGGTCGCCGTGTTCGGCCCTCGGCCAGCGCGGTCAGGCGTGTATTATCGCGGCGTCTCCGCTTCTTGCTCGTTCGACCGCTCATCATGCCGACGCTGCTCCTGTTTCGTGACGACGCCTATCTGCAGCATTGCGAAGCCCGCGTGATCGCCCTCGGCGAGCGAGGTGTCGAACTCGACCGGACGGTGTGCTATCCGATGGGCGGTGGACAGCCGGGCGATACGGGCCAGATGCGCCTCCCGGATGGGCGCGCGCTTGGTATTGTCGACACACGAAAAGGCGAGGCCCCGGACAGCGTTGTTCATCTGCTTGAGGGTGATCCGTCGCAGTGGCCCGCGGTCGGCGATTCGGTCGAGGTTCGGATCGATTGGGCGCGGCGGTACGACCTGATGCGGATTCACACCTGCCTGCATGTCTTGTCCTGTGTGGTTGTTGCGCCGGTCACCGGGGGTAACATTGCGCCCGACAAGGGCCGGCTTGACTTCGACATCGACATGAGCTTGCTCGATGCCGGCCGGATCGAAGCGCAGCTTAATGAGCTGATCGCGCGGGCCGTAGAGACCGAGACGGTCTGGATCACCGACGAAGCGCTCGATGCGCAGCCCGAGCTGGTCAAGACGATGAGTGTGCAACCGCCGCGTGGTCAGGGGCGGGTCAGACTGTTGCGGATTGCTGGCATCGATTTGCAGCCGTGTGGAGGCACCCATGTCCGCAATACCAGCGAGATCGGACCGGTCAAGGTGCTGCGAATTCGCAGCGAGGGCAAACGTAACAAGCGGGTCGAGATCGGTTTCGCATGAGTCGCGAAGCGTTTGCCCAGACGACAGGCACGGCCGGGTTGCCCAACGAAGGGGATTCGTCCCGTTTCGATCAGACGCTGGGCGAATGGCTTGCCCGTGAGCGTGAGATGCGTCTGCTGGGCGCGCCCTCAGGGAGAATCGCCATCGAGGAGATGGCGCGACTCAGCGGGCTTGAATTTCTGACGCGGATTGGACGGGGTGAGCTGCCCGGCGTCCCGATCGGACAGACCCTGGACTTTGTCCCCGTGGAATGGGAGGCCGGCCGAATCGTCTTCCAGGGAACCCCCCGCTTCGAGTTCTACAACCCGATCGGTACCGTCCACGGCGGCTATCTGGCGACGCTCCTCGACTCCGCGATGGGCTGTGCGGTTCACTCGACCCTCGCGCAAGGCATTGGGTACACGACGCTTGAGCTGAAGGTCAACTATGTCCGGCCCTTGACGGACAAGGTCGGCCCGGTCCGGGCGGAGGGCAAGGTCATCAGCGTGTCGCGCAGGATCGGGACGGCTGAAGGCCGCGCCTATGACGCCGCGGGTCGTCTGTATGCCCATGCAACCACCACCTGCATGATCTTTCCGATCGGGGAGTCACTGCGGGCGGCGTCGTGAGCACGCGCAGGCGCGGACGGTCCGCGCATTCGCGTCGCGCCTGACGCGGTTGAAGGAGATTCAATGTCTCCGGTTCGGGATGCGAAAAAGGGCCTTGAGGTCTTTGAACGGCTGGGCGTGCGAAGCGAAATCGATCTGTTGCTTCACCTGCCGATGCGCTACGAGGACCTCAGTCGCATTGTTCCGATCGCCGACGCCCGGGGGGGCGAGCCGGTGCAGGTCGAGGGAGTCGTGCGGTCCGTACGGACCGACCCCGCACCGCGGCGGTCCTTACGCGTCGACCTCAGCGACCGAACCGGCACGATCACCCTGCGGTTCCTGCACTTCAATGCCGTTCAGCAGGCTCAGTTCAAGGCCGGTGTTCGGGTGCGTGCGTTTGGCGAATGTCGAACGAGCCTGTTTGGCGGAGAGATGGTTCATCCGCGTTATCGGATCGTCACCGAATCCACGCCGATCCCACAGGTGCTGACGCCAGTCTATCCGACGGTGGCTGGTATTGGTCAGGGGCTGATCCGCGCTTCGGTGACGCGCGCGCTCAGAACAGTCTCGCTGCCCGAGACCCTGCCGCCAGAGTACGCAGCTGCGTTGCAACTGCCGAGCCTTGACGAGGCCTTGCGCTGGTTGCATTCGCCGCCGGTTGGCGTCTCCCCAGAGGCATTCGAGGCGCGTACGCCTCCCGCCTGGCAGCGGGTGATCTTTGACGAATTGCTTGCTCAGCAATTGTCCTTGCGTCGCGCGCGCGCCGAGCGCTCGGCCCAGCGCGCCGAGCCCCTCGCGATCAATGAGCGAGTGGATCGCTTGCTCGGGGCGCTGCCGTTCAAGCTGACTCGGGCGCAGATGCGGGCCTGGCATGAAATCTCTGCGGATTTGGCGGCTGAGCAGCCGATGAACCGTCTCCTCCAGGGCGATGTGGGCAGCGGCAAAACGGTGGTCGCGGCTCTGGCGGCCTGTCAGGCCATGGGGCGCGGTGCGCAGGTGGCCTTGATGGCACCCACCGAAATTCTGGCCGAGCAGCATCTCGGTAAGCTCGGCCCCTGGCTCGAGGGGGTCGGTTTTCGGATGGGTTGGCTCGCAGGGTCGATGACCGCATCGGCTCGCCGTACCATGCGCGCGCGCATCGCGGCCGGGGAGGTGGATCTGGTGGTGGGTACCCACGCCCTGATCGAGCAGTCGGTGGAATTCGCCCGCCTGGGCCTGTCGATCGTCGATGAGCAGCATCGCTTCGGCGTGGCCCAGCGCCTTGCATTGCGTACCCGCCAGGGGGGCTTGGCGCATCAGTTGATGATGACTGCAACACCGATTCCCCGCACCCTCGCAATGAGCTATTACGCCGACCTGGACGTGTCGGTGATCGATGAGTTGCCTCCGGGTCGGACCCCCGTGGTCACCCGCCTGGTTTCGGATGAACGCCGAGAGGATGTCCTGGAGCGCGTGCGCGAGGCTGCCCTGGCCGGGCGTCAGGTGTACTGGGTTTGTCCCTTGATCGAAGAGTCCGAAGCGCTCCAGTTGCAAACCGCGATGGATACGCATGCAGCCTTGTCTGAGCGATTGGCACCGGTCCCAGTCGGACTGGTCCACGGCCGCTTGGCCTCTGCAGACAAGCAGGCGGTCATGCGCGCCTTCAGCGAAGGGGGACTGCCGGTGCTGGTCGCCACGACGGTCATTGAGGTGGGCGTCGATGTGCCGAATGCCTCGTTGATGGTCATCGAGCACGCTGAGCGATTCGGACTGGCGCAGTTGCACCAGCTGCGGGGACGGGTCGGGCGTGGCACGGCGCAAAGCGCTTGCGTGCTGCTCTACCATGCACCGCTTTCTCAGGCCGCCCGCCATCGTTTGAAGGCGATGCGCGACAGTCAGGACGGTTTCGAACTGGCGCGGGTCGATTTGAGGGTCAGGGGCCCGGGCGAATTTCTGGGCGCTCGGCAGTCGGGGCAGACCTTGCTCCGGTTTGCGGACCTTGAACGCGATGCCGAGCGTGTCGAACAGGCCCGTAGCTTCGCGGTCAGGATGTTGCGCGATCACCCCGCGCACGCGGACCGTCATATCGCACGTTGGCTGGGTGCTCGGGCTGACTACCTGAAGGCCTGATGACCGTGCCGATGCTGCCGGTTCAGGCGGCACGGTCACCGTCGGGTTGCTATCATCACAGGCATGACCCTGACCGAACTCAAGTACATCGTGGCGGTTGCCCGTGAGCGTCATTTCGGCCGCGCAGCCGAGGCCTGTTTTGTGAGCCAGCCCACACTGTCGGTCGCGATTCGAAAGCTCGAAGAAGAACTGGGCGTACAGATCTTCGAGCGGAGCTCAACCGAAGTGGCCGTCACGCCGGTGGGCGAGCAGATCGTTGAACAAGCCCACCGTGTGCTCGAACAGGCGGGGACCATCCGCGAAATCGCCAAGCAGGGGAAGGACCCTCTGGCCGGTCCGCTGAAGGTCGGGGTCATTTATACGATCGGCCCCTACCTGCTCCCCGGGCTCGTCCGTCAGATGATTGCCGATACCCCTCAGATGCCCATGCTTCTGCAGGAAAATTTCACCGTCAAACTGCTTGAGTCGCTGCGTCAGG
>JBDLRB010000243.1:0-6889 GCA_039800205.1 Pseudomonadota bacterium | reverse complement strand
CTGGGAGAACCTCGGAGACGTTCACCTTCGACTCGCTGAGCGGGCCTGGCGGGAGGCCAGCACGCTCGACAAGGCCTCTGAAGCCCAAGCGAAGCTGCGTCTTGCCCGTGAACTCATCGAGCGTCTGACCCCTCAGTCAAACAGCGCCGCCCGCCCCCCCGGTCGTTAGCGGCACGCCCCTGCTTCTTTACCGATCCTTCCCTTCAGTCCGATGGAGACTCCGAAATGCTGAAAAAAATCCCTGTCATTGGCGCGCTGATCGCCGCGGTTACCCTCTCGATGAGCGAAGACGCTGCGGCGGCTGCCGGATCGCCGCAGGTGCTGATGAAGACCTCTCGCGGCGAAGTCGTGATCGAGCTCTACCCGGACAAGGCGCCGCGAACGGTCGAAAACTTCCTGCAGTACGTCCGTGACGGCTTTTACGCGGGCACCATTTTTCACCGCGTGATCGATGGGTTCATGGTTCAGGGCGGCGGCTTCACCGATGAGCTCTACAAGGGTGGCAGTGGCCGCAAGAACACCCGCGGTCCGATCGCCATCGAATCGCGAAACGGCCTAAAGAACGACACGGGCTGGCTGGCCATGGCCCGGACCTCGGTGCCCGACTCGGCCACATCGCAGTTCTTCATCAATGTGTCCAACAACAATTTTCTGAACTATCCGGGCTCGGACGGTCATGGCTATGCGGTGTTTGGCAAGGTGATCAAGGGCATGGAAGTGGTCAACGCGATCAAAGGCGTGAAGACCCGTAACGTCGGCGGGATGGGCGACGTCCCCGTCGAGCCCGTCGTCATCGAATCGATGACGCTGATCAGTCCGGCGAAATAATCGGTCGGACGGGCAGCCCCCTCCTCAGGCTGGATCAGCGATGCCTGCGGAGCCTGAAACCAGGCAATCGGAGGTCGGGGCGGCGGTGTGCCGCCTGGCCGGCCGGGATGTGGCGCTGCTCGCCTCGGACATGCATCTGGGCGAGCACGACCCGCAGACGGCGTCGTTCTTCATCGATGCGCTTGATCGTGAGGCGCCGCGGATCACGCATCTGTTTCTGCTCGGCGATCTGTTCGAGGCCTGGGTCGGTGACGATCAGGATGACCCGATCGTTTGCATGCTGATCGACCGCCTGAATCGCCTCGCGCGATCGGGTGTCCAGATCGGCATCGTTCGGGGCAATCGCGATTTCCTGCTTGATGCGCCCTTCCCCGATCCGGACGGGCAACCCACCCGGTTCAGTCAACGCAGCGCCGCGACGATGCTGAACGACCCTTGTGTGATCGACTGCTTCGGCGAAGCCGTCATGCTGGCCCACGGTGACGCATGGTGCCTTGACGATCTCGACTATCAGCGGTTCCGAGCGCAGGTTCGCAGCACGCCCTGGCAACAACAGTTCCTGTCTCGGCCACGGACCGAGCGTCAGGCGATTGCACGGGCGATACGAAGCGAGAGCGAGCAAAAGCGGGAACTCAGCGACATCGATCAGGCGCACGTTGCGGCGCTCCTGTCGGCAGAGGGCATCATGCGATTGATCCATGGTCATACCCACCAGCCCGGCGAATCCATGCTGAGCGCGCCGGACGCCGGCCGTGCGGCCCGTCGATGGGTTCTGCCCGACTGGTCAGCGGCGGATCGACGCGGGGGTTTCCTCAGACTGGATCGGACCGGATTCCACTGGGTGGACCCTCAGCGACCCTAGCGCTCAAGACCGTCCCGCCTGCTTCTGCATTTGGGTGCAGATGCCCCGCAACAGATCGACCTCCTCGATTTCGAGCCGCGTACGACCCAGGAGGCGCCTCAGCCGAGGCATCAGTTTCTTGGGGTGCCGCGGATCGACAAACGCGATGTCGATGAGGGCCTGCTCGAGATGCTCGAAGAGGGCCGCCACTTGCGCCTGAGTCGCATATCGCGCCGCCTCTTGCGGCGCCTGGATCGTCGCGCCGGCGCGCCGTGCAGCCTGAGCCAATGAAAACGCGACCACCTGCACAGCCTGCGCAAGATTGAGTGAGCCGTAACCCGGCGCGGTCGGAATCGCAAGGAGCGCCTGGCAGCGCGACACCTCTGCAATCGACAACCCGGTCCGCTCGGTCCCGAACACCAGGGCAACGCGCTGCATCGGATCGCGCATCAATTCGTCCTGGAGCGCGTCGACCAGTACTTCGGGCGTCTGGGGTGACGGCCCGAATTCGCGGCCCTCTGCACTGATGGCCACTGCCAGGTGGGTATCGGCCAGCGCATCGTCGAGCGACTCAGCCTCGCGCCCGGCCTGCAGCACATCAACCGCACCACTCGCATAGGCAATCGCATCCGGATGCGACAGGACACCGGGATAGCGCGGCGCGACAACGGTCAAGTGCCACATGCCCATCACCCGCATCGCCCGGGCCGCCGCACCCACATTGCCCGGATGCGAGGGCCGCACCAGGACGAATCGGATGCGCTCGAACCAGTCCGGTGGAGTGAAAGAGAGGCCTTTCACAGCATTGCCTTACAATCGAGGGTTGACCGCCACTGCCGCCCAGGACTCCCAGTCATCATGCATCCCATGCTCAACGTTGCCGTCCGGGCAGCCCGCCGTGCCGGCCGAATCATCAATCGCGCCAGCCTCGATCTGGATACGGTCAAGGTGGCTCGCAAGCAGCGCAACGACTTCGTCACCGAAGTCGATCAGGCCGCCGAAGAGGCGATCATCGAAACCCTGATCGGCGCGTACCCGGGTCATTCTATCCTCGCCGAAGAATCCGGCCACACACCCAATGCCCAGCACGCCGACCCCCGGCAGGCGGACTACATCTGGATCATCGACCCGCTGGATGGCACGACGAATTTCATTCACGGCTTTCCCCAGTACGCCATATCGATCGCGCTGATGCAGAAGGGGCAGGTGACCCAGGCCGTCGTCTATGACCCGGGTCGCGATGAACTCTTCACCGCCACGCGCGGGCGGGGCGCCTACCTCAACGACCGCCGGATCCGGGTGTCCAAGCAGACCCGGATTGACGAGTCCTTGATCGGGACGGGCTTTCCCTTCAAGCGACTGGACATGCTGGATCACTACATCCGGATCATGCGCTCGGTCATGGTTCGTGCCGCCGGCCTGCGCCGACCGGGCGCGGCCGCACTTGACCTCGCCTATGTGGCCGCCGGCCGGCTGGATGGTTTCTTCGAATTCGGTCTTGCGCCCTGGGACGCTGCAGCAGGCAGCCTGCTGATCACCGAGGCCGGCGGACTGGTCGGTAATTTCAAGGCGGACGGGGACTATCTGTTCTCCGAGCAGATCGTGGCCGGCACCCCGAAGGTCTTCGTTGCCCTGATCGGCATGTTGAGCGAGGCTCAGGCGCCCGCGGCCTTGCCGCGCGAAACCAGCCCCCGGGAGGCCGCTTCACGTGAGGCCATTCCGCCGCCGGAAGAACCCGCAGTCAGGCCCTCGCGTCGGCTCAGCCAGAAACCCAGCGATTCGCAATAAGACCGCTCGACCCAGACCTCAAGCGCTTGATCGCTTGAACGCTGCCAGATCAGAACGGCATACGGTCCAAGCGCACCGCGCCAGATGAAGTCATCCGGCTCCGCATCGGGTGCGGGCCAGGAAATATCCGCGCCGTGCGCGAGCAACGCACGGGCCGCAGGAACCGATCCGCCGATCCCCCATGCGGACCAGGCATCCGACACACAGTGCAGATCGGCGTCACAGTCCGACAGGCAAGCCTCGAGCGCTTGAGCAAGTGCCGCCTCGCGGTCGAGGGGAGCGACCAGCAGCCATTCGCCCGCCCCAAGCGACAGGCACCGGGCACCTGCCCCGCCGGCGCAGGCCGCAAGCCGCGCGGCAACCTCTGTCCAGAACGATGGTCGCCACGAAGCGTTCACGCTGAACGCCGCCTGCATGGGCCGCCGCGAGATCCCGCTACCGTCATCAGCCACGCAAACGCTCCCCTTCGAGATCGTAAAACGCAGGTTGGACCACCCGCGCGGGCCGGAGGATCAGGCCCGCATGTCCACGCTCGGGGCCGCCGGGTCGCACGGCCGTCACCTGAACGGTTTCTCCAAAGCGGGACCGCCCGCCCTCAAGCAGCGCGAGCGCAATCGGACGCCCCAGGGTGGGGCTCAGCACGCTCGCCGTCACAAAGCCCTGTGGGCGGACCGCCTGCTCGGCATGAGCATCGCCCAGCCGGGCCCCCGCCGGCAGGATCTGAGCGCCCTCCTCCAGGGGGAGGCCCGAATCAAGCTCGAGCCCGACCAGTTGAGGGCGGGGCGCTCCGTCAGATCGGTCGCGAAAAATGGAACGGCGACCGATGAAATCGCCCTTGTCCAGGTGAAGCGCCCAGGAGAGACCGAGATCATCCGGATTGGCGATGCCGTCCGCTTCGTGGCCGATTGAGATGAAGCCCTTCTCAACCCGCAGGACATGATTCGCTTCGGAGCCCACGGCTTCGATGCCGAAATCACGACCGGCCTCGATCAATCGTTGCCAGATCGGCAACGCATCACGCGGACGCACGTTCAACTCGAAGGACAATTCACCGGTGAAGCTGACCCTGAATATCCGGGCAGGCTGGCCGCACACCTGCGCGTTTTTCACCGCCATGAACGGGAACTCGGCCCGATCGAGCGAACAATCGGTTCCGACACGGGCGAGCACCGCCCGGGCCTGCGGGCCACACACGACGATCGCCGCCCAGTGCGCCGACACGTTGGTGACGCGTACGTCGGCCAGATCGCGAAACAGCCACTGGCGGGCGTACTCCAGCCACGCGTGCACGGTGTCGGCGTGACCGGCCGTCGAAGTCAACCAGTACCGGTCTGGCCCCAAACGCATCAGCACACCGTCGTCGAGCAAACGCCCATCTTCGCGAAGCAGCAAGGCGTAGCGACCCCGTCCGACCGCGAGGGCATGCACCCGGGAGGGCAACAGCCGCTCGAGGAAGGCCGTCGCGTCACGCCCGCCGATCTCGAACTTGCCCAGCGGGGTGCTGTCGTACAGCCCCACTGCAGAACGGACCGCGATGCACTCGCGGGCGATGGCGTCGGCCATCGACTCTCCCGTCCTCGGGTAATAGCCCGGGCGACGCCAGTGCGCGCCCGATTCGTACATGACCGCGCCCGCGTCTCGATGCCAGCCGGTGAGGGGCGTCTCCCGGAAAGGACGGATCACTGGACCGGGATCAGCGCCTGCGAGCGTGCCGAAGGCGATCGGGACAAACGGCGGCCGCGCACGGGTTGGAGGGAGCGTGTCCGTGGCCAATCCGCGCAGATCAGCCATCAGCATGAGGCCCAGCGGGCCAGCACCGCGCCCCTGATCTGGACCCATCCCCAGGGTCGTGTAACGCTTGAGCAATTCCGGCGCCTCGTAGCCCTCACGCTGGGCCAGCGCAATATCCGCCACGGTCACATCGCTGGCCAGATCAACGAATGTGCTGCGGGCCTGCGCGCCCTGTTTGAACGCGTCTGAATGCGTCCAGCCGGTCGGGCACGGGGGCATTCGAATCGAGCCTCCGGAGGGTCGCACCGACCCGCCCGCCCCCCACGCCTGCTCGAGGGCGTCACGGGTATTGAACCAGCCATCCGCCACACAGTCCGACGCCGAGGCATGACCCGCCGCCGCACCGACCGCACGAATCCAGTTGGATGAACCGTCCCGGGCGGAGGTGCCCGGCGCGTGAGCCAGCAGTTGTCGTGCTGGAACCCATCCGCCATGAACCAGCACCGCGTCGCACTCAATGGCTGCCCGCTGAGGTCCGTCCAGGGAGCGAAGCCTCAGGGCCTCAACCCGGCGCCCGCCCCGTACCGCCTCGGGTGCAGTCCCCCACAACACCGGACAGTCGGTTGACCCGACCAGAGCGTTCCGTTCTTCGGGACTGGACGGCGATTCCGGAACAATGAGCGCGGCGACCTCGACCCCCGCAGACTGGAAGCGACGAGCGAGCGGACTCAGCAGCCCCCCCGGCCCGGCAAGCACCACGCGGCGACCGCAGGCCACAGCATGGCGCACCAGATAGTGCCCGGCCGCACCGGCGAGCATCACGCCCGGGCGATCATTGTTCTGAAAGAGCAGAGGGCTTTCGAATGCGCCCGTCGCGAGCACGACCCGATCGACGCGCAGGTGCCAGACACACTCGTGCTGGAGGCTGCACCGCTCGAGCGCGAGCACCTCGCCCTGCTCGTAGACGCCCAGAGCCACGGTGTCCGACAGTCGGGTGACCGCCTCACTCGCTTCAATTTCGGCGAGTGCGCGAAGCAGCCACTCGCCCGCGGGCTCGCCATCGCCATGCGGGGATGGTCCGGGCGCCGATGCATCGATCCGGAGCACCGGGTCCTCCGCCCAGTCCCCCAGCCCCCCACCGACCTGTCGCCGATCATCGACCCAGATCAGGGAGTGCCCCGCCCGGACTACGGCCAGGGCCGCGGCCACACCGGCCAGCCCAGCGCCCACCACCAGCACTGCAGCCTTCGCGTGGCGTCGCTCGGAGGTCAGGACCGAGGGGCGCTCAGGCCGTCGACCCAGGCCCGCTGCACGTCGAATCAGGTGCTCGTAAAACGGCCAGGCACGCTGCGGCCACTTGAAGGTCTTGTAGTAGAACCCCGCAGGCAACAACGCCCGAACGCGATTGGCCATCGCGCCCAGATCGAACCCGAGCGAGGGCCAGTTGTGCTGGCTTCGGGCGTCGAGACCGTGAACCAGGGGCAGTCGGGTGGCCAGTACGTTGGCCTCATCCATCGGGTGCCGCAGATGGACGAAGGCGTTCGGGTCCTCCCAGCCCGCGGCGCGGATGCCTCGCGGCCGGTGAAACTTGAAGCTTCGGGCGATGAGGTCGACCCCCGAACCCAGTAGCGCCGACGCCAGAGTATCGCCTTCGAACCCTGCATGAAGATGCCCGTCGAAGCGGAACGCGAGCGAGCGCTC
>JBDLRB010000242.1:0-5402 GCA_039800205.1 Pseudomonadota bacterium | reverse complement strand
TTCTTGAATATCAACCGCAGCAACAGGAAGCGCTCATCATGAATCCGATCGTTGAAGGCTTTTTCGACCCCGCCACCTGGACGGTCAGCTATGTCGTCTATGACCGCACGGGCGGGCATGCCGCAATCATTGACTCGGTCCTCGACTACGATCCGAAGTCCGGTCGGACGAGTACCGCATCGGCCGAAAAGGTGGTGGCCTTCGTCAAGGAGAAGGCGCTCACTGTGGACTGGATTCTTGAGACCCACGCGCACGCGGATCATCTTTCGGCGGCGCCCTGGCTTCGCGAGCGACTCGGGGGCCGGATTGCAATCGGGGAATCGATCCGGACGGTCCAATCCGTCTTCAAGGGCATCTTCAACCTCGAACCGGGTTTCGCGACCGACGGTTCGCAGTTCAACCACTTGCTGGCCGAAGGTGAGCGGTTCCGCTTTGGTGATCTCGAGGGCGAAGCGCTGTCCGTGCCGGGGCACACACCGGCCTGCATGGCCTATCGGATCGGAGATGCAGTGTTCGTCGGAGACACGATGTTCATGCCCGACGTGGGTACGGCCCGTTGCGATTTTCCGGGGGGGGACGCCCGGACCCTTTACCGGTCCACCCATCGAATCCTGTCACTGCCCGGCGAGACCCGCCTCTTCATGTGCCACGACTATCCGCCCGCCGGACGCGAGATTGCCTGGCAGACGACGGTGGCCGAGCAGCGGGCGGCCAACATCCACATTCGGGAGGGCATCAGTGAAGAACAGTTCGTCGAGATGCGCACCCGTCGGGATGCAACGCTCGCCATGCCGGTGCTGATCCTGCCTGCGGTTCAGGTCAACATCCGGGCCGGTGAGATGCCCCCACCCGAGGCCAACGGCGTGTCTTACCTGAAAATCCCGGTCAATGCGCTCTGAATCGGCCCAACCGGGCGCCGGGGACGTTCACCGTCCCCGGTGTGCTCATTCGCCTGACAAGCCAAGCTTGTTGGGCAATCGGCGCTCAACGGCATAGCGCAACAAGGCGGCCGACCGATAGAACCCGTGGGCAAACTTGCCATAGGGCATGGTCAGGAAAAGCGCCATCACGGCGCCCAGATGCACGCACAGCATCGCAGGCAGCGCGGCCGTTTCCTTCAGCAGCATCAGCAGCAGCCCCGTCGAGGCTGTCAGGAACAGGAGCGCGATGAACCCCAGATCCATGCCGTGCTGACTCGGCTCGAGATGGTCGGAGTGGCGCCGCATGCGAAGCCGCCACAGGCCGACCGTGCCCATCACCATCGCCACCCCGCCCGTGATGCCGAACAGCTTGGGCAGACTGGTCCAGCCGTATGGGGCCTGCCATCCAAACACATAGTGGTAGATCGTGGCGATGCTGGTTGCCGCAAAGCAGAACATGAAACCGTAAAAGGTCAGGTGGTGATAACGGCGGCGCGCCTGAGTCCACCCGTCGTCTTCATTGTGGCACCCCTCGCCGTGCCCCCCGTCCAGATACTTGAGGCGCAAGGCCGCATGCGCGCCTTCGGCCGCCGCAGCGCCGCCCAGGTCCGCGCCACCTGTCGCCGGCTTGACCGCCCGCCAGAAACGCGTCAGCCCCAGGCCTAACGCAAGCATCGCAAACAGGAAGACCGGAAGAAACATCGACACCATCAGGTTGTGGGGAAAAATCGCATAGAAACTGCCTTCCGGCACTGCGCCCCAGAGGCCTCCCTGACGGGCTGCAGCCAGCATCAGAAAGAGCGCCAACCCCAACGCAAGGGCCAGCGCAACGACCAGACCATTGCGGCGATACAAGCCCCCCAGCGCCGCAGGCCATGCGTAATCAGTGTAGGTCTGGCCACGCAACTGCGCCATGGCTCGCGGCACATTGACCATGAACTCATGCGGCGGGGCGTACTGGCAAGCGTGCAGGCAGGCGCCGCAGTTGTGGCACAGGTTGGCGAGGTAATGCACATCGGCCTGCCCAAAATCAAGCCGACGGGTCATGGCGGGGAACACCGCACAAAAGCCCTCACAGTACCGGCAGGCATTGCAGATCGCCATCTGTCGAGCCACTTCGACCTCAGCCGGACTCTCAGCGGCTGGCCCGCTCAATCCGCCAATTGACATTCGCTGAACCGCGGCACCCGACACCCCTTCACCCAGGCGCTGTGCCTCTTTTGTCAACGACTCAAGCGTCTGCATGACTGACCTCCCCTTGATCGGCCAGCACCCACGGATCAACCGGCTCGATGCCGAGCGCAGCGGCTGCGGCATGGTTGCCCGCGATGCGGCCAAAGGCCGTGCCAATGCTCATCCCTACCCCCGCGGTGTAGCCCTTGCCGAGCACATTGCCCGCCATGATTTCTCCTGCCGAAAACAGATTGGGACTGGGCCGCCCCCCAAAATGGACAGCCGTCGTCTGGTTGGTTCGCAAGCCCAGATAGGTAAAGGTCACGCCTGGCTTCAACGGATATCCGAAGAAGGGCGCTGTGTCGATGGGGCGCGCCCAGTGGGTCTTGGCCGGCGTCACGCCCTCGGTATGACAATCATCCAGAACCGTATGATCGAAGCGCCCCACCCGACACGCGGCGTTGTAGGCGTTCAGGGTTTCCATGAATCGGCCTATGTCCATCCCGATCAAGCGCGCGAGTTCGGGCAACGTATCCGCTCGCACACCGGGGAAAACCGGCGGCATGAAACGGCCGACTGCCTTGGCGTCGATCACGCACCAGGCCGTCTGGCCCGGCTGCAGCGCCACCAGACGCCCCCAGATTGCATAGCGCTTGGGCCAGAAGTCTTCACCCTCGTCATAAAAACGCCGCGCATCGCGGTTGAGCACGACGCCCAGCGACACGCAGTCGATCCGGGTGCAGATCCCGCCGTCATAAAGGGGTGCACGGGCATCGATGGCCACCATATGCGCCTGGGTGGGGTCACCCAGCGTATCGGCGCCGTGGCGGATCATGTCGCGAAGCACCACCCCGCGGTTATAGCGGGTGCCGCGGATCAGAAAATTGTCGGCCGGATGCTCGCCCTGCTCGTTGACGCCCCAGGCTTCGCGCAGCCACTCGCGATCGGATTCGAAGCCACTGCAGGCCAGCACGCAGGCACGGGCCTCGACCCGCTCGCGCCGCACGGAGCCATCAGGCTGGTGGTGGTCGACGAGCGCAGCCACGAACCGATCGCCCTCCATCTCGATGCCGACGGTCTCGGCCTGATAGTCGACCCGAGCGCCCATCCGCTCGGCGCTCCGAAAATAGGCATTGACCAGCGCCTTGCCGCCCCCCATGAAAAACGCATTGGTACGGGCGGTGTGCAGTGCGCCGGACAAGGATGGCTGGAAGCGCACGCCGTGCTTGACCATCCACGGCCGGCACGTCGACGATGAACGGATCACCAGCCGGGCCAGATATTCGGTTGTGATGCCGCCCGTCACCCGCAGCAGATCCTGCCAGAACTCCTCCTCAGGATAGGCCTCGACCAGCACATCCTGAGGCGCATCGTGCATACAGCGAAGATTTCGTGTGTGCATCGAATTGCCGCCGCGCCACTCGCGCGGGGCAGCCTCGAGGATTCGAACACTTGCCCCGGCCTCGAGCGCCATCAAGGCTGCGCAGAGTGCGGCATTACCGCCCCCGACCACCAGAACGTCTGTTGTCATACTCCCTCCTGACCCGGGTCGCAACTTTAACGATTTGGCTGCGACCTTACCAGCGCATGGGCAAATGGCGCGGCGCCGAGCGTGCGCTCAGTTGCTTGCCAGCCGCTTCGCAACCTCGCGCACCTGGCGCGCAATATGCGGGGCCGCCGAGATTTCACCAAACTGACCGATCGTTGCGGGCCCGACCGCATAGAGATCGGGCACGGGCCGACCTTCGGCACCGAGCAACCGGGCCTGGCCGTCCACATCGACCCCAAGGCCGCTCGGGTGATCTCGGGCCCAGCCCCGGGCGATCAAGGACAGCCAGAGGGGATTGCCGGACCGGCTCGGTCTTGGCTGAGGCCCCGTGCAATTGATCAGGGCATCGGCGCGGAGCCGACTCAGGCCTTGTCCCCCCCGCGGCCGAATCTCCAGATCGATCGGGCCGGACGCCAACGCGGTTGCGCCCACCACACGGCCGGCCAAGGCTTCCAACTGCCCCTCGCTGACCAGCCGATCGACGATGGCCCGGGTCTGGGGCGGCGCACGATAGCGGACCAGGTCGTAATGCGCCTTCAGATGACGCATGAAGCGGCGCTTTTCGATCGGCGCCCAGTCCGGCCAGAAATGCCGGACCGCGTCGCGCAAGCCGTCGAAAGCCGCCTGATCGCTGAGTCCTTGCCCTCGAACCCGCTCGAGTTCCGCCCGAAAAGTGTGAAGCGCCTGCCGGGCGCCGGCGGGTCGGCCGTAGCGCTCAATCCAGGGCACGGGCCAGGCATTCATCAAGTCCCAGACCGACGACAGCGGCGATTTCAGCACGGGCTGCGTCGGCGGCTGACGGCCCCGCCGGGACACCGTCACAATCGGCCCGCGGTGCCGCTGCTCGGCCAGTGTGACCATCGTATCGAGTGCCGTGAGGCCACTCCCCAGGAGCACAACGGTCTGGTCGGGCGCAATGCCGCGCAGGCGCGTCAAGCTCCAGGGATCATCGATGAAGGCCGGGTGATCCGACACCGCCTCCAGCCCAGCGGGCGCCCTGACCTGCCCCCAGCCCAAGGCCAGAACGACGGCATCGCTCTGAATCAACGGCCCATCCAGACACTGAAGCCGGATCGGATCCGGTTCAAGGGCGATCACGCTTGCACGGCGGTGCTCCAGTACAGATGCACTGGGATTGCCCTCCTGATGGCGACGGAACTCCTGAGCGAGGTAGCGACCGAAATCCTGTCGTCGGGCATAAATCGCCCCCTGCTCTGCGATCGCTCGCGGATCGTTTGCAAGCGTGCCGGAAGCAGCTAACCAATGCTCGAAGTGAAGCGGCGACTCCGGGTAAAGCGAGTGCATGACCGGCTGGCCGTTCAAACGATGATCCGGGTGCGGCGACGAATGCGCCCGCCCGGGCCCCGGCGTCTCGGCCGGATCGATGACGATCAGGCGCAGCGGGCGCTTTGACTCGCGACTCAAATGAATGGCCATCGCCGTACCGGCGAATCCGCCCCCCACGATCGCAATGGTCTGCATGTCGGGTCGATCGGGCGTGGGGGCCTGAGGCCAGGCCCCTGGCCCATCAGAACTGATAGCGCCGCAAGCCGCCATCCACGGGAATGACTGTCCCGGTGATGTAACCCGCAATGGGCGAGGCCAGGAAGGTGACCAGCGCGGCAATGTCCTCCGGCTCGCCGTACCGACCGACTGGGATCTCGTTTTCACATTGCCACTGCCGGTATTCGGGCGTGTAGTTTCGGAAAATCTGCTCGGAATGGATCCGGCCCGGCGGGACGCAGTTCACCGTGATGCCG
>JBDLRB010000241.1:0-57970 GCA_039800205.1 Pseudomonadota bacterium | reverse complement strand
AACCGGGACGGCGCCTTGTTCCCGAATCAGTTCGTCAATATCCGGCTCTTCCTGAACACCCTGGAGCAGGCGCTGGCCGCACCCGCCAACGCCATCCAGCGCGGCGCCTCGGGTACGTTTGTCTATCTGATCAGTGGGCAGGGAAGTGTCGCGCTTCGTCCGGTCGAGGTCGGTGTACGCGACGGCGACTGGGTGTCAATCCGGGCGGAGGGTCTGCAGCCGGGTGACAAGGTGGTCACTGACGGCGCAGACCGACTGCGTCCGGGCGCGCGCGTCGAGGTCATCGTCCCGCGAACGCCCGCAGCGAACCGCCCGGGCAATGGGCCCCCTGCCGCCCCGGTACCGACGGGCGGCACGGCCGCCCCATCGCCCTTTGCCAGCTCCGCCGAACGGCCTCCCTGGCTCGACCGCCTGCCGCCGGCCGTGCAGGAGCGATTCATGGCGATGACGCCCGAGGAGCGCGCCGCCTTCATTCAGCGCATGCAGGCCCGTCGGCAGTCCCAGCCCTCGCCATGAATCTGTCGCGGATCTTCATCCTGCGACCGGTTGCGACCTCTTTGCTGATGGTCGCCCTGCTGATCGCAGGCGCCCTGGGCTGGCGTGTTCTACCCGTCTCGGCCCTGCCTGAGGTGGACTATCCGACGATTCAGGTCACCACGCTGTACCCCGGTGCGGGTCCGGATGTGATGGCTTCGGCCGTGACCGCTCCACTCGAGCGACAGTTCGGACAGATGCCGGGACTCGAACAGATGTCCTCGATCAGTTCCGGCGGCGCATCCGTCATCACCCTGAGATTCTCGCTCTCGATGCGCCTGGATGTGGCCGAACAGCAGGTCCAGGCGGCCATCAATTCGGGCAGCAACCTGCTCCCCGGCGACCTGCCGATGCCGCCCATCTATCGGAAGTTCAACCCAGCCGACGCGCCGATCCTGACCCTTGCCATCAGTTCTCCGTCTCTGCCACTCGTGCGCGTCAACGACCTGGTCGAGAACCGTCTGGCTCCCAAGCTCTCTCAAGTCACAGGCGTTGGCCTGGTGGCAACCACCGGCGGCCAGCGGCCAGCCGTGCGGATTCAGGTCAATCCGGCCGCCCTCGCCGCAGCGCGACTGTCGCTCGAAGACCTTCGAGTGATAACCAATGCAGCCAACGTCAATCAGGCCAAGGGCAGCTTTGATGGTCCGGCTCAGGCATCGACCATCGATGCCAATGACCAGCTGCGATCGGCAGATGACTATGCGGTGCTGATCCTCGCCTGGCGCAGTGGCCGCCCAATCCGCCTGTCCGATGTGGCCAACGTGGTCGAGGATGCCGAGAATCTCCGCCTGGCCGCCTGGGCAGACCGCAATCCAGCGGTCATTCTCAACATCCACCGACAACCCGGTGCAAACGTGATCGGCACGGTCGATCGCGTACGCGCACTGCTCCCTCGTCTGCAGTCGACCTTGCCCGCATCGCTCGATGTGCAAGTCATGACCGATCGAACCGTGACCATCCGGGCATCGGTGCGCGATGTACAGATCGAGCTGCTGTTTGCCGTCGCGCTGGTCGTGACGGTGATCTTCGTCTTCCTTCGAAGCGCGCGGGCGACCCTGATTCCAAGCATCGCCGTTCCGCTCTCACTGATCGGAACGTTTGCGATCATGCACCTGGCCGGGTTCTCGATCAACAACCTCACGCTGATGGCGCTGACCATCGCCACCGGCTTCGTCGTCGATGACGCAATCGTGATGATCGAAAACATCGCGCGTCATGTCGAATCGGGCAAGACACCGCGCGAAGCTGCGCTCGACGGTGCTCGCGAAATCGGTTTCACCATCATTTCACTCACCATTTCGCTGATCGCCGTACTGATTCCACTGCTCTTCATGCGCGATGTGGTCGGTCGCCTGTTCCACGAATTTGCAGTCACGATGGCCGTCGCGATCCTCTTGTCGGCTGTCGTATCGTTGACCCTGACGCCCATGCTCTGCGCGCGGTGGCTGGGTCGGGACCCGCAGCATGCGTCCTCTGGATGGAGCGCGCGAGCCGAGCGGCTGATGGACGGGATCATCGCAGCATACGGACGCAGCCTCGACCGCGTTCTGCGGCGCGACGCGCTCACCCTGTTGTTGTTCATCGCAACGATCATCGCAACGGTCGGCCTCTACGTCTGGGCACCCAAGGGCTTTTTCCCGACTCAGGACACCGGCGTCATCCAGGCGGTGACCGAGGCCACGCAATCCACCTCATTTCGCGCCATGGCTGAACGCCAACAAGCCCTGGCCGAGGCACTTCTCGAAGACCCCGCCGTTGATCGCCTCACCTCGTTCATCGGGGTCGACGGCAATAATCCGACCCTCAATACCGGTCGGATGCTGATCAATCTGAAACCACGAGCCGAGCGTCGCGGCGATTCCCTCTCCGCAATTGTCCGTCGTCTCTCGGATCGGGCGGGGCAGATTCCCGGAATGACGCTCTTCCTTCAGCCCGTGCAGGAATTGACCGTCGAGGAGCGGGTCGCGCGAACCCAATACCAACTGCTCCTCAGTTCGCCCAACGCGCAGTCCCTGTTCGAGACGGCCACCACACTCCTGGCCCGGCTGCGCGAGGAGCCGCTGCTGACCGATGTCAGCTCAGATCTGCTGGACCGGGGACTTCGTGCCCATGTGGACATCGACCGGGCCGCTGCATCGCGGCTTGGGGTCACGGTCGCGGCCATCAGCAACACGCTCTACAACGCGTTCGGACAGCGCCTGGTCTCCACCCTGTTCACCCAATCAAACCAGTACCGTGTGGTGCTTGAGATCGCGCCGCAGTTTCGGCAGGGGCTCGCCGCCCTCGATGTGCTTTACGTGCCGGGCGCAGGCGGCGCACAGATTCCGCTGAGCGCGGTGGCCCGGATCAGCGAACGCCCCGGGCATCTGGCCATTCAACACGTCGGGCAGTTTCCCGCGGTCTCGCTGTCTTTCAACACGGCTCCGGGGGCGTCCCTCGGGCAGGCCGTCGCTGCGATCGAAGCCACCCGGGGCGCCATGGACTGGCCCCCGGCCGTCGACCTGACCTTCCAGGGAGCCGCCTTGGCCTTCCAGGCGTCGCTGCGGGACTCGCTGCTCTTGATCCTGGCGGCGATCGTCACGATGTATATCGTTCTTGGCGTACTGTACGAGAGCTTCATCCATCCGCTCACGATCCTGTCCACGCTGCCGTCGGCCGCGCTGGGTGCGCTGCTCGCCTTGATCGCCTGGCCGGCCGACCTGGATCTGATCGCCGTGATCGGCATCATCCTGCTGATCGGAATCGTGAAGAAAAACGGCATCCTGATGGTCGACTTTGCCCTGGTCGCGCAGCGTGAGCACGGGCTCTCGGCCCGGGATGCCATCCATCAAGCGGCGATCCTGCGCTTTCGGCCGATCCTGATGACCACCCTTGCCGCAGTGGTGGGCGCCTTGCCCCTGATGCTGGGCAGTGGTTGGGGCAGTGAACTGAGGCAACCGCTTGGCGTCACGCTGGTCGGGGGCCTGCTCGTCAGCCAGTTGCTTACGCTATACACCACGCCCGTGATCTACCTGCGTTTTTCGCGGCTCGCGAAGGTCGAGCGGGTACCGATCCAATCGCCGCGGCCCCACCCATGAGCCCGCATACGCCTCGAGAGGTCCCGCATTCGGGTGCTCTGGCGCTCTTCATCCTGCGACCGGTGGGCACGACCTTGCTGACGCTGGGTATTGCGCTGGCCGGTGCCATTGCCTATTTTCTGTTGCCCGTTGCGCCGCTGCCGCAGGTCGAGTTCCCTACGATTTCAGTCTCGGCATCGCTGCCCGGGGCCAGCCCCGAGACGATGGCGAAAAGCGTCGCAACGCCGCTCGAGCGGAGCCTCGGCGCAATTGCCGGGGTGACCGAAATCACCTCATCGTCGTCGCAGGGCAGCACCCGGGTGGTGGTCCAGTTCGCACTCGATCGTAATATCAATTCGGCAGCCCGCGAAGTCCAGGCTGCCATCAACGCGGCCCGAACCCTGCTGCCCTCCGACCTGCCGAACAATCCGACATATCGGAAGGTGAATCCCGCCGACGCGCCGATCATGATCCTGGCCATGACCTCAGAGGTGTTGTCGCGCGGGCAGATGTACGACGCAGCCTCGACCGTCATGGCGCAAAGCCTGGCGCAGGTCGATGGGATCGGCAATGTCGTGATTGGCGGCGGTGCGCTGCCTGCGGTCCGCGTGCAGGCGGATCCCAATCGCCTGGCCGCAAGCGGTATCTCGCTCGAAGATATTCGGGTCGCTCTGGTGTCCAGCCACAGTAACCGCCCCAAGGGCGCGATCGATGATGGCTCCAGACACTGGCAGATCTCGGCCAATGACCAGGCACGGCAAGCCGCGGACTTCGCCCCCCTGATCATCCGCTATCGCAACGGCAATGCCGTGACGCTTTCTGACGTCGCCCGGGTCAGCGACTCCGTCCAGGACGTCCGCAACCATGGGGTCGCCAATGGCCGACCGGCCATTCTGTTGATGCTCTACAAGCAACCGGGCGCCAACATCATCGATGCGGTCGATCGCGTGCGCGCCCTGCTTCCAAAACTTCAGGCTTCGATTCCCGCGGCCATCGACCTCGAGGTCATGTCGGACCGAACGCCGACGATCCGGGCCTCGCTCAAGGAAATCCAGCGGGCGCTCGCCATCTCGGTGGGACTCGTGATCATGGTTGTTTTTCTTTTCCTCCGTAACGTGCGCGCGGCGCTGATCCCCAGCGTCGCAGTCCCGGTATCGCTCGCAGGGACCTTCGGCGTCATGTACCTGGCCGGATTCAGCCTGGACAACCTGTCCCTGATGGCGCTCACCGTCGCCACCGGCTTTGTCGTCGATGACGCCATCGTTGTACTCGAAAATATTTCGCGGCATGTCGAACGAGGCAAATCGATCCTTCAGGCGACGCTCGACGGCACCCGCGAAATCGCTTTTACCGTTGTCTCGATCAGTCTGTCCCTGATCGCGGTCTTCATCCCGATCCTGATGATGGGTGGAATCGTCGGCCGCCTGTTCCGCGAGTTCGCGATCGTGTTGTCGGTTGCCATCCTGGTGTCGATGATCATTTCGCTGACCACGACGCCCATGATGTGCGCAGTGCTGCTGAAGCGCGAACCGCCGCGCGGCGAGCGCGGGTGGCTGGCGCGCCTGCTGGCCGGCATCAATCGTTTGTTCCAGGTGGCCTACCATCGCTCGCTCGCCTGGGCCTTGCGTGCACAACCCGTGATCCTGCTCGCTTTGATCGGCGTGATCGCGCTGAATGTGCAGCTGTATCGAACGATCCCGAAGGGCTTTTTTCCACAACAGGATACCGGGCGGGTTGTCGGCTTCATCCGCGCCGACCAGGCCACATCCTTTCAGGCGATGCAGCAGCGGCTCGAGCGATTTCTCGAGATCGTCCGCGCCGACCCAGCCGTCGAGTCCGTCACGGGTTTCACGGGTGGGGGCGCGCGCAATGCGGCGCAGATGTTCATGGCACTGAAGCCATTGAGCGAGCGCAAGGAGTCGGCCGCGCAGGTCGTTGCGCGGCTTCGGATGAAGCTGGCCCGTGAGCCCGGTGCGACGCTCTTCATGGTGCCGGTTCAGGATATTCGCGTGGGTGGACGGCAGGCGAGCTCACAGTACCAGTTCACCCTGCAGTCCGATGAGCTTGAGACTTTGCGCGAATGGTCGGGACCGATCCGACGCGCGATGGCCGACCTTCCGCAGATTGTTGACGTCGACAGTGACGTCCAGGACCGGGGGCGGCAAACCACCCTGGTGCTGGATCGCGAGGCCATCGCCCGGCTCGGGCTGTCCGTCCGGGCAATCGATGCCACGCTCAACAATGCCTTTGCCCAGCGGCCCGTCGGCGTCATCTACAACCCGCTGAACCAGTACCGGATCGTGCTCGAATTACTCCCGGAGTTTCTGCAAAGCCCGGAAAGCCTGCGGAGCCTGCAGTTCGTTTCGTCGAGTGGAAAACTGATCCCCATCACAGACTTCGCACGAATCGAGAACTCGGCGGCGCCCTTATCAGTCGCACACCAGTCCGGTACACCCGCCACCACGATCAGCTTCAATCTGGCGCCCGGAGTCGCGCTGTCCGAGGCCAGCGACGCGGTGCGTGACGCGATCGCGCGCATCGGCGCCCCCACGTCGATCCGGGGCACCTTCCAGGGCACAGCTGGCGCCTTCGCTCAGTCACTGGCGAGCCAACCGCTGCTGATTCTCGCCGCGCTGGTCACAATCTATCTGGTCCTGGGTGTGCTTTATGAGAGCCTGATCCATCCGATCACCATCCTGTCGACCTTGCCCTCAGCGGGCGTCGGCGCATTGATTGCGCTCAAGTGGTTCAATACCGAGTTCTCCGTGATTGCACTGATCGCAGTGATTCTTCTGATCGGAATCGTCAAGAAAAACGCCATCATGATGATCGACTTTGCCATTGCACGGCAGCGCCGCAGCGGCTGCAGCGCGGCCGCTGCCATCTATGCCGCCGCGCGGATCCGTCTGCGCCCCATCCTGATGACCACGGTCGCGGCCATCCTGGGCGCCGTCCCCCTGGCACTGGGCACGGGCGACGGGGCCGAGTTGCGGCAGCCGCTCGGTATTGCGGTCGTGGGCGGGCTCTTGCTCAGCCAGCTCCTGACCCTCTACTCGACGCCGGTCGTTTACGTGCTGGTCGACCGGCTGCGCAGTCTGGCCCTTCGTTCGTGGCAAAGCCTCGCAGACCCGTCGAAACGGGCGGACTCGAATGGCCATGCAGGGTCGGCCGGAGTGAGCCTGCGTTCGATCGCATGGGTCGGGCTGATCGCGCTCAGCGCGCTCTTCGTCAGTGGCTGCACCACGCCCCCTCCCTATACCCGGCCCGCCCTCGAGCTGCCCGAGCGATTCAGGGAGACGAGCCTCTTCTCGCCCGCGCAGCCGGGGCAGCCCATCCCGGATCGCTGGTGGCGGGTCTTCGACGATCCCGTGCTCGATCAACTGCAGACGGCGCTGCAGACCGGCAACCATACGCTTCGAGCCAGTGAGGCACAGTACCGCGTGGCTCGGGCTGCCCTCGCGGCCAGCCAGGCCAGTCTCAGCCTGCCGCTCAATGCATCGGCTTCGGCGACCCGAAGCCGGACCAGCACGGGTGCCTCCACGACAACGATCAGTCCGGAACTGTCCACACAATGGGAGCTCGATCTGTGGGGCCGGGTCAGCCAGACGGTGCGGGCCGCGACCGCCCAGGAGGCAGCGAGCGCCCTGGATCTGTCGGCCGTTCGGCTGTCCTTGCAGGCCACCCTGACCCAGACCTATTTTTCGATGCGTGCGGCTGAGATTCAGTCGGGACTGCTTGAAAACGCGGTCGAGGCGTATCGACGTCTGCTGCAACTGACCGAAGACCGTTACCGGGCGGGCGTGGTCTCCGCTGCGGACGTCGCGCAGGCGCAGACCCAATTGAAATCGTCCCAGGCACAGCTCGAGGACATCCGCGCGTCAAGACGCGTGCTGGAGCATGCGCTCGCCACCTTGACCGGGCGGACGGCCAGTCAGTTTCAGGTCGACGCTCAGGCCCGTCTTCCTGAGCCGCCCGGCGTGCCCGAGCTCCTGCCCTCGCAACTGCTCCAGCGACGGCCCGACATTGCGGCGGCCGAACGCCGGGTCGCCGCCGCCAACGCCCGACTCGGCGTTGCGCAGGCTGCGTTTTTCCCAAGCGTCACCCTCAGCACGAGCCTCGGCCTGCGTGCGCCGGATCTGGATGAACTGTTCAGTGCGCCCAACCTGGTCTGGGCCATCGGGCCGCGATTGCTCCAGCCTCTTCTGGACGGTGGCGCGCGTCGGGCCGCGCAGGACAGCGCCCTGGCCAGCCTGGATCAAGCGAGCGCCCAATATCGTCAACTCGTGCTGAGCGCGATGCAGGAGGTCGAGGACAGTCTTGTACAGGTCGCTGCGCTGGGCCGGCAGGCGCAGCTTCAGGCCGAAAGCCTGATTGCCGCCCGCCGCGCCCAGACGCTGGTGCTGGACCAGTACCGTGCCGGCACCGTGAGCTTTCTGAACGTGATCAGCGCGCAGGCCACGGCACTCAACATCGAGCGCAGTCTCGTTGACGCCCGCAACCGCCAACTGGCGGCGACCAATCAGCTGCTCAAGCAGCTCGCGGGGGGCTGGACCCCCGAAGCTCGCTCGCCCGCCATGACCCCACCGCGGCGACCCGGTTCGACCGAACCGTAACGCTGCGCAAAGACCGGGGGCAAGGCGCGGGCATCCAGTGGGGCCAGCCACAGCCGCAGCAAGTGACGCCGGCGCTCGGGCTCCGGCCAATCCTCAAACGCCATGCGGTCGTGAAAGATCGTGTGGTTATGCACCCACTGAATATCGCCCGGGGCGAGGCGCATCAGAAAATGAATGTCCGGATCATTGGCCAGCGCATCCAGCAGATCCAGGGCTTCGATCTGCGGCGCCGACAGTCGCGGGGCCTCAGCGAAACGCTGCGCCGATTCGATGTAGGGGCGATGATAGATGGCCGACATCCGCCCCTCGAACCAGTTGAAGACCGGAATCATGAAAAACGGTAATTCGCCCGGCGCGACTTCGCCGCGTCGGTCGGTGGCCAAGGGCTCAAGCAGCGCCATCGCGAGATCAGGTCGCCGCCGCCGGATCGCGTTCCAGAGCGTTTGCGAGGACACCAGGGCGGACTCGCCCCCCTGCCGGGCCTGCTGCAGGCACAGCAACCCGACAACGTCGCAGGAGTCGGTATGAAACGACTGTCGCTCAGCGGTCTGGTAGATCCGCACATTCGGGTCGCTCGACCGCAAACCCAGGTCCCGCACCTCGCCCAGGAGTTGTCCCTGCGCGTTCTGCGGACGAGAAGGCCCCAGGTGGGCACCCAGCCCATAGAACGCGACAGCACTCAGTTCGCGCCCCCAGCGCTCAACCGGAAGCCCCCGCCAGAGGACAAATCCCCGACCCTCGAGTAAATGCTGACGCGCCGCCCGCAGTCGTTCGGCACACTCGGGCAGCGGAAAGGTTTCGGCACGCAAATCGAGCAGATCCCGCTTGCCCCAGGCCCGCGCGGCCGCCTCGATCGAATCGATCTCTCTCGTCGACAAGTGCTCGACCCAGGCGGACGGGTCGACCCAGTCCGGTGCCCCCCAGCATGCGGGACCCGTCAACTCTGGAGGCAACTCCGCCGGGATCCGCTGCAGATGCTCGGCAGACAAGGTTTCATCTGAAGCCTTAATCATCGATACGCCCTCACTCAATCAGTCCGACGACAAGGGGGTGCCAGACAGACCCTCACGCCCGGGCACGCGCCCCGTGACGACCGCACCCTCGAGTTCTTCAGGCAGCCGCCCCAGACGCCCGAAACGTGCATAGGCCCATCGCATCACCGGCTGCACTCCGGCCCAGCGGGGATGGTCGCCCATGTGCAGCCAGGAACGATAGAGCAGACGGCCACGCGATGGATCGGGATCGTCTTCGAACGCTGTTCGGCCATGCAGCACCGACAGGTTGTCCAGCCATTGAATATCGCCGGGCTCAAAGCCCATCTGGAATGCGACGCCTGGACGCGAGGCGATCGTATCGACCGCATCGAGCGCGGCAATTTGCGGGCGTGTCAGGGGTTGGCCTGTCCGGCCGGCGCCCCCGATGATGTAGGAACGTGCGTAGCGGCAATCGAGACGCCCCGAGTGCGCAGATCGGGCGAAGACTGGAATCGGCTCGGTCACCGGCCCCTCGTCCGGGCCCTGCTCGCCCTTGCGGTCATACGGAAACCCCGCCTCAAGCACTTCGAGATGCTCGGGCGACGCTTCGAGCAAGGCATTCCAGACGGCGGCCGTACTGACGATCGAGCTCAAGCCACCCGATCGGGCCTTGCGCACGCAGAGGAGCGAAACCACATCGGTGGGATCGCTGTGGTGATTCAGCTGAGCCTGACTTCGATACCCGCGCCCCTGCGAGGCCCGCGTGGAATCGTAGCCGAAGCGAACACCTTCATTGAACACGGGCGACAGGAATTCACACCGGGTGTTCTGGCTGAGTCCGCGCCCCATCCGCTCGCCGAGCGCCCGATAGAGCCGTGCCGCACGTCGTTCGCCGAGCACCTCCACCGGAAACCCGCTCGCCCAGGCGACTCCGGTCACGGCGATCGAATCAACGACCGCCGCCAGCCACTCATCCAGCCAGGGCGGAGGATGCCAGGGCGGAACAAACGCCTCGATCGTCGGGTCGTCCCCATCCCCGAACGCGGCCAGCGCCGACTCCACAAGATCGGCGCGCATCGAATGACTGATGGGAAAACGCCAGGTCGACAGGGATGCGAGTCGCTGAGCATCCCAGCAGGAGGGATCGCGAACGGTCGATCGATGCATGGCCGAACCCAGGCGGAGCTGCACGACTCAGCGTGTGCCCGACGGGCG
Source organism: Pseudomonadota bacterium (assembly GCA_039800205.1). Taxonomy (GTDB): domain Bacteria; phylum Pseudomonadota; class Gammaproteobacteria; order Burkholderiales; family Burkholderiaceae_E; genus SYIM01. Next base: position 47,578 of record JBDLRB010000241.1, on the reverse strand, counting down.
GGCGGCATCCACTGAGGCCGGGGGGCGAACAGCGGGCTGACCCGCCGCAAACGACTCAAACCACTCGCTCGGCGTCACACCGATCGAACCGCGACGCAGGCAGCGCTTGATCGCCGAAACCGTCGCAAGATCACACGCCGCCAGCTCGGCCGCGAGCGCCTGACATCGCTCAAGCACCCGGTCGTCCGCAACCACCTCGGTGGCAACCCCCAGGCGCAGCAACTCGGAGGCGGGCACCTTGTCGCCTCGAAGCGCCAGGCGGGCGGCAACCGCTTCGCTGTGCCGCATCAACAACCAGGCCAGATTGTTCGGCGCGGCCATGCCAATGTGGATCTCGCCCACCTGAAGCACCGCCGATTCGCCGCTGACCAGCAGATCGCCCGCCAGTGCAAGGGCCGCCCCACCGTTGATCGCGTAGCGTTCAAGCGCCACAATCACGATGCGGTCGAGCGCCGCCAGCGCCATGTGCATCGACCGCCAGCGCGCACCGAACCCGGCCACCCATTCGGGCCGGGGCGTCTCGTTGAAGGCCTTAAGGTCGAGACCCGAACAGAAGGCGCCCCCCGCACCCCGCAACACGACCACACGACTTTGATCATCCGCCTGGACGCGTGCGATTGCGTTGATCAAGCCCTCCGCCAGCGTGTTCTCGATTGCGTTCCGTCGGGCTGGCCGATTCAGCACGATCTCGGACCAACCCGCGTGGGTGATGACCTGTACCGCCGAGTCCTCGGCCGTCTGTGGCTGATCTGGGTTCATGGCGCTTGTCTTTCTCCCTGGTTTGACGGGGGCTATTCGGCCGCTTCGGTTTTCTGTCTTGTGAATCGTGCGAGCGTACCGCAAAAAAGAGCGCTGAGCAGCCGGGCTTGAATGAGCATAATCGAAGGTTTAACCAACCGGAGCAGATTATGCTGATCGATCTTTCAGGCCGGACTGCGCTCATCACCGGGGGCAGCCGCGGAATCGGGCGTGCCATTGCCGAACGACTGGGTCGTTCAGGCGCCGACGTCGCGATCGTCGCGCGCCGTCAGGACGTGATCGATGAAACCCTCGCAGAACTGACCGACACAGTCGCCGGCCGGATCGTCGGATACCCCTGCGATGTCACCGACTCGGCCGCTGTTGCGCAGTGTCATGCCGCGATCGTCGATCAACTGGGCTCGATCGACATCCTGGTCAACAACGCCGGCTCGTCCCAGCGCAGTCCCTTTCTTGAAATGACCCGCGAACACCTGGCGGAGGACTTCGAGCTCAAGGTGCAGGCCGCGATCGACTGGTCTCAGCGCGTGATCCCTGCGATGCGCGCCCAACGCTGGGGCCGGATTCTCAACATTGTGACGACCACGGCCAAAACGCCACCTGCAGCCAGCGCACCGACCACGCTCAGCCGCGCGGCCGGGCTCGCCCTGATCAAGGCCATGGCCAATGAATTCGCACCGGACAACATCCTGGTCAATGGAATTGCGGTCGGCGTGATCCGAAGCGATCAGATCGCCCGTGCGCATCGTGCGCAAGCCCCCGACACGCCCATTGAGGAGTTCGTCGCGGCCCGCGTCCGCCGCGACGGCATTCCACTCGGACGGATCGGGGAAGCCGAAGAAGTGGCCAATCTCGCCTGCTTTCTTGCATCGGATGCCGCTGCCTACATTACGGGCACCGCGGTCAACATCGACGGCGGCCGCTGCGCGGTGTTGTGATCTCAACGATCATGGCCGAAGAGGTCTCGGGTGTAGACCTTATCGGCCACTTCGTGCAGCTCCGGGACCATTCGGTTGGCCACGATCAGATCTGATCGGGCGATGAAGCGAGCCAAATCATTCACCACTTCTGAATTGAAAAACAGGGGCTCATCGAGATAGGGTTCGTACACCAGGACTTCGACGCCTTTTGCCTTCAAGCGTTTCATGACGCCCTGGATTGAACTTGACCGAAAATTGTCAGAACCCGCTTTCATGACCAACCGATGGATGCCCACCACCCGTGGCTCGCGACGCATGATGTCGGCCGCAATGAAATCCTTGCGCGTGGTGTTCGCAGAGACGATTGCCTGGATGAGGTTCTGTGGCACGGCCCGATAATTGGCAAGCAGCTGGCGGGTGTCCTTGGGCAAACAATAGCCCCCGTATCCGAACGAAGGGTTGTTGTAGTGCGACCCGATCCGCGGATCAAGGCACACGCCATCGATGATCTCGCGCGAATCGAGCCCCTGCATCGCAGCATAGCTGTCGAGCTCATTGAAGTACGCGACACGCATTGCCAGATAGGTGTTGGCGAAGAGCTTGATCGCCTCCGCTTCGGTGTTGCCGGTCAGCAAGACAGGAATATCCGTTCGGATCGCACCCTGCTGCATCATCTGCGCATATCCAGCGGCCCGATCCGAGCGTTCACCGACGACGATACGTGAAGGGTTCAGGTTGTCGTGAAGGGCATGTCCCTCACGCAGAAATTCGGGGGAAAAGACCAACTGATCCGTCGCAAATTCGCGTCGCGCACGATCGGTAAAACCGACCGGCAAGGTTGACTTGATCACGATCATCGCATGTCGGTTGACGGCAAGCGTCTGCGCAATAACCGCCTCGACACTGGATGTGTCAAAGCGATCAGTTCGAGGGTCATAGTCGGTCGGCGTCGCAATGACCACGTAATCAGCATCAGCCAGCGCCGATTCAGCGTCCGTCGTTGCCGAGAGCTTCAGAGGGTGCTCGCTCAGGTACTGATCAATCAGGGGATCGTCGATCGGTGAACGCCTCTGATTGAGCTGTTCGATGCGCGCGGGCGACACATCGAAGGCCACGACCTGATGATGTTGGGCGAGCAGCACAGCGTTGGCCATGCCGACATATCCCGTACCTGCTACTGCAATTTTCATGTGCCCGCTCCATCCGCGATGAACTGGGTGACCATCGTCGGATCTCCGCATGACACGTCCGTGACGATTCAAGGCCGTCGCCTTCACGATTTCGTCATCCGCATCGGCGATGCTCGCCAAAACCAACTCTGCCGGCTCACACCCGGTAAATGGACGCCGAAAATGGTCAACACACAGAGCGATCAGGATTCGCCCGACCCGAGCTGTTTTCGCACGATCTGGATCTCGGACCTGCATCTCGGGACGCCCGGCTGCCAGGCCGCAGCGCTCCTCGATTTCCTGCGAGACACTGAATGCGAAACGCTCTATCTGGTGGGTGACATCATCGACGGCTGGCAGTTGCGGCGTTCCTGGTACTGGCCACAGGCTCACAACGACGTCGTACAGAAGATACTGAGGAAAGCGCGAAAGGGTACGCGTGTCGTGTTCGTGCCTGGCAACCACGACGAGTTTGCCCGTCGATATGTCGAACACAGTTTCGGCGGTGTGGAGGTCATGGACGAGTGCACGCATGTCACCGCCGACGGTCGCACGTTGTGGATCACCCACGGCGACCTGTTCGACGGGGTCGTGCAATACGCGAAATGGCTGGCCTACCTGGGTGACATCGGCTATGAGTTGACGCTGAAACTGAATCGCCATCTGAACAGCGTCCGAGCGCGTCTTGGACTGCCGTACTGGAGCCTGTCGCGCTATCTGAAGTTCAAGGTCAAGAGGGCCGTAGGCTACATCAGTGATTTCGAGTCAGCGGTCGCGCGCGAAGCAAAACGGCGCGGCGCACATGGCGTGGTCTGCGGCCATATCCACCATGCCGAAATCCGCACAATCGATGATGTGCTGTACTGCAACGATGGCGACTGGGTTGAAAGCCTCACAGCGCTGGTTGAGCATCAGGACGGCCGGCTCGAGATCCTGGACCGCAGCATCAGCAAAACCTCGCCCGCCTTGAGCTTAACGCCCTCACTGAGCCCGGGGGCCAACACCATGCCCGCTGGCGCAAAGACGATGATGGTCGACCCATGCTCGAACCAGCCCATCTCATCGCCCTTGGCAAACGGAGTGGAGCAGGGAATCTCGGTCGGGCCACGATAGTCGATCGAAAAGCGCTTGTCGATAAAGGGAAGACGAATGCTTGCCACAAGGATCGCGGCGACTGCGACCAACGCAATCGGCTCCCCGGAATTCAGTCGATAACGAATCGCCGCTCGTTCGTTGCGGCAAAACAAGCGGTCGATGCGCGCGAGCGCGATCGGATTGACATTCCAGGTGTCACCACTCAGGTAGGTCACATGCTCCACCTGGCCGTTGTGAGGCGCGTGAAAGCGGTGATACATCGCCGAGGTCAAACGCAGGGTCACGTAGGTCCCGTCACGCCATTCATCCCATCTTTCGCCGGGGCCGAACAGATCTTTCAGCGCATAGGGCATGCCCTTGGCCTGCAGGACCATCCCGTCCGCGACCTGACCGCACGCGCCAACGATCGCATCGCAGGGACTGCACACCGCCGCCGGTGCCGAATCGAATATTCGTGCTCCCGGCTTCAAGTCACGGGTGAAACACTCCTGAAGACTCTGAAAGCGTGCCTGCCGAGAATCACTGAGGTCGAGATCCGTGAACAGTCGCCAGATGCGGATCAGCGCACGGGTCAAGAGCGGGCTGCGAATCCGACTGATCCGACCCATCATGCGGGTGGCGAGTGCGCGCGGAATGTGGTTGGTCAGAACGAAATTGAGCGTTTCCTGATGAACGATTCGTCGCAGCATGATGGTCTTCATTGACTTGTCATGTTTCAGGCTAAGCATCACAGATGACCCAATCATGACAACGGAGCCTCCGGTTGATGAACACTGAACTTGTCTTGACAACAGTCCTGCTGGGCGGTCTGGCGGGTCTTCTTCCCAGGATCAAGCGACGCCTGGAACTGTCGCGCGCCAAACATCGCTCGCTCGCCGGTCACGCACGCATCGCGCGGCGACTGGCCGCGCAGATTCCCGCTGTCCATTACCGCGATCAAACCTTCTTCGGTGCGGATGGCGCCGACGCCACCGTGATCGCCCGCCGGCAGAGGGCAATCGATCGACTGGAACGAACGTTCCTTGAGCGATTTCCAAAGGGTATCGAGGCCACCCTGGAGGCCCGCGAGCACTTGCCCGATCTGCGCTTCACCGGCCGATACCGGGTCCCCTTCCAATTCAGCGAATTCCTGGGCGAGCACCTGAAGCTGAGTAGCTTCATTCAGTCGTCGGATGGCATCTGGCTAACCGACCTGGATGGCAACCGACTGATCGATCTGACGGGTTCCTACGGGGTTAACCTGATGGGTAACGAATTCTACAAACGCTGTATCGCAGAGGCGGTTGTCGAGGCAAGTTCAGTGGGCACGGTGCTTGGGCTTTACCATCCCGTTGTGCTCGACAACGTACGGCGCCTGACCGCGCTATCGGGGCTGGACGACATTTCCTTCCACATGTCCGGGACTGAAGCGGTGATGCAAGCGGTACGCCTCGCGCGCTACCACACGGGCCGTTCGCACGTGGTTCGATTCTGCGGCGCCTATCACGGATGGTGGGATGATGTGCAGCCCGGTCCAGGCAACCCCCTCAAGCCCGGTCAGGTCTATACACTCGAGGATATGGAGGCGCGCAGCCTGAAAGTGCTGCGTACACGCAAGGATATCGCGTGTGTGCTGATCAATCCGCTGCAGGCATTACACCCCAACTCGCCTGCCCCCGGTGACTCGAGTCTGGTTGACAGTTCGCGCCGCGCAGGCTTCGACCGCGAGTCCTACACGCAGTGGCTCGTGCAGCTGCGCCAAGTGTGCACCGAGCGCGGCATTGCGCTGATTTTTGATGAAGTCTTCATGGGCTTTCGTCTCGCACCGGGCGGCGCACAGGAATACTTTGGCGTACAGGCGGATCTGGTGACCTACGGCAAGACCCTGGGCGGCGGGCTGCCTGTCGGCGTCGTGTGCGGTCGCCGTGCCTTCATGGAACGATTCCGGAGCGACCGACCCCTGGACATCTGCTTTGCACGGGGCACCTTCAACAGCCACCCCTACGTGATGGCGGCCATGAATGCATTCCTGAGAGCGCTTGAGTCGCCGGAGTATCAGAAGCTGTACGACGGATTGGATGCGCGCTGGATCGCCCGTGCGAATGAATTCAACAAGGCCCTTTCGAACTCAAGCCTGCCGGTGCGGGTGGCCAATCTATCGAGTGTCTTTACCGTACTCTATGATCAGCCCGCACGGTTCAACTGGATGTTGCAGTTTTACCTGCGCGAAGCAGGCCTGGCACTCAGCTGGGTCGGTAGCGGGCGAATGATCTTCAGCCTTGATTTCACGGATGACGAGTTTGCAGAGGTGATCCGGCGCTTCGTCGAGGCGGGTCAAAAGATGAAGGCAGACGGCTGGTGGGATGGCCCACGTGAAGAAAACCGGCAGATTCGACGTTCAATGCTGCGTGAATTCATTCGCACCCGGCTCGGTCGTTCGGCGGCATGAAGCCCGCCAGCGCACCGAACCCGGAAATGTCAGCCCGCCCCCCCGACTGCTGGCAGCCGGGAGGGCGAAGGCCGATCACCTGAGTTCAGAAGGTCGATCGCCGATCGGCTCAGCGACGACTGCAGTGACCGTCCGTGCGTGACTCGCGTGGGACATGGGATCAATCAACTCGCCACGCAGCAATGCGAACGGCGACTTCCAGTACAGTCGGATGTCGTGAAACGGGTCTGTCACGATTTTGGTCGCCCACACCACACCGACGAACAGAGAGTCCTGAACGGTCAACTGAATCACCCGCAAGGTCACACCCGCAATCCCCAGGGCGAGCCAGCCGTATCCCACATCACTGACGTAGCCGCGGAAATCCGTCGCGGGCTCAATCAGACCGCCCAGCGATGGCGACAACCAGAGGAGTGCCGGAGAAAGCGCCCAGACGCCCATCAGGACAACTTTGCGCCGAATGTTGTATCCAACCTTGATGGCTTCCTTGTAGTCGTCGGTCACGCCGTTGACGTGGTCGAAGCCCCGGGGTTCGAAGAAGAAATGGCCCGACTGCCGCGTCACCATCGAGATGCACCAGGCGATCACGGCAGCCATGGCCGGATCAAAGAAAAGCATGACATATGCCACCAGAAAGCTGCACGCGCTGACAAAGTGCAGGCTCTGGTTGATCCGGCTGTGGTGATAAAAGCGGTGGTCGTCCCAGCGCTGACGCTCAAGTTCACGCATGAACCGCTGCATGGTGGCTCCAATTAGAGATGTGGGTCGGTCAAGTCAGAACGATTCGCGAGCATGGGCTTCAACGATGACAACACAATTAAATATTGATGACGAGTCAACGACAACGCCTACTCCAGCGCCATCGTCATCGTTCTGACATGCTCAGTCGACAACATGGTTGACATGTCAACCATCACGCGCCCCCTGAAGCTGTCGGTCGTCACTGAAACCTGGCCGCCCGAGATCAACGGCGTTGCGCTGACGCTTCATCGCCTGGTCGAGGAGCTTCGTACATTCGGACACCCGATCCAGGTCGTCCGGCTGCGCCAGCCTCACGAGACGCAGGTCAGACGCCCCGAGACGCCGTCCGCCGATCTGCTGCTGCGGGGGGTCCCGATCCCGCGCTACCCCGGTCTGCAGATGGGCCTCCCGGCGCTGCGCGTACTCGGCAAGACCTGGCGGGCGGCGCGCCCGGACCTGATCCATATTGCCACCGAAGGACCACTTGGGTGGGCGGCCGTACGCATCGCCCGGAAGCTGAAGATCCCGGTGACCAGCGACTTCCGCACGCGCTTCGAGCAATACAGCACGCACTACGGCTTTGGGCTACTGATGCAACCGATCGAGCGCTATTTGAAGCGTTTCCATAATCGAACCGCCATCACCTTCGTCCCGACCGCTGAACTGCGCGACGAGCTCGATTCAAAGGGCTACCAGCGACTTGAAGTGCTCGGCCGTGGAATCGATACCGTCCGGTTCTCTCCGGATCACCGACGGGAAAGCCTGCGCGGCCGTTGGGGAGTCAACCAGGATGAAGTCGTCATCCTGTGCGTCGGTCGGCTCGCCCCAGAAAAAAACCTGTCGCTGTTGATTCGCGGCTATGACCGCCTTCGGGCCGAGGGCTTGCCCGTTCGGCTTGTTCTCGTTGGGTACGGGCCGATGTACGACGAGCTGCGCCGTAATCGTACGGACATCATTCTGACTGGGCCCCAGACTGGTATCGACCTGTCTGAGCATTACGCCAGCGCGGATATCTTCGGTTTCGCCAGCCTGAGCGAGACCTACGGAAACGTGATCCCCGAGGCCATGGCAAGCGGGCTCGCCGTCGTGGCATTCGACCGAGGCGCTGCTCGGGAACTGCTTGTTGACCGCGAGACGGGCCTGCTGGCCCACTCCGACACCCCTCAAGCGTTCCTGAGTGGCCTGGGCGAGCTCAGCCGCGATGCGCAACTGCGGAAACGTCTCGGTGAAGGAGCGAGACGGCGTTCACTCGATCTGGGCTGGCCCGCCATTGCCGCCCAATTCGAGATGATCGTTCGCCAGATCCTTGAAGCGGCCCCATCGAACACCGTCATCAATGATTCACGAGATTGAAACGAAACCTTCACCGAGCGCACTCAGCATCCAGTGACTAACTTACCAGGAGGTATCGCGATGTCACTGAAGAAGCTTCTCCTTGCCAGCGCTCTCTCGATCGCGCCGATCGCTGCGAGCGCTCAAACAGAAATCCAGTTCTGGCATGCCATGACGGGCGCGCTCAACGAATGGGTGGTCGACTTGGCTAATCAATTCAACGCCAGCCAGAAGGACTACAAAGTCGTTCCGGTCTTCAAGGGCAACTACACCGAAACCATGACGGCCGGTATCGCGGCCTTCCGTTCCGGGAGCGCGCCGCATGTGCTGCAGGTCTTCGAAGTGGGTACTGCGACGATGATGGCGAGCAAGGGCGCGATTGTGCCGGTCGCCAAGGTCATGGCCGACTCCGGGCTCAAGTTTGATCCCAATGCTTACATTTCGGCCGTCGCAGGCTACTACACGGCACCTAACGGACAGATGCTGAGTCTGCCGTTCAATAGTTCCACAACAGTGATGCACTACAACAAGGATGCGCTGAAGGCTGCGGGTCTCAACCCGGATGCGCCGCCCAAGACCTGGCCCGAGCTGGTTGAGGTGACCCGCAAGCTGAAGGCCTCCGGCCACAAGTGCCCAATGACCTCATCATGGATGGGCTGGGTGCAATTGGAAAATTTCTCCGCCTGGCATAACGTCGAATTCGCCACGCGCAATAACGGCTTTGACGGGCTTGACACGAAGCTCGCCGTCAATTCGCCGCTCCATCGAAAGCACATCGGTCAACTGGCTTCGATGGCCAAAGAGGGCCTGTTCGTCTACAAAGGTCGCGGATCGGCCGCCGATGCGCCCTTCGTGTCAGGTGAGTGTGCGATCACCATGGGTTCGTCTGCGGCATACGGCAATATCCGCCGCAATGCCAAGTTCGCATCAGGGATCGCAACGCTGCCCTACTACCCTGAGGTCACCGGCGCCCCGCAGAATACGATCATCGGCGGCGCGAGCCTGTGGGTGATGGCGGGTCGTAAGCCAGCTGAGTACAAAGGCGTTGCGGCCTTCTTCGATTTCCTTAGCCGTACCGATGTCCAGGCGAAGAGTCACCAGCAAACGGGCTATCTCCCCATCACGACAGCCGCCTTTGATGCCACTGAAAAATCCGGCTTCTATAAGCAGAACCCGGGTACCGACGTCTCAGTCACCCAGATGATCCGCAAGGTGACCGACAAGTCGCGCGGCATCCGTCTGGGCAACTTCGTCCAGATCCGCAACATCGTGGATGAAGAGCTGGAAGGCGTCTGGTCCGGCAAGAAGACGGCTGACCAGGCACTGGCCGCCATCGAGCGCCGCGGCAACGAGCAGCTTGAGCGGTTCGCCTCGGCGAATCGCTGATCGTCTGACCCCCTCGGACAGCCCACAATCCCGGGTTTCCCGGGATTGTGGGCAGGAACCACCTCCATCCCGCCCCGAATTCAGTGAATACCTCCCGCGTCGTCTTCGGCAACACCTTACTGCCCTGGCTGCTGATGCTGCCGCAACTGACGATTATCCTGGTGTTCTTTTTCTGGCCTGCCGGCCAGGCGCTGATACAAAGCGTCATGCTTGAAGACGCGTTCGGAACATCCCGCCGATTCGTCGGGCTGGAGAATTTCCATCGCTTACTGAATGACCCGCTTTACCTGGACTCATTCGTCACCACCGGAATCTTCTCCATTCTCGTAGCGGCCGGTGCGATGAGCGCGGGACTGCTCCTTGCCCTCGCGGCACAATCGGTCATGCGGGGGCGGCTGCTCTACCGAAGTCTGCTGATCTGGCCTTACGCCGTGGCACCTGCGGTCGCGGGCATTCTGTGGCTCTTCATGTTCGCTCCAGCCTCTGGGATCCTGCCACGCCCGCTTGCCGCACTGGGCATCGACTGGAACCACCTGGTCGATCACTTCGATGCAATGGTCCTCATCGTGATTGCTTCGGTCTGGAAGCAGGTGCCTTACAACTTTCTGTTCTTCCTGGCCGGGATTCAATCAATCCCTAAAAGCCTCCTGGAGGCCGCTGCAATAGACGGAGCTTCAGCCCTGCGACGCACGCTAACAATGACCTTGCCGCTGTTGTCACCGACGGCCTTCTTTCTACTTGTTATCAATATTGTCTATGCATTCTTCGATACGTTCGCAATCATTGACGCGACCACGCAAGGTGGTCCGGGCAAGGCAACCGATATCCTGGTGTACAAGGTCTATCACGATGGTTTCAAGGCGCTTGATCTGGGTGGCTCAGCCGCTCAGTCGGTGATCCTCATGACGATTGTGATCGGTCTGACTGCGCTTCAATTTCGAATCCTGGACCGCAGGGTCCATTACTGACGATGGTCGAGCGCGCCGGGCTTCGCCACCTGCTTGCACATGCGACCCTGCTGCTGGGTGTCTGCATCGTCGGCTTTCCACTGCTTGTTGCCTTCATTGCATCTACCCTCAGCGCTGAGCAGATCGCGGGCGAGTCCACCTTGTCGCTCAGTCTGGGCAGCCATGGAATGGAAACCTGGAAAACCGCTCTATTCGGTGGCCAGACCCGATATGGATCAAGCATCGCGCCCGTTCTACCGATGATGATCACAAGCCTCATCTCAGCCCTCGCAATCGCACTGGGTAAGATTGCCATCTCTCTCTTGTCGGCCTTCGCCTTCGTCTTCTTTCGATTTCCCGGCAGGACGCTTTGCTTCTGGCTGATCTTCATCACGCTGATGCTGCCCGTCGAAGTCCGGATTCTGCCGACCTACTCAATCGTTGCATCACTGGGGCTACTCGACAGTTGGACCGGGCTGACCGTGCCCCTGATGGCGTCTGCAACAGCCACCTTCCTGTTCCGCCAGTTCTTTATGACGATTCCCCCGGAACTGGTCGAAGCGGCACGTATGGATGGTGCCTCACCGATGCAATTCTTTCGCGATGTACTGCTTCCGCTCTCTCGAACCAGCATGGCAGCGCTGTTTGTCATCCAGTTCATCTACGGCTGGAATCAATATTTGTGGCCGCTACTCGTGACGACGAATGAATCGATGTATCCGATCGTCACGGGGATCCGCCGCATGATCGGCGGCGGCGATGCTGCCAACGAGTGGAATGTCGTCATGGCGGCGGCGCTCCTTGCGATGATTCCCCCGGCAATCGTTGTGTTGACCATGCAACGCTGGTTCGTCCAGGGCTTGGTCGAAAGAGAAAAATAATCCTATGACGCCTCACTCAGCCGATCCACTGACGCTTCGCGGTGTGCACAAACGTTACGGGAACGGACGGCGCAAAGAAGTTCATGCCGTGCGCGGCGTCACTGTCTCGATCGAAGCAGGCGAATTCGTCGTGATCCTCGGGCCCTCTGGTTGTGGCAAGAGTACCCTTCTTCGGCTGGTTGCCGGACTCGAAACCCTTTCAGATGGCGACATCGACCTGGGGCCCACACGCCTCAACGACCTCGAACCTGCACAAAGAAACATTGCGATGGTGTTCCAGAACTACGCGCTGTATCCTCACATGAGCACCTTCGACAACATGGCCTACAGCCTGCGAATTTCCGGCCTGTCCCGCACCGAGATCGACACGCGTGTGAGGAAGGCTGCCGCAGCCCTTGAGCTGTCGGATTTGCTTGAACGAAAGCCTGGTCAGCTGTCGGGGGGACAGCGCCAGCGGGTTGCAATGGGCCGAGCGATTGTGCGTGAGCCGCGCCTGTTTCTGTTCGATGAGCCGTTGTCCAATCTCGACGCGAAGCTCCGGGTGCAAGCTCGTCTGGAGATCCGCAGACTCCATGCGCAGCTCGGTCGAACTGCGCTTTTCGTCACCCACGATCAGGTCGAGGCCATGACGCTGGCCGACCGGATCATCGTCATGAACAACGGTTTCGTCGAGCAGATCGGTACCCCGACCGAGATATACGCAAAGCCAGCCACAACATTCGTGGCCGGATTCATCGGCGCCCCGCCGATGAATCTGCTGGATGCCCGGGTCGAAGGCCAGTCGCTCCTTCTGGCGGGAGTGGCCGTAAGACTCGATTTCAGCTTACCAATCCAGGGCCCGGTCACGGTTGGCCTGCGCGCTGAATCGATACAAGTCGGCGAGGGGCCGCTCAGTTTTGAATCGGACCTGATCGAGCATCTGGGGGCGACGCAACTGATCCACGGCCATCTGGGCGAGAGCCCATTGGTGATCAGCGTATCGAGCGGGCATCACACCACCCGCACTGGTGAGCGGCTGCAGCTCAGTGTTCGCACAGCCGATCTGCACTTTTTCGACCCCGCTTCCGGTCGTCGAATCCAGACATCCCCAGTCTGAACTGCCGCACCGGGATTCAGGCAGCAAGCGGCCAATCCAAGCGCTTGACCGGGTCGCCAAACCGCCTTGCAAACCGGCTCGACAATTGCTCAACCGCCAACAGCATCAGGAAGTCCGCGCAATTGAAGCGTCGATCCCAGGCCGGCAAGCCACCCACTCTGGCACCGGCTCTCAAGTAGCCTTTGATCAGGGTAGGCGGCTCGACCCGCTTGACCGAATTGAGCGAATCGAATCGAAACGGCTCACGAGGGGTGACCTGGATCGAAGTATCGACCATCGATTCAAGGAGAAGCCGAGTCAGGTTGGCCGCATACTGGCCGCCATCACTGAGCGAGACGGAGGCGCAGCCGACGATTGTCGTCACGCGGCGCTCGATGGCATAGCGGTAGACTCCGCGCCAGAGCATCGCCATCGCCGCCCCGCCCCGCCATGCTGGATCAATGCAGGAGCGGCCGATCTCCATCATCGAGGGACGCAGATCCGCCAGCGCACTGAGATCAAACTCTCCATCCGAGTAAAGCTCTCCCAGCCGGGCGGATGCATGAGGGGGCAAGATGCGGTAAGTACCAACGATTCGACCATGCGACTGATCGATGGCAATCAGGTGGTCGCAGTGATCATCGAATCGATCATGGTCGATCCCACTCGGGCCTTCAAGTTCAGCACCGAGTTCCTGGGCAAAGATCCGCCAGCGAAGCCGCTGAGCGGCTTCGACTTCGTCCCAGGTTCGTGCAAGCCGAACGCTCAGACCCTGTCTTCGGGAAGCCTCAAGCGGCCCGCCGTCTCGCTCCATTCGATGGCCTTTGATCGACTGCATGGGGGCTCCTTATGTGAAAGCCCCATCATCGTGATCGCCGCAATTTTCACCTTGATGAAAAAATGATGAAGTTGCGATGACAACGATCAATCCGGAACCAGTCGATATCCCACACCGCGTACTGTCTCGAGCATCGCGTCGCAGCCAATTCGCGAGAGACCTTCGCGCAGGCGCCTCATGTGCACATCGATCGTCCTGACATCGACCCGGCTCTGGCTCCCCCAGACCGAATGAATCAGTTCGGCCCGTGCATGCGCCCGGTAAGGGCGTTGAAGAAGCACCTCAAGGATTCGACACTCTGTCGGCGTCAACGCCGTATCCAGACGGCAGTCACCCCGCAGGTGGCACACGCGCTTGATGGCCGGATCCAGCCGCAAGCGCCCCCTCTCGATCGGGTCGCCCAGCGGACGCGGGAACAGTCGACGGACGATGACCCTGACCTGGGCCTCGATCACCTGCGCATCGGCCTCAGACGGCAGAACAAGATCCGTACCGTGCCGAAACAACACGAGTGAAAGGGCTGGATCGGGGTCGGCGCACAGGGCGACGACGACCGGCCGGGCCACCCCGAATTGACTGATCAGGTCGACGATGGTGTCCATACGCTCATTCACAGACGCTTCGACGAGCACGATGAGGACATCCGGCGGCGGCTGGGTCGCGAAGAGGTCGCCCGACACCCAGTGGATCTGCCAATGCCCCGACTCCGAGAAGGCACGAACCCAGTGTTCCCGCACCTGTCCGACAGCGGCGGGCTGTCGCAAGTCGACCGCCCATAGCGCGCGCGGCAGGCCGGATCGGTCCTTGCAGGGCTCCGTGTCGTGGGTCGACCGAACCGCATCGTTGATCTCATTCATGGCGGAACGCTCTTGAGTGCTGCGCTGTTCAGTGCGACCACCCTAGCGACCGAGCATGACGAAACCATGACGAACCGGTCAAAGCCGACTTCAGATAGACTCAGGGATACAGAAAAACAGGGCGCGCCGCTCGAACGGCCCAGTCCAGGGGAGTCTGAAGATGGCACATCAGGGTTCGGGCCGTTTCCTCGTGGCCCTCCAGTTTCTGACGCTGGCCGCCCAGCTGTTTCTCGCGGGACACGTCCTGACCGTGGACCCCGCGCCCCCGGGCGCGCTCGGGCTCGCTGCGATCAGCCTCGCCCTTGGACTTTGGGCCCTGCTCGCCAACCGCCCGGGAAATTTCAACATCCACCCGGCCCCAAGACTGAGCGGCCGCCTGATCCGCGAAGGTCCCTACCGCACGATTCGTCATCCGATGTACACGGCGCTGATGGGCGTCGGGGTCGCGCTCGGGTGGATCATCAACAGCTTTCCGGGCTGGATGCTCTGTCTGACCCTGGTTTGCGTACTCTCGATCAAGGCACTGCTGGAAGAATGGATGCTCGCCCGGCACTACCCCGACTATGCTGAATACCGGGCCCGTACACGCGCCTTTGTCCCCTTCGTCTTTTGACGCCCAGCCCCTCGGATCGCGTTTCGCAGTTAAATTCCAAGCTTGATTCCCGGCCTCGCCCGAAGCGGGCCGTCCTCATTGAAATTGACAGGTCAGACCATTCCGGCGTAAAAAACGCTCGCCCTCAACTTGGAGACACTCATGCGTCCGTCACTTACCCCCATCGCCGCGGCCCTGGCCGTCGCTCTGGTCAGCGGCTCGGCCTTCGCCCAGACCGTGAAATGGAATATGGCTACCCCCTACGCCGATCGCGAGGTACTGACCAAAAACACCGTGCAATTCGCCGAGGACCTCAAAAAGGCCTCGAACGGCGCGTTCGACATCACGGTGCACACTGCCGGTTCGCTGATCAAGATCTCGGAGATCCGCGGCGCCGTACAGCGCGGGCAGGTGCCGATCGGTGAGGTGTTCAAGGCCAGCATGGGGGCCGAAGAACCGATGTTCGAACTTGATGCCATTCCGTTTGTAGCCGCGGGCTACAAGGAAGCGCGTGCGCTCCTCGAGGCCAGTCGCTCTGCGATTGAGGAGCGCTTGCTGAAGCGAGGGCTGCGCGCCCTGTACATGGCGCCCTGGCCTTCGCAGGCGTTCTACTCCAAGAAGCCCGTCAGCTCGATCGCTGACCTCAAGGGCAGCAAGATGCGCACCTACAACGCGCAGACCGCCCGCCTGGCGCAGCTGATGGGCGCCATTCCCACGACGGTACAGGCGACCGAGATTCCCCAGGCATTCACCTCGGGCATCATCGACACGATGTTCACGGCCGCGGGGACGGGTGTCACGACCAAGGCCTGGGACTACACCAAGTACGTGTACGACACCCAGGCGTGGGTGCCCTGCAACGTCGCTTTCGTGAACGAAAAGGCCTTCCAGGCGCTGCCGGCCGGACACAAGAAGCTGCTTCTCGAGCAGGCCAAGGTCGCCGAGGATCGCGGCTGGAAAATGAGCGAGGTCGAAAACGGGGTGGCGCCCAAGCAGCTGGTGGCCAATGGCATGACGCTCGCGCCGATCACGCCCGTTTTCGCAGCCGAGCTGAAGAAAATCGGCAACACGATGCTGGATGACTGGCTGAAGAAGACCGGGGCAGACGGCAAAAAAGTCGTTGACGCCTATCAGGCCGCGCTGAAGCGCTGATCCCGTAGCGGTTGTCAGACCGGCGTTACGCCCGATGCTGCGCTCGGGCGTAACGCAGCCCCTCCTGGCCCATCGCCAGGATTCCCGTCAAGAGAACACTGATGCGACGACTGCTCGATTCGCTTTATCGTCTGAGCGGCGCCTTGGCCGCGGTGTTTCTGCTGATGATCGGCGTATTGATCGCTGCACAGATCATCGGCCGCTGGTTTGAAGTGCTGGTGCCCTCGGCGGACGACTTCGCCCGACTGGCGCTCGCGGCCTCGTCTTTCCTGGCTCTGGCCTATACCTACCGACGCGGCGTACACATCCGCGTCAATCTACTGATCACACGCCTGAGCCCATCCAGGCGCAGAGGCGTCGAACTGCTCTGTGTGGCCATCGGGACCTGGCTCACCGGCATGCTCGCCTGGTACACCGTCGACATGACCATCGAAGGCATCCGCTGGCCCGAGTACACGATCGGCCTCATCCCAATCGCCAAATGGATTCCCCAGACGGCGATGTCCTGTGGAACGATCATGCTGTTCGTCGCCTTCCTGGACGACCTGATCGTGATGCTTCGCGGAGGCAACCCCGCCTACCTGGATGCCGAACGTCAGGGCGATGACGGCGACCGGCACGCGGCTTACGAGTAGTCCCTATGGAACAATCTCTCGCTATCATCGTCCTGCTGGTCTCGATTTTGGCCCTGCTCGCCGGCGGCATCTGGATCGCGCTGTCGTTGATCATCGTCGGTGTGATCAGCATGGCGCTCTTTACCGATGCGCCGGTGTTTCCCCTTCTGGCCACCACGCTCTGGGGGCAGAGCTCGGAATGGTCACTGACCGCACTACCGCTTTTCATCTGGATGGGCGAAATCCTGTTCAGGACCCGACTGTCCGACGACATGTTCTCCGGCATCGCGCCGTGGGTCAGGAGCCTTCCGGGCCGATTGCTCCATGTCAACGTGGTGGGGTCGGGCATCTTCGCGGCCGTATCGGGCTCATCGACCGCCACAGTCGTGACCATCGGGCGGATGACCATTCCCGAACTGCTTCGCCGAGGATACGACGAGAAAGTCGTACTGGGCTCGCTCGCCGGTGCAGGCACGCTCGGCATCATGATTCCACCCTCGATCATGATGATCGTCTACGGCGTCGCAGCCGATGTGTCGATCGCCCGCTTGTTTGTCGCAGGCGTTCTCCCCGGCATCCTGCTCGTTTTACTTTTCATGCTTGCCATCATGGTGACGGCCTGGCTTCGCCCGGGGTCCATCCCGCCTGCCGATCCGCCGCAGACCCTGTGGCAGAAGCTCCATGCATCGCGGCGACTGATCCCGGTCATTCTTCTGATCATCTTCGTCATTGGCTCGATCTACGGCGGCTTCGCGACCGCCACCGAGGCGGCCGTGATCGGCGTGATCGGTGCGCTGATCCTGTCGGCGGTGACGGGTACGATGAACTGGAAGAACTTTTCGGACGCACTGATGCGGGCGACCGAGACCTCCTGCATGCTGGCCTTCATCCTGGCAGGCGCCGCCTTCACATCCGTCGCCATGGGCTTCACAGGGATCCCCAAACAACTGGCCGCCCTGATCACCGACTGGCAACTGGCCGCGGGCACACTGATCATCGTTCTCACGGTGCTCTACCTGATCCTGGGCTGCTTTCTCGATGGCGTGTCAATGATCGTCCTGACGCTCTCGGTGGTGACGCCGATGATCGAGGCCGCGAAGATCGATCCCCTCTGGTTCGGCATCTACATCGTGATCGTCGTTGAGATCGCAACGATTACGCCGCCGGTCGGCTTCAACCTCTTCGTGCTGCAGGGCCTGGCGAAACGCGACATCATGTTCATCGCTCAGGGCACGGTTCCGTCTTTTCTGGCGCTGGTCCTTGCCTGTTTTCTGCTCTGGTATTTCCCAGGTCTCGCCACCTGGCTGCCCTCTGTGATGTTCAGGAATTGATCGATGACAAACAAGACTCCATGGGACGGCATCATCAGTGCCGACGAGATCGCCGCCTACGAGGCCGCTGGCTTTGGACGCCCGCAGGGCATGGGCAAACGCCCGGCGCTGCTGATCATCGACGTCCAGTACCGGACCGTCGGCACAAAGCGCGAACCCTTCTGGGACGCCCTCAAGGAATTCAAGACGTCCTGCGGCGAGGTGGGCTGGCGAGCGGTCGATCACATCAAGCCCTTGCTCGAACTGTTTCGCGAGAAAGAGTTGCCGGTGCTTTACCCCTACGTGGCGCCCAAGGAAAGCTTCGATTCGGGCCGCCTCGCCGAAAAAGTCCCGGCCCTGATGCAAGTGGCCGCCGAAGGCTACCGCTTCGTCGAAGAAATCGCGCCCACCGGGCGGGACGTATTGCTGCCCAAGAAGCACCCGAGTGCGTTCTTCGGCACGCCGCTGGTCAGCTACCTGGTTGATCTGGGCGTCGATAGCCTGGTGGTGACTGGCTGCACCACCAGTGGCTGCGTGCGGGGGAGCGTCGTCGACGGATTCGCTTACAACTTCCGCTGCACGGTCCCGATCGAGTGCGTCTATGACCGCAGCGCAACCAGTCATGCCGTCAATCTGTTCGACATGGCCGCCAAGTATGCGGACGTGAAGCCGGTGGCCGAGGTGATGGCGGCGATCCGCGCCTTGCCCCAGGGCGGAGGTCGATGATGAAGCGCTTCGACAACCGCTTCGATCGTTATCCCTTTTCAGCCCTGCCCAAGCGCCCCCAGTACGCATGGCCGGGCGGCGCCCGTCTGGCGGTTTACTTTGCGCTGAACGTCGAAGCCTTCGAGTTCGGTCGTAACCCGGGCCCTGACTTTACCTCCTTGCCCGCCGCGCCTTTCCATCGCGGCTACGCGTATCGCGACTACGGCAACCGGGTCGGGATCTGGCGGATTGCCGAACTGTTTGCCCGCTATCAGATTCCGCTTTCGATCCTGGTCAATGCGAGCGTCTACGACGTCTGTCCCGAAATCCTCGTGCCGTTTCGTGAACGGGGCGACGAATTTGTGGGACACGGACGGACCAATTCCGAGCGTCAGATCGACATGGATCTGGCAACCGAGCGTCAGATGTTTGCCGACGTCAACGCACGCTTCATGCAGGAAGAGGGTCGCACGCCGGCAGGATGGTTGGGGCCGTTCATTTCGCAGAGCGCACACACCCCCGAACTGCTCCTCGAACACGGCTACCGCTACATGCTGGACTGGTTCTTCGACGAGCAGCCGCAATGGTTCCGAACGACACGGGGGCCCATCCTCGCCGTGCCCTACCCGTCGATGGAACTCAACGACATTCCCGCCTTCATCAACCGGGGCGCGAGTGACGAGGAGTTCACGCGGATGATCTGCGATGGCTTCGACCAGCAGCTCGAGGACGGTGATCGAAATGGCTGGCCGCTGGTCTGCGGGATCTCACTCCATACCTTCCTGATGGGCCAGCCGCACCGCGCGCGCCAGCTGAAGCGGATTCTCGAGCATATGGCCGCTCAGCGCTCGCGGATCTGGTTCGCCACGCCCGGCCAGATCGCCGAGCACGTGGCCCAGTTGCCTGAAGGCACGGTGGCCCTTCCCGACTGATCCACGCCCGCCTCGCCCAGCCGTCACCGAATCACATCATCTCCGGAAGCCGCAGTCGTCATCATGAGTCCCGACCCCACTCTGCAACAGGCCAAACTCGGCAAGCGCCCCGAGCCCGAGCTCAATTTCTTTGAGTCCGAAAACAGCGATCGCCTCGCGCAGATGCTTTTGGTCATGGCCTCCGAACTGCACGTGCTGCGCGACCGGGTCCGCTGCCTGGAGTTCCTGCTGGCTCGGCAGGGCCAACTGGATCTGGGTGCGCTTGAGCACTTTCAGCCTGAGCGGGCCGAAGCCGAATCGCTGCGCCAGGACCGGGAAGCGTTCGTGACCCACCTCTACGAGGTGATCGACGGACGCGCCAAATCGACCAGCGGCCGCTTCAGTGCGGCGGCCTCAGCTGACGGAGTCCAGCGATGAGTCATCTGCCCCGGTCCGCCACGGCATTCCAGGAATTCATCGGTACGCTTCGTGCCCAGTGGGCGAACCAGTTATATCCGGTTCTGAACACCCAATACCAGGCGATCGACAACGGACGCGCGAGCCCTGCTCAGACCGATGAGGCCATCAACCAGATCGCTCAGACGCCGCTCTATCGTTGGTATGCGTTCATCGAACGCCACTACCAGCGGATGAAATACTCCGATCCGCGATGGGGCCTGGCGCGCACATTCGATTCGCATCCCGATTGGGTCGCCGAACAACTCGATGGGGCTGAACGCACGGGGCTCCTGGAGCTCGATCCGGACTTGGCCATCCCTGCGTACTACCACGCAATCGATATCCATCAGCATCCCGGTAATCTCCTGGGGGCGGACTACGATGGTCTGATGTACCAGGCGAGCGCAACCTCGATCCATCCGAATACGCGACGATTCGAGGCACATGAGCGCTTTGCCGACCTGCTCCAGGAACAGGGTCCATTCCGCTCGGTTCTCGACATGGGGTGCGGTTTTGGCAAATGCAGTTTTCCGATTGCCGAACGCTTTCCGCAGGCACAGGTGATCGGTATCGATCTGTCCGGTCCATGCCTCAAACTCGCCGCGGTCACCGCCCACAAGATGGAACTGGCCAACGTTCGATTCGCGCAGCGTGATGCGCTTCGGTCCGGCTACGCCGAGGGTCAATTCGACCTCGTCACATCAACCCAGTTACTTCACGAATTACCGGTCAGTGACATCGAACGAATTTTTGTGGAGTCCTTCCGCTTGCTGGAACCGGGCGGTCGAGTGATGCATCTGGATTTCCGTACCCGCAGCCGCTGGTCGCAATTCCTGATGGATGGACACGCCGTCCGGAACAATGAGGGCTTCCTGCCCGCCTTCGACCGGATGGACGTGCGCGAAGCGCTGGGGCGCGCAGGCTTTGTCGAGATCTCGATCGAACCCTTCGCCGAAACTGAAGGTTCGACCGCCGCAGACTGGCCCTGGTGGCGCTTTCCCTGGACGCTGTTTTCAGGCCGCAAACCGGCCTGAGGCTGCCCCGGCCTCAGACGTTCGGCGCCTCTGGCGAGGCGTCGAACGCTCGGGAGATCCTGCACAACCACTCAAAGCGCGTCGGCCAATCGGTGCGCCATCCGATGGGCGAGTTCATCCGACTGTGCCTCAACCATCACGCGCAGCACGGGCTCGGTTCCGGACGCTCGAATCAGAATCCGCCCTGAATCGCCCAGTTCCTGTTCGACCGCTTGACGCGCCGCACTCAGGCCGGGATGAGCGGTCCATTCGAACCCTCGCTCCACCTTCACGTTGACCAGGACCTGGGGCATCATCCGCAAGTCCGAACACAGATCGGCGAGGCGGGCTCCGGACCTGCGCTGTGCCGCCAGGACCTGAAGGGCGCTGATCGTGGCGTCGCCCGTGCTGTGATGATCCAGACACAGCAGGTGGCCCGAACTCTCGCCGCCGTACAGCCAGCCCTGCTGCCGCAGGACTTCGAGCACATAACGGTCACCCACTTTGGCCCGAGCGAAGGCAACGCCCAATCGGCCCAAGGCCTGCTCGAGCCCCAGATTGGACATCAGCGTGCCGACCGCGCCGGCCACCGGTGCCTGCTGCTGCCGATCCCGAACGATGATGTACAGCAACTCATCGCCATTGAAGATTCGGCCCTCGCTATCGACCATCACGAGCCGGTCGGCATCGCCATCAAGCGCAATACCCAGATCGGCACGATGTTCGATGACGGCCCGAACCAGATGGTCGGGCTGGGTGGCACCGCAGGATTGATTGATATTGAAGCCGTTCGGATTCGCGTTGACCGAGATCACCTCGGCACCCAGTTCATGAAACACATGGGGGGCGGTCTGATACGCCGCGCCGTGTGCACAGTCCATGACGATTCGCAGGCCGCGCAGATCGAGCTCAGCCGGGAAGGTGCGCTTGCAGAACTCGATGTAACGCCCAGCCGCATCGGTCACCCGGCGGGCCCGACCTAGTCCATCCGAGGCCGTGCAGCGGATCGGCAGGTCGAGTTCGGCTTCGATCCGCGCCTCGAGCGCATCGGGCAACTTGTCCCCCTGAGCCGAGAAGAACTTGATCCCGTTGTCGTCATAGGGGTTGTGTGAGGCACTGATCACGACCCCTGCAGACAGCCGCAGCGCACGGGTCAGATAGGCGACGGCTGGCGTGGGGAGCGGCCCGCACAGCAGCACATCGACACCGGCCGCAGACAGCCCAGCCTCGAGCGCCGCCTCGAGCATGTACCCCGAGATCCGCGTGTCCTTGCCGATGATCACGGCCGGTCGGACCGTCGCGGGCTTTCCCCCCGCGAGCCCGGGCGACGACGTGCCGACCGACTGGGCCGCCAACACGCGCCCCGCAGCGTGACCGAGTCGCATGACGAAATCCGGGGTGATGGGCTCCTCACCCACCTTGCCGCGAACGCCGTCGGTACCGAAATAACGTCTGCTCATGATTTGTCTGCTCCAATCGCAAGGGGCGAGCGCACGGGATGGACGGCGGCCTGCTCGATCGCCTCCCAAACGGTCAGCGCATCGCGGGTCTGTGCAACATCATGGACCCGGATCACGCGGGCGCCTCGCGCCACCGCGGCCAGCATCGCCGCCAGACTGGCCGGTAGCCTTTGATCGACCGGTCGCCCGGTCAGCGCGCCGAGCATCGATTTCCGGGACACACCGATCAGCACGGGCGCCTGGGCCGCAAGGCGGGCGACCGAGGCAATCAGTGACAGGTTGTGATCGAGTGTCTTGCCGAATCCGATGCCCGGATCGATCACGATGCGCGAACGAGAGACCCCGGCCGCAATGAGTGCCCTCACCCGGTCTGACAGCCAGTCACCGACCTCGGCAACGACCTCGGCATAGCGCGGATCGGCCTGCATGGTCTCCGGCGTACCCTGCATATGCATCACACACACGCCACACGCAGGATGGGCTGACACCGCATCGACAGCCGCCGGGTCACGGAAACCGTTGACATCATTGATCATGTCCGCACCGGCAGCGAGGACCGCTTGCATGACCTGCGGTTTACGGGTGTCCACCGACAATGCCGCTCCAGCCGATTTCAGCCCCTCGAGGACCGGGAGAATACGATCGAGTTCGGCCTGGACCCCGGGGTCGGACGCGCCCGGGCGCGTGGATTCTCCGCCGATATCGATCATGGCCGCGCCCTGATCAACCATCTGAAATCCGTGATCAATAGCCCGCTTCACATCGAAATACTGGCCCCCGTCTGAAAAGGAATCCGGGGTGACGTTGATCACCCCCATGATGATGGAGCGATCAAGCGGGAAGACGAAACGGCCACAATTCATGGGGATCAATGACGAACCGGCCCAGAAGGGCCGGCTCGATCCACGCGTGGGTTGATCAGCGCTCAGGCGGCTGGTTCGGCGGCCGATGCCGGCGCCTGGGCGGGACTCGCATTACCCGCCTGTCCCGCTCCACCCGCACCGCCCGAGGGCGCAGATGAAGAGCCCTGCACCGGGGGGCGAGGCGGACGACCATTGACAATGTCATCGATCTGCTCGGCGTCAATCGTCTCCCACTCCAGCAAGGCCTTGGCCATGGCCTCAACCTTGTCGCGATGCGTTTCCAGGATATCGCGCGCCACCCGATACTGCTCGTCGATGATGCGGCGAATCTCGGAATCGACCTTGCGCATCGTCTCCTCGGACATGTTGGTCGTCTTGGTGATCGACCGGCCCAGGAAGACCTCGCCCTCGTTCTCAGCGTACACCATGGTACCCAACAGGTCGCTCATGCCGTAGCGGGTGACCATGTCACGTGCAATCGCAGTGGCGCGTTCGAAATCGTTCGACGCCCCAGTGGTCATCTGGTTCATGAAGACCTCTTCGGCAATCCGACCACCGAACAGCACTGCAATGGTGTTGAGCATCCGATCCCGATCCATACTGTATCGATCGGTCTCGGGCAGTTGCATCGTCACGCCCAGCGCGCGTCCACGCGGAATGATGGTCACCTTGTGAACCGGATCAGTCTTGGGGAGCATGCGGGCAACGATCGCATGCCCGGACTCGTGGTATGCGGTATTCCGCCGCTCGTCCTCGGGCATCACGATCGAACGTCGCTCTGCGCCCATGATGATCTTGTCTTTTGCACGCTCAAAATCGATCATCTCGACCAGTCGCGCGCTACGCCGCGCAGCAAACAAGGCCGCTTCGTTGACGAGATTGGCCAGGTCCGCACCGGAGAAGCCCGGCGTACCGCGCGCCAGGACGTCGGCACGAACATCTCCGCCGATCGGTACCTTGCGCATGTGAACGGACAGAATCTGCTCGCGGCCACGGATATCGGGCAAGGGAACGACCACTTGCCGGTCGAAGCGCCCGGGGCGCAGCAACGCGGGGTCAAGCACATCGGGACGATTGGTGGCCGCGATCACGATGACGCCTTGCCCGGTCTCGAAGCCGTCCATTTCAACCAGCAACTGATTCAGCGTCTGCTCGCGCTCGTCGTTTCCGCCCCCCAGACCCGCACCCCGCTGGCGCCCGACGGCGTCGATTTCGTCGATGAACAGGATGCAGGGCGCGTGCTTCTTCGCGTTCTCGAACATGTCGCGTACGCGCGCAGCACCCACACCGACGAACATTTCGACAAAATCGGAGCCCGAAATCGAGAAGAACGGAACCTTGGCCTCGCCCGCAATCGCCTTGGCGAGCAGGGTCTTGCCCGTACCGGGCGAGCCCACCATCAGTACGCCGCGAGGAATGCGTCCGCCCAGCTTCTGGAACTTGCTGGGATCGCGCAGGAACTCGACCAGTTCCTGAACCTCTTCCTTGGCCTCGTCACAGCCGGCAACGTCCGCAAATGTGATGGAGTTGTTGCTCTCGTCAAGCATGCGGGCCTTGGACTTGCCAAACGAGAAGGCGCCCCCCCGGCCCCCACCCTGCATCTGCCTCATGAAAAATACCCACACGCCAATCAGCAGCAGCATGGGGAACCAGGAAACGAAAATGTTCAGGAGCAGTGACTGCTCTTCCTCGGCCTTGGCCTGGACCTGAACGCCATATTTCATCAGGTCGCCGACCATCCAGATGTCGCTGGGCGTGTAGACGGTGAAGCTGCGACCGTCGCGGGTACGTGCCCGGACGGTGCGGCCATCGATCTGAACGCTGTCGATCCGCCCCTCACGCGCCTCGGACATGAACTGCGAGTAGGGCATATCCCCGCCTCGCGCCTGCCGGGTATCGAACTGCTTGAAGACGGTGAACAGCACCAGTGCCACCACCAGCCAGACCGCCGCCTTCGAAAACATGTTGTTCACTGCTGCACCCCTGTCAATGAAACGCGGCGCCGTGCCGCCGGGGGTTGTCGGCCTGAACGACCGATTCAACCCACCTGACTGCCCCTATTTTATGCCGAAGTCCGACGCAAGGTACGACCAAGCAGATAGGTCTCTGCGGATTCTCCGCGAGAGGAGGCCGGTTTTCGGGCATGAACGTTCAGAAAATGCGCCTTGAATCGCTGGACCATCTGGCTGTACCCACTTCCGTGAAAGCATTTTGCAAGCAAAGCCCCCTCGGGCTTCAGTCGGGCCGCGGCGAATTCAATCGCCAATTCGATCAGATCGCCCATGCGCGCTGCATCTGCCGGACCCACACCACTCAAGTTGGGGGCCATATCAGAAACCACAAGATCAACCCTGTCCGGCCCCAGGACTTCGTTCAAGCGGTCGAGCGTCTCCTTCTCACGAAAATCGCCCAGCAGAAAGGCCACATCGGCAATGGGCTCCATCGGTAACAGGTCAAGCGCCACGATCCGCCCGTTCAGCCCGCCGCCCGGCCGTGCAAGACGCTCGCGAAGCACCTGTGACCAGGCACCCGGGGTGCTGCCGAGATCGACGATCGTCATGCCGGGCCTGATCAGACGGTCCTGCGCATCGATATCGATCAGCTTGAAGGCGGCACGCGAGCGATAGCCGTGCTTCTGCGCAAGCTTCACGTAGGGGTCGTTCATATGACGGTCAAGCCATGCGCGGTTGACTTTGCTCTTCTTCATCGAGGCTGTAGGATGGGGTCTTGGATTGACAGGTTTCAGAAACAGGACAGCGCCAGATGCAGACCGATTGGCCCACCCGGGGGGCGAACCCCGAGCCCGCGGATGGGCCAGAGGATCATGCCCCCCGTTCTGCCCCGGTGCTCACTGCGACCGAACGGCGCGATTTGCGGGCGCAAGCGCATCACCTTGACCCGGTGGTCATGATTGGCGAGGCGGGCCTGACGCCGGCCGTCCTCGCGGAGGTCGATCGAGCCCTGACCCACCATCAATTGATCAAGATCCGGGTGTTGGGCGACGACCGTGATCATCGGTCGCGTCTGATGGAGGCGCTTGGCAACGCACTCGGCTGCGCCCCCGTGCAGATGATCGGCAAGCTGCTGATCATCTGGCGTCCGGCGCCCGAGGCCTCGCCCCAATCGACCCGCTCGATGAACAAGAAACAGGCGGCTCGCGCCATCGAACACGCCGGCCGGCCGGCGCGACCGGGTACGCCCAGCGCCCGCACGCCTGCCGTCAAACGCGGCGCACAGACCAAGAAACCCCGGACCGGAATGGGTGAGCGTAGCCCGGCCGGCCGTTCCGCAGCCGGCAAGGCGCTGGGATCGGCCAAGCCCGCTGCACGCCGTCGCCCAGAGGGTCTGCGGGGTTCGGATAGCCGGAGCGGCACCGGCGTTCAGGCGCCTCGGCCCAGCGGGACGGGACGCAAGCGTCCGACCGCCCGGGGCCCCGGCAAGGCTGCACCGCAATCGGCCGGCGCGACACGCAGGGCGACCGGAACAACCCGAACGGGCACGGCGCCCGGTCGTGGGACGGTGCGCGCATCGAGCGCCCCCAGCGGCGCACCCGCCCGGAAACGTCGATCTCAATCGTAACGTACGTCGAGGATCTCGACCTCGCGCGTACCACCCGGTGTCGTGACCTTGACCACATCGCCGACCGAGCGGCCGATCAGGGCGCGGGCAATCGGACTCGATACCGAAATCTTGCCCTCGCGGATATCGGCCTCATCATCACCCACAATCTGATAGACCGAGCGTTCGCCCGAATCAAGATCCTCGAGCTCGACGGTTGAGGCAAAGACCACCCGTCCCTCGGCATCCACCAATCGGGGATCGATGATTTGTGCATTGGCCAGCTTGGCCTCAAGCTCGGCAATTCGACCTTCCACAAACCCCTGGCGCTCGCGCGCGGCGTCATACTCGGCGTTCTCGGACAGGTCGCCCTGCGCACGAGCCTCCGCAATCGCAGTGATCACCGAAGGGCGTTCGACATGTTTGAGTCGCTGAAGTTCCTCGCGCAGGAGTTCCGCGCCCCGCACGGTCAGTGGGATGGTTGGCATCGTCGATTTCCGTTACAAAAAGCGGCACGGTCCGTCGGGAATCAACCCGCACGGACCGCCTGATCAATAGACTTTAACGCAATCAGGCTGCCTGATGCAGCGATTGCAGACTATAAACGTCCAGCTGATTTTGCTGGTGCAAACCCTCAACCGCGGCCCGGGCGCCGGCAATCGTGGTGTAGTAAGTCACCCGCTGGGCCAGCGCCGTGGTCCGAATCGAACGCGAGTCGCTGATCGCCCCGCGCTTTTCTTCCACGGTATTGATGACCAGATGGATCTCGCCATTCTTCAGCATGTCGACAACGTGCGGCCGGCCCTCCTGGACCTTGTTGATCACGCTGACCGGAATGCCGGCCTCGGCAATCGCTGCAGCCGTGCCTCGGGTGGCCACCAGCGCAAACCCCGCACCATGCAGCTTGGCGGCGACTTCGACGGCCCGTGACTTGTCTGATTGGCGAACCGAAATGAAGGCCGTGCCCGAATCGGGGATCCGCACGCCCGCGCCCAGCTGGGACTTGACGAAGGCTTCGCCAAACGTGAACCCCACACCCATCACTTCGCCCGTGGACTTCATTTCGGGTCCCAGGATGGTGTCGACTCCCGGGAATTTGACGAAGGGAAAGACCGCTTCTTTCACCGAGTAGTAACGGGGCACAACCTCATCACCCACGCCCTGCTGATCGAGACTGCGGCCCAGCATGCACCGGGCTGCGATCTTTGCGAGCTGCAGGCCGGTCGCCTTTGAGACGTACGGGACGGTGCGCGACGCCCGGGGATTGACCTCGAGCACGTACACCGTGCCCTCGCCCGCAGCATCGTCGCCGTTTCGCTGAATCGCGAACTGCACGTTCATCAGTCCGCAGACCCCCAGGGCTCGGGCCATGACGGCGGTCTGCCTCTTCAATTCATCGACCATTGTCGCCGACAACGAATAGGGCGGCAACGAACAGGCCGAATCCCCCGAATGCACCCCCGCCTGTTCGATGTGCTCCATCACGCCGCCAATGAAGACCCGCGTGCCGTCCGACAGGCAGTCGACGTCCACCTCGATCGCATCGTTCAGAAATCGGTCGAGCAGAACCGGGCTGTCTTCGGAGACCTTGACGGCCTCGCGCATGTAGCGCTCGAGATCACGCTGCTCGTGAACGATCTCCATCGCCCGTCCGCCCAGCACATAGCTGGGGCGGACAACCAGCGGATAGCCGATCTCACCGGCCAGTGCGAGCGCCTCGGCCTCGGTCCGAGCGGTGCGGTTGGGCGGTTGCTTGAGATTGAGATCAGCCAGCAGCTTCTGGAAACGTTCGCGGTCCTCGGCGATATCAATCGACTCGGGCGAGGTCCCGACAATGGGTACGCCATGCGCCTCGAGCGCCAAGGCGAGCTTGAGCGGCGTTTGCCCCCCGTACTGGACGATCACACCGACGGGGCGCTCGACGGCAACGATTTCAAGAACGTCCTCCAGGGTGACGGGCTCGAAATACAGGCGATCAGAGGTGTCGTAATCGGTGGATACGGTCTCGGGGTTGCAGTTCACCATGATGGTTTCGTAACCATCCTCGCGCAACGCGAAGGCCGCGTGCACGCAGCAGTAATCGAACTCGATGCCCTGACCGATCCGATTGGGCCCGCCTCCCAGCACGATGACCTTGCGACGATCGGTGGGTGCCGCCTCGTCCTCCTCATCGTAGGTGGAATACATGTAGGCGGTCCCCGTCGCGAATTCAGCCGCGCAGGTGTCCACCCGCTTGTACACAGGCCGCACGCCCAGCGCGTGGCGCAGGCTCCGGATCGCCCCCTGGTCGGTCCCCATCAGGTGAGCCATCCGCCGATCGGAGAAGCCGCTCGCCTTGAGGAAGCGCCATTCGTCAGCCGAGAGGGACTGCGGCGAGCGCGTGGCCATCAGGCCTTCAAGACGAACCAGATCTTCGATGTGGGCCAGGAACCAGGGATCGATCCCCGACTCCTCATAAATTTCCTCGACGCTCATCCCCACCCGGAAGGCATCGGCCACATACAGGATGCGCTCCGGACCCGGTTCGCCCAGCTCGGTCGCAATCTCGTCGCGATCGGTACTGCGGGGATCCAGCCCGTCGATCCCGGTCTCGAGGCCCCGGAGCGCCTTCTGGAAGCTTTCCTTGAAGGTTCGTCCAATCGCCATGACCTCGCCGACCGACTTCATCTGCGTCGTCAGACGCGAATCAGCCTGCGGAAACTTTTCAAAGGCAAATCGCGGAATCTTGGTGACCACGTAATCGATGCTGGGCTCGAAGGACGCCGGGGTGGCGCCCCCCGTGATGTCGTTGCGCAGTTCGTCGAGCGTGTAGCCCACGGCGAGCTTGGCGGCAATCTTGGCAATTGGAAAACCGGTGGCCTTGGACGCGAGCGCCGAGGAACGACTGACCCGTGGATTCATCTCGATGACGATCATCCGGCCATCGCGCGGATTGATCGCAAACTGGACATTGGAGCCTCCCGTATCGACACCGATCTCGCGCAGGATTGCGATCGACGCATCCCGCATCAACTGGTATTCCTTGTCCGTCAGGGTCTGTGCCGGCGCGACGGTGATGGAGTCGCCCGTGTGTACCCCCATCGGATCCAGATTTTCGATCGAGCAGACGATGATGCAGTTGTCACGCCGGTCGCGCACAACCTCCATCTCGTATTCTTTCCATCCGATCAGGGACTCCTCGATCAGGAGCTCATTGGTGGGCGATGCTTCGAGCCCGCGGCGACAGATGGTTTCAAATTCTTCCGCGTTGTAGGCGATGCCGCCCCCCGTACCGCCCAGCGTGAAGCTCGGGCGAATGATGACGGGGAAACCAATGGCCTTCTGACCCGCCCAGGCTTCGTCCAGGGAATGCGCGATGGCCGAGCGCGCCGACCCGAGTCCGATCTGGGTCATGGCCTCCTTGAATTTCTGCCGATCTTCGGCCTTGTCGATAGCCTCGGGTGAGGCACCGATCAGTTCGACCCCAAATCGGTCAAGTACGCCATGGCGGTGCAGATCGAGCGCGCAGTTGAGCGCCGTCTGGCCGCCCATCGTCGGCAGGATCGCATCGGGGCGCTCCTTGGCGATGATCCGTTCCACGACCTGCCAGGTGATCGGCTCGATGTATGTGACATCGGCCATCTCGGGGTCGGTCATGATCGTGGCGGGATTGCTGTTGACCAGGATGACCCGAAAGCCTTCCTGGCGAAGGGCCTTGCAGGCCTGCGCGCCTGAGTAATCGAACTCGCAGGCCTGTCCGATGATGATCGGACCGGCACCAATGATCAGGATGCTCTTCAGGTCGGTACGTTTGGGCATGTCGTGGTCAGTCTTGGCGCGCTGTCATCAGCGCAATGAATCGATCGAACAGCGGGCGAATGTCATGCGGGCCCGGACTGGCTTCAGGGTGCCCCTGAAAGCAGAAGGCGGGCCGGTCGGTGCGGGCAAGTCCCTGGATGGAACCGTCAAAGAGTGAGACATGGGTCACCCGCAGACAGTCCGGCAGCGAGTCGGGATCGACCGCGAAGCCGTGATTCTGGCTGGTGATCATGACCGCACCGGTATCCAGATCCTTGACCGGGTGATTGGCGCCATGGTGGCCGAACTTCATCTTGAGTGTGCGGGCCCCCGAGGCAAGACCCATGATCTGGTGGCCCAGGCAGATGCCGAAGGTCGGAATCCCGAGTTCGATCAGCTCGCGAGCCGCCGCGATGGCGTAGTCACAGGGCTCTGGATCGCCCGGTCCATTGGACAGAAAAACGCCATCCGGCGAAAGCGCGAGCACATCCGACGCGGGCGTACGGGCGGGAACGACCGTCAGCTCGCAACCGCGCTCGGCGAGCAGACGAAGAATGTTGTATTTGACACCGAAATCGTAGGCGACCACCCGAAAGCGGGAGGGGCCACTGCCCGGGTATCCGCCCTCGAGCCGCCAGGCACGCTGCGACCAGTTGTAGCGCCGATCGGTGGTGACGACCTGAGCCAGGTCCATGCCTGCCAGTCCGGGAAATGAGCGGGCGGCGGCCCGCGCGGCCTCCAGATCCAGAACTTCACCGGGCGAAGCTGCGGCCACCAGGCAGCCGTTCTGGGCCCCCCTGTCCCGCAGGACTCGAGTCAACCGCCGGGTATCGAGACCTGCGATGGCAGGGATCCCTTCCGCGGTCAGGTAATCGCGCAGCGTTGTCGTACTGCGCCAGTTGGAGTGCCGAATCGGCGCATCGCGGACGATCAGCCCGGCCGCGTGAACCCGGGCCGCCTCGATGTCTTCGGCGTTGATGCCCGTGTTACCGATGTGCGGGTAGGTGAGCGTCACCAGTTGGCGGCAATAACTCGGGTCGGTCAGGATTTCCTGGTACCCGGTCATGGCCGTGTTGAACACCACTTCTCCGGTCGCGCTGACCGGTGCGCCGATCGATTCGCCATGAAAGACGCTGCCATCCGCCAGGACGAGTGCAGCGGGGCGACGATCGGGGATCAGCTTCAGAGGAGTTTCAGAAGATGCGCTGGGGGTGGGACTCGAAGAGAGCAAGGGCGCTCCTGAAAGAAGTCAAACTTTCGGATTATAACCTGAGCCGGACCACCGACCCGAGGCGGGCGATCCCTCAGTCGAGCCCGCGCCGGTCGCGCATCGCCTGGGCGATGGTGCCTGGGTCGACATATTCGAGTTCGCTCCCAATGGGAACGCCGCGGGCCAGCCGCGAGACCCGCAGACCTCGAGCCTTGAGCATTTCAGCCAGGTAGTGCGCCGTTGCCTCACCCTCCTGGGTGAAGTTGGTGGCGAGAATGACCTCGCGGACCTCCCCATCGCACGCCCGCGCCATCAGCCGTTCGAAGTGGATATCGCCCGGACCGACTCCATCGAGTGGGGAGAGTCGCCCCATCAGGACAAAGTACAAGCCCGAATACGCCATCGTCTGCTCAACCATCAACTGGTCGGCCGGGTTCTCGACCACACAGAGCAGCCCCGGATCGCGACGCGGCGAGCGACACGTTGAACAGACCTCCGACTCAGTGAAGGTATTGCAGCGCACACAATGGCGAATCGAGATCAAGGCTTCGTCGATCGCACGCGCCAGAAGGCGAGCGCCCTCCCGATCATGCTGCAGCAGGTGATATGCATGCCGCTGAGCGGAACGCGGGCCGACCCCCGGCAGCCGCCGCAACGCGTCGATCAGTTGATCGAGATGCGTGTCGTCCTGCCGGCTCATCGGCTCCGCCGATTCAGGTTGCTCACTGTTCAGAACGGCATCTTGAAGCCCGGGGGCAGCGGCAGCCCCGCGGTGACCGAGCCCATTCGGTCTGCGGAAGTCTGCTCGGCGCGGCGCAGCGCGTCGTTCAGTGCCGCGACCACGAGATCCTCGAGCATGTCACGGTCATCGCCCAGCAGACTCGGATCGATTGAAATGCGACGCACTTCGTTGCGGCAGGTGACTGTGGCCTTGACCAATCCGGCGCCCGACTGCCCCTCCACCTCGACGCGTGCGAGCTCGTCCTGAACCCGCTTCATGTTGTCCTGCATCTGCTGCGCCTGCTTCATCAAGCCGGCCAGTTGCGCCTTCATCATGGTCCATTCTCCTGAAAAATTTCACGACTTCTGTTCGGCGGGGTGATCCGCGACGGGACTGATCGAACCCGGAACGATGCTGGCATCGAAATCGGACACGAGCGCACGGACGAACGGATCCGATTCGATCGCCGACCGGGCCTGCGCCAGGCGCTCACCCCGATCCTGTTCCGCCAGACCCGCTGCCGTCAGGCCCTGCACCGTTCCAACCTCGACCTTCAGGCGCACGGTGCGCCCCAGAGCTTCGGACAAGGCATCGCTCACCTTGGCAACCGTCGCCCCCTCGGCCAGCGCCTTGATCGGTACCCGTACCAGGAAGCCCTCTGCGCTCGCACTTAACAGCTCGCTTTGATCCATGAACTGGCGCGCAAAGCCGGTCACACGCAAACGACGTGCAAGGGCCGGCCAGTCGCCCTCAAAGGCGACCCCGTCCCCGCGCGTCGCGGCCCCGCGAGGCTCGGGGGGCGGCGCGGCCCGCTCGGCCGAGGCCTCCCCCCCCACCGGTGGAGCTGGGGGCTCGGGGGCCGGCCGAGGTGGGATGGGGGTCGCAACGGGTCGGGCCTGAGGCGACGGCTCGGTTCGGGCCGCCCTTGAGTCGGAATCGTCGCGATCCGCGGCCCATTCCGGACGAAAGGCCAGCATCCGCAGCAGCGTCATCGAAAAACCGGAACGTTCGTCGGGCGCCAGCGACAGGTCTCTCCCGCCATGAATCGCAACCTGATACCAGACCTGTATCGTCTCCGCCGTCACCGCACGTGCACAGCGCTCCAGGCGCTCCAGACGATCGCCGTCGTCGAGATCGGCATGCAGGCCCGCCTGAAGCAAGGCAACGCGATGGAGCAGCAAAGCCAACTCGTCCAATGCCCGGGCGAACGACCGATTGTCCTCGTACAGGCGATCGGCAAGCGCCATCAGCGCGGCGCCCTCACCGCCTACCAGTGCCTCGACGAGATCGAGCAGCGTCTCACGGTCCACCGCACCCAGCATCGAGCGGACGGCCCGCTCGCTGACCGAACCCGCGCCAAACGCAATCGCCTGATCGAGCAGCGACAAGGCATCGCGCATGCTTCCCGCCGCCGCCCGGCCCAGAACGACCAGGGCGGGCCGTTCAAACGCGATCGACTCGGCGTCGAGAATGCGCGCGAGATGCTCGGCAATATC
This sequence comes from Pseudomonadota bacterium, assembly GCA_039800205.1. Taxonomy (GTDB): domain Bacteria; phylum Pseudomonadota; class Gammaproteobacteria; order Burkholderiales; family Burkholderiaceae_E; genus SYIM01. The sequence goes on along the minus strand of JBDLRB010000241.1, from coordinate 13,309 downwards.
CGCCGGGCTCATGTTCTTGAGGTTGAACTGCAGGCACCGCGACAGCACGGTCACCGGCACCTTCTGGGGATCGGTCGTCGCCAGCACGAACACGACATGCGGAGGCGGTTCCTCGAGCGTCTTCAGCATGGCGTTGAAGGCGTGCGTGGAGAGCATGTGGACTTCGTCGATCACGTAGACCTTGTAGCGCCCCACGGTCGGCGCGTAGACGGCATTTTCGAGAAGCTGGGTCATCTCGTCGACGCCGCGATTGGATGCGGCATCCATTTCGATGTAATCAACGAAACGCCCTTGATCGATCCCGGTACACGCCACACACCGCAGGCAAGGCTGCGCGGTCGGGCCCGATTCGCAGTTCAGGGACTTGGCCAGGATACGGGCGATGGTGGTCTTACCCACGCCTCGGGTGCCGGTGAGCAGGTAGGCATGATGCAATCGGCCCTCGCCCAACGCGTGCGAGAGTGCCTGGACCACATGGCGCTGCCCCACCAGCGAATCGAAATCACGGGGCCGCCATTTGCGCGCAAGGACCTGATGGGACATCGGCTCGACCTGTATCGGGCCCGGCTGACGGGAGACGGACAAAAGGGGGTGGGCGAGCCGGGACCCCGGCACTCGCGGGAAATGGCTGTGGCTGCTTCCTTCCGGACCTGACCAGGTTGACCACACCGCAATGCGGGGGGGCCCGCCCAGCCGAATTCTATCAGCGTCGGCTCACCTGAATGCCATGCGCGGGCCCGGGCCTCAGTCGGTGGCCGTTCACGCTCCCTCGCACCCCTATCCCCGCCCATCACCGATTCGCTGGGCGCGGGACGAAACCAACACGCTGTGCTATGTTCCTACGCTGGTCGGCACACGTACCCCAGCCCGGCCACCCTTCACGCCGCCGCGACTTCGTTGCCCCCCTGGAGCCCCCATGAGCATCAAGCACACCTCGGACGCCGGCTTTGAGCAGGACGTCCTCAAATCCGACCTTCCCGTCCTGGTTGACTACTGGGCGGAGTGGTGTGGCCCCTGCAAGATGATCGCCCCGATCCTCGACGAGGTCAGCCGTGACTACAACGGTCGAGTTCTCATCGCCAAGCTGAACGTTGATGAAAATCAGGCCACCGCGGCGCGCTATGGTGTGCGCGGGATTCCCACCCTGATGCTGTTTCGCAACGGCGCGATGATTGCGAGCTCGGTCGGCGCGTTATCCAAATCGCAGCTGACGCTGTTTCTGGACAGCCATCTCTGATCCGTAGTACGCTATTCGGTGCGCGTCGCCTGCGGCGGTGCCGCACGATCAAGTCCTCACCGACCGGCTCGCCTCTCGTCGCGGGCCGTATCCTGGAGAACCGCATCTGACCACCGTCCGGCCCGCCGGACTGGAGGGTCGAGCCGCCCAGCCCCCGTCCTGCCTCGTGTCATCCGGCCCGGCGGCCAATTCCAGCCCCGCCCGTTTTCACCGCGTCCCATCACCGCTCAGAGCATTCCTTCCATGCATTTGTCCGAACTCAAAGCCCTCCACGTCTCGCAACTGATCGAAATGGCGATCGGCCTGGAGATCGAAAACCCCCAGCGCATGCGCAAGCAGGAGTTGATGTTTGCGATCCTCAAGCGCAAGGCCAAGACCGGCGAAACCATCTTTGGGGACGGCGTCCTGGAAGTGCTGCCCGACGGGTTCGGTTTTCTGCGCTCGCCCGAGACCTCCTATCTCGCGAGCACTGACGACATCTACATCTCGCCCTCGCAGATTCGCCGCTTCAATCTTCATACGGGGGATTCGATCGAAGGCGAGGTTCGGACGCCCAAGGACGGCGAGCGCTACTTCGCGCTAGTGAAGGTTGACAAGATCAACAGCCAACCGCCCGAGGCCTCGAAGAACAAGATCCTGTTCGAAAATCTGACACCGCTCCACCCAAGCAAACCCATGGTGCTCGAGCGGGACATCAAGGCCGAGGAAAACATCACCGGGCGCATCATCGACATGATCGCCCCGATCGGGAAGGGCCAGCGCGGGCTGATCGTCGCCCCCCCGAAAGCGGGCAAGACCGTGCTCATGCAGCACATCGCCCATGCGATCACGACCAATCACCCCGACGTCTTCCTGATCGTGCTACTGATCGACGAGCGCCCGGAAGAAGTCACCGAAATGAGCCGTTCGGTACGCGGCGAAGTTGTTGCATCCACCTTCGATGAACCCGCGACCCGCCATGTTCAGGTCGCCGAGATGGTGATCGAGAAGGCCAAACGGCTGGTCGAGCACAAGCGCGATGTCGTGATCCTGCTCGACTCGATCACCCGGCTGGCGCGTGCGTACAACACCGTCGTCCCGGCCTCGGGCAAGGTGCTGACGGGCGGAGTCGACGCCAACGCCCTGCAGCGGCCCAAACGCTTCTTTGGTGCAGCCCGAAATATCGAGGAAGGTGGATCGCTCACGATCATCGCCACCGCGCTGATTGACACCGGCAGCCGTATGGACGAGGTGATCTACGAGGAGTTCAAGGGAACGGGCAACCTTGAACTGCACCTCAATCGCCGCATGGCCGAAAAGCGCGTGTATCCGGCGATCGAAATCAACCGCTCGGGCACCCGTCGCGAAGAACTCCTGATCAAGCCCGAACTGCTGCAGAAGATCTGGATCCTGCGAAAGCTGCTCCATGACATGGACGACCTGGATGCCATGGAGTTCCTGCTCGACAAGATGCGGCAGACAAAGAGCAACCAGGAATTCTTCGAAATGATGAAGCGAGGCGGCTGAACGTCCGTTTCGGCCTCGCGAAAATTGCGCAGGACCGATCCACGAGATACAATTACGGGTTTTTCTGGCGGCGCTTAGCGAATCAAGCACTGCCACCGCCCCCCGTAACAACCCCGCCGCCGCACCCGACGGTCAAATAGCGAGCAAGCGATGAAAGAAGGCATCCATCCGAACTACCGCGAAGTGGTCTTCCTCGACATGTCGAGCGGCTTCAAATTCGTCACCCGTTCGACCATCAACACCCGCGAAACCATCAAGATGGACGACGGTAAGGAGTATCCGCTCTTCAAGCTGGACGTCACCTCCGAATCGCATCCGTTTTATACCGGTGCCCAGCAGCGCATCATCGAAACTGGCCGGGTCGAGAAGTTCCGTCAGAAGTTCGCCCGCGCAGGCAAGTCAGCCTGACCGGGATGACCGGGTCGGCAACCCACCCCGCCCGACGCTGATCGGTCGGGCGTGCCCCACGGGTTGATGCGCCCGTACATCCTGACCGAGCCCCAAGCAGGACGTGTGCCCCGCGTCCTGCTTGTTTTTTTATGCATCGCCTTCCTGATCCCCGGGTTCACAGGGCGTGACCCCTGGGGAAGCGCGGATGCGACGGGGTTCGGGATCGCGCTGACCATGGCCCGCGGCTCAATCGAGCAGTGGCTGCAACCCTCTGTATTCGGGCTCGGGCTGCCCGAGGAGGCCCCCCTCGCGCACTGGCTGATGGCCGGCGCGATGCGCCTGGGCTCACCCTGGTTAAGTGAACACGCCAGCGCTCGACTGGCCGTTGGACTCCTGGTCGCACCCGGTCTGTGGGCCATCTGGCAGGCCGCCCGCCTCTTCGCCCGGCGGCCGGAAATTCAGCCGTCCGATCCATTCGGCGCGTCGGCGTCGCCGGCCTTGATTGCACGCTCGATGGCCGATGCGACCCTGCTCGTGACTCTGGCCTGCTGGGGACTCGTTACGCGCCTGCACGAAACGACCGCCGAGGCACTTCAATTCACCTGGATGGGCATCCTGCTCTGGGGTGCGGCGCTTTCGCTCGTGCGACCCCGAACAGGGGGCTCGCTGGTCGGACTGGCGCTCGCCGCAACCGTCCTGGGCGGCAGCGTACTGCTGGCCGTCCTGCTCGCGTCGGCCTGGTTTCTCGCTTATCTGCTGAGCCGGCCGATTCGCGCGCTTGCCCGCAACGCCATCGCGGGATCGGTCCTCTGGCCTGTGGGGATCACCGGCCTCTGGGCTTTGAGCCTGTGGGTCTGGGACGGTCGCACCCTGACGGCCCTCGGCGCCTGGTGGACTGCCGCCTGGGCGATCGCCCCGGTTGGGGGCGGCTCGCTCAGTGGCCTGCTCGGTACGCTCTCCTGGTTTGCCTGGCCGGCCTGGCCCCTCGCCGTGTGGACGCTTTGGCGCTGGCGCAAACTGGCCGGTGAACCGGCACTGCTGATCCCAACCCTGTTCGCGGCAGCGATCCTGATTCATCTGAGTCTGATCCAGCGCGCCAGCGAGCAAGCCATGATTCCGCTGATCATGCCCCTCGCGCTCCTCGCCGTCTGGGGCCTGCCGACCATGATGCGTGGGATGGTCGCCCTGCTCGACTGGATGGCGGTCAGTCTGTTCAGCCTGATCGGGATCTTCATCTGGGGCTACTGGCTGGCGCTCCAGACGGGCTATCCGCCACGCATGGCGGCCAGCGCCCTGCGGGTCGCGCCCGGCTACGAACCTGAATTCGTCACGCTCAGTGGCGCAGTCGGGCTGGCTGCGAGCATTGGCTGGCTGGTGCTGATTCGGTGGCGTACGCGTAACGGCCCGCCCCGGCTGTGGCGCCCGATGGTGCTGTCTGCCGGTGGACTCGTCTTTGTCTGGATTCTTCTGGTCAGTCTCTGGTTGCCCGTCTTCGATCAGCGAAAGAGCCTGCGTGGCCCGGCGCTCGAAGCCGCTGAGGTGATACGCAGCGTTTCGGAGGGCCCATCCGGGCGCGTCGATTGCGTACAGGCGCTCAACTTGAGCACTGCCGAGCGCACCGGTTTCGCCTACTTCGGCGGAATCCCATTCGGAACCGAATCGCAGCCCTGCCCGCTGGTGCTGCAACGACTCCCCTCCGAAGGCAGCGAAAGCAGTCTCACGGGCAAGGCCCACTGGGAACGCCTGTGGCTGGGTGGGCGGCGATTCGACCGGAAGGAGCGCTTCGCACTGGACCGTCGCCAACCATGACCGCTGCGGTCCCGGGCACGGATCGCCCTGAGCCGTCGCTGCCGCGCCGCCTGCTCAATCTGGCCGCGCCGCTCTTCATTGCACAAATCGCCGTCACGGCCAACGGCGTGATCGATACGATCATGGCCGGGCGGGTATCCGCCGTAGACGTGGCTGCGGTGGGTCTGGGCGCCAGCATCTACGTGTCGGTTCATGTTGCCCTGATGGGCATTCTCCTCGCGCTGGTCCCGATCTGCGCGCGCCACTTCGGCGCGGGTCGTGATGGGGAGATCGCCGCTGAAATCCGTCAGGGTATCTGGCTTGCTCTGCTGATTGCCGTACCGGGTTGTCTCGCCCTGGGCGCCGCAGACCCGTGGCTCAGGCTCGCTGCACCCCCTGAAGCCGTCGCCGAAATCGTACGGCCCTACTTGCTGGCGGTCGCCATCGGGCTACCGGCCGCGCTGCTCTTCAGGGTCTTCCACGCCCTGGCCGTGTCGACCGGGCAGCCCCGCCTGGTCATGGCCCTCAATCTAGCAGCCTTGAGCCTGAAGATCCCGGCCAATGCACTGTTCATGCACGGGCTCAGCTGGCAAGGCACGCCGCTGGTCCCGGCCCTGGGGGGCGCCGGTTGTGCCGTCGCCACCGCGCTCATCACCTGGCTGACCCTGCTGGCCGCGGTCGTGCTGACAGCGCGGCACAGCCGCCTGCGCGGCTATCGCATTTTCAAGATGCAGGCCCCCGAGGGCGGCCGGCTGCTCAAACTCCTGAAACTGGGCCTGCCGATCGGATTGACTCAACTGGTCGAAGTCACCGCGTTCACCTTCATGGCCATTTTCCTCGCACATACCGGTGCAGTGATTGCGGCCAGCCATCAGATCGCGGCGACATCGGCGGCCTTCTCCTACATGGTGGCGCTATCGATCGGCCTGGCCACCAGCACGCTGGCCGCCCACGCCATCGGTGCTCGGGATGAATACAGGGCCCGGCAAACGGCGATCGGTGGGCTTCGGATCGCCCTGCTCGCCTCCTCGCTGGTCTCCATCGCGCTCTTTGCCCTGCGGGAACCACTGTCTGAAGTGTTCAGTACCGAGCCAATGGTGCGACAACAGGCCCGTATGCTCCTGGCCTGGGTGGCCCTCTTTCACTTTCTTGATAGCCTGCAAACCCAGTTGACGATGATTCTCCGGGCCTGGCAGGTCACCGCGCGGCCCGCGCTGATCCATGGCATCGCGCTTTGGGGGATCGGACTGGGCGCGGGTTGGTGGCTTGGGATCGAGCTGGCTGGACCGGGAGGCCCGCTCGACGGACGGCTGGGTCAGGCCACTGCATTCTGGCTTGCCGGATGTGCGAGCCTTGCGCTGGCATCGGTCGGGCTTGCGCGCCTGCTGCAAACGACCTGGCGGGTCGGACCTGGGCCCGGAACAGGCAGATCGATCGGACCAATGCGCTGACGCGCGGACTGTCCGTGAACCCCGCCTTGAATGTTCAGCTCGCGGACAACGGCCACACGCCAATGAACTGATCGCGATAAAAACGCAGTTCGTCAATCGACTCATGGATATCGGCCAGCGCGGTGTGCGCACCGCGCTTGTTGAACTTGCGGGCGACATCCGGCGCCCACCGTCGGCACAACTCCTTGAGCGTGCTGACGTCGAGATTACGATAATGAAACCAGGACTCCAGCCGGGGCATGTACCGGGCCATGAATCGCCGATCCTGGCAGATCGAATTCCCACACATCGGCGACTTGCCTGAAGGCACCCACACTGCAAGAAAATCAAGCAGGGCCTGCTCGGCGCTCGCCTCGGTCCACGACGACGCGCGCACCCTCGCCGTCAGGCCTGAACGCGCATGGGTGCTGGTATTCCATTGATCCATGGCATCGAGGACCGCATCAGGCTGATGGATCGCGAATGCCTCCGTCTGGACAAGGGGCTGCAGTCGATTGTCCGTGATCACGAGGGCGACCTCGATGATCCGGTCGATCTCGGGCCGAAGGCCTGTCATCTCCATATCGACCCAGATCAGCAAGGACTCATCGGGACGGGGCGGGGGGACGCCGGGCGCGCCACCGGCGGCTTCGTCGGCCGGCAAAACAGGCTGTGACATAATCAAAAATCCTCCTTGGCCATTGTCCCACACCTCTGCATTGAACCCCTCCATCGCTCCCTTGCCGCCGCTCACGCCCCAGGATGAGGCCCAGTCCATCGCCTTCAGCCTGCTGTTCCTGTGCATGCTGCTCCTGTCTCTTGCGCTGAAACTCTGGCTGTCGATGAGACAGATCCGGCATGTGGCCCGACACCGGGATCAGGTCCCCGAACCCTTCGCCCCGTCGATCAGCCTGCATGCCCACCAGCGGGCAGCAGCCTACACCGTTGCGCGGATCCGGCTTTCGCTTCTTGAGGCCATGGCGCAGGCGGGGGGGCTGGTGGTGCTGACCATGCTCGGTGGCCTGCAGGGGCTGATCGTGCTCGGCGCACTCCTGCCCGAGTCCTGGGACGGATGGCGCGGCCCGATCCTCGTTCTGTCGGTTCTACTGGTCAGCAGCCTGATTGACGTGCCGTTCGCCTGGTGGCGACAGTTTCATCTCGAAGAGCGCTTCGGGTTCAACCGGATGACCCGAAGACTCTTTGTCGCAGACCTCCTTCGCAGCACGCTGGTCGGACTCGTATTGGGATTGCCGCTCCTGATCGCCGTCCTCGCCGTCATGGGTGCAGCCGGGTCGCTCTGGTGGATCTGGGCCTGGGGACTCTGGATGGGATTCAACCTGTTCGTTCTCTGGGTCTTTCCAGGCGTGGTCGCCCCGCTCTTCAATCGTTTCGAGCCTCTGCCCGAGGGCCCGGTGCGCGAGCGCGTACAGGGCCTCCTGAAGCGGGTGGGCTTCGCTGCCCGGGGTCTGTTCGTGATGGACGGCAGCCGCCGCTCCGCGCACGGCAATGCGTACTTCACGGGCTTCGGCAAAGCGCGACGCATTGTGTTTTTCGATACGCTGCTCGCGCAGCTGGATGAGAACGAGATCGAGGCCGTGCTGGCACACGAACTGGGGCATTTCAAGCTGCGTCACCTGCAGCGCCGGCTGCTGACCCTGAGTGGCGGCAGCCTGTTGGGGCTTGCATTGCTGGGGTGGCTGAGCGAGCAGGCCTGGTTCTTCGCGGGCTTGGGCACCGCACCCGACCGAGCCGTGATCGACGCGACGGCTCTGGTGCTCTTCATGCTCGTGGCGCCTGTGTTCTTTTTCCTGCTGGGGCCGCTCTCCCACTATTTTTCAAGGCGGGACGAATTTGCGGCCGATGCCTTTGCAGTGCAGCACGCCGATCGGGCCGCCCTGATTGCCGCCCTGACCAAGCTCTATCGGGACAACGCGGCGCCGCTCAGCTCGGACCCCCTCTATTCGGCCGCACACGACTCGCACCCGCCCGCCTCCGAGCGGATTGCGCGGCTGTCCACCGGATGAGGCCACGGACTCGATGACCCCGGCGCTTGAGCCCGGAACCGTGCTGGCGCGTCACGGTCGTCAATTGCTCGTGCAGATCGACGCGGAGACGCCGGGCTCATTGAGGCAAGCCGTCACGCGCGGTCGTCGAGACGACTGCTGCGTGGGTGACCGGGTGCGTGCACGTCGAATCGGGCTGGACCAGGCCGTTGTCGAAGACATCGATCCGCGCGAGAACTGCATCAGCCGCAGCGATGGAGGGCGAACCAAATTGCTCGCCGCCAACGTTGACCAGGCGGCGATCGTGCTCTCCGGCGACCCGCCGTTCTCGGAGCCCTTGCTCATGCGGGTACTGGCAGTGCTGGCCAGCCAGCAGGTCGCACCACTGATCATTGCCACCAAAACTGACCTTCCGCTGGCCCACGCCCGAATCACCGAGCGCCTGGATCACTACCGCTCGCTGGGCTATCCGGTCCTCGCGCTCAGCGTGGTCCAGGCGCCGGAGGACAGCCTTGCGAAACTGCGCCCCGTCCTCGAGGGTCGCTGTACGCTACTGCTGGGTCAGAGTGGCATGGGCAAGAGCACGCTGGTCAACCTGCTCGTCCCGGACGCCGAGCAGGTCACTCGCGAGATTTCGGTTGCGTTGTCAACCGGACGTCACACCACAAGCTTCTGCCGAATGTTTCCGGTCGCCCTGGACTGGTCGGCCCGCATCATCGATTCACCTGGATTTCAGCTGTTCGGCATCGCCCACCTTTCGTCCTCCGAACTGATGCACGCGCTTCCGGACTTCGTGCCGTGGCTGGGGCGGTGCCGCTTCGCGAACTGCATGCACCGGAACGAGCCCGGATGCGCGATTCGGGAAGCCGTTGAACGCAAGGAACTGGACGGATCGAGGCTCCGCTTTTATCAGGAATTGCTCGACGATACCGAGCGACCGCTGCGTTGAACGCTCCAGGTACGGGGCGAGGACGGCGCTACGCGACTCAGCGTCCGAGCCAGCTCGCCAGACCCAGTAAGGCAAAGGTACCCAGCCAGAGCAGCATCGAGCGATAGATCAGGCGCATGCCCACCCGCAGGCTACCCGTTTCGACGGGTTTGCCGGGCCAGTCGAAGGGCTGCGCGGCCGCGGCCCAGCGTGCCTCGAGCGACGCATCAGCCAGCCTGAGCCCCGTCGCACCCGATGCCGCTGCCGTGAGCAAGCCGCGTTGATCCGAGGCCGTGCCGCTTGAGACGGCCCCCCGCCAGCAGTACACCGCGTCGTCAAAATTACCCGCCACTGCAAACCCCGCTGCGGTGACTCGAAGCGGCAGCCAGTCGATCCAGCGATAGAGCTGAACGGCCGCCTCACCGTACCGCGTGGGCGCCATCGCTCGCGGGGTCGTAGCCTCGGACGATGACGACGCCTCCGGAACTGGGGTGGATGGGCCCCAGCGCCCCGCCATTTCGGCCACCAGCCAGTAAAGCAGCGGCCCCAGTACACCGGGCAGCACCAAGTACCAGAACAGGGGCGCGCAAATGCCCCGATGGAGATTGAGCAGGGCCTGAACGATCGACTCCCGGCAGACCTCCTCGATCGGCGCATCGGCCGCGATGGCCGAGTGGTTCGGCCGCACCGAGGCGCCCGATGTCTGCCAGCGATCGAACACCCGCCGTGCCCCGTGAACGTCATCCAGGGCAAGCGCCACCTGCATTTCGGTGAACACGACCGCCGTCTGCCGGAACCCGACGACCAGATACAGCACCGCGACGTGAAACAACCATTCCAGGATCGGGTGGATCGCACCCGCCAGCCACTCGATGGCGAGCGTCACACCGCAGACGCTGATGGCGACGATTGCCCAGCCGATCCAGCCCTGCTGCGGATGACCGGCATCCGTGCTCGACCGAACGAGATCGATCAGGCCCCCCAGCTGCCCACGCAGTCTGTTATCCGCGGCCAGGGGCCGGGCCAGATCCAGAAGCAGCACAACAAAAAACGCGAAGAAGCCCACAGGACACCTCCACGGTCAGGCGGAAAGCATTCGGTAAAAATTACGCAGGAGAGCCGCAGTGGCCCCCCAGATCAGATAGTGCCCGCCCGGCCCCGTCGTCGTCCAGGGCATGGAAATAAACTGTCGCTCACCCTGATCAGAGACATGGTGGCGACGCTGGTGATTGCCCGGATCCATGAGGTAGGCCAGCGGCACTTCGAACACGGACTCGACCTCAGCCGGTTGCGGCCGAAGCGTCAGGTCGGGATCGATGAGGGCCACGACCGGCGTCACCCGATAACGGGTTCCGGTCACATAAACGGGCAATTCGCCCAGGACTTCAACCAGAGCGGGCTCCAGGCCCACTTCCTCGTGCGCCTCGCGCAGGGCCGTATCGATGAAGGATTCATCGTCGTCGTCGCGGCGACCGCCCGGAAAAGCCACCTGGCCCGAATGACGACTGAGGTGAGCCGCACGACGGGTCAGCAGCATGGTTGCCCCGTGAGGGCGATTGACAATCCCCATCAGCACCGCCGCTGCGCGCGTGCCCTCGGAGGAGCGTTGGTGGTCCGCAAAAAAATCGGGCTGCCAGACGGGCGGCGACTGGAAACGTGCGCGGAGCGCCGCTGGAGAGAGCCGATCGGCCCCAACCGGGGGCAGGTGCGCATCCGTACCCACAATGGGTACGGAATGCGGGTCAGCGATCGGGACGGTCGGCGCAGGGGTGGCGGAAAGCCGCCTATCTTGCACAACCGTCCTCATACCTTCAAGGCCCGATCAGGACGCGGAGGGCGTTGACTTGATCGCCAGCTTTTCCTTGATTCGAGCCGACTTGCCCGAACGCTGGCGCAGGTAGTAGAGCTTGGCCCGGCGGACGTCGCCCCGACGCTTGACCTGGATGCTGGCGATCAGCGGCGAATACAGCTGGAAGGTTCGCTCGACGCCTTCACCGGACGAGATCTTACGGACGATGAAAGACGAATTAAGCCCGCGATTGCGCTTGGCGATCACGACCCCCTCGTAGGCCTGGACCCGCTTCCGGGTGCCCTCAACGACATTGACGCTGACAATCACCGTATCGCCGGGTGCGAATTCGGGGATGGTTTTGCCCAGACGGGCGATTTCTTCCTGCTCAAGCTGCTGGATCAGATCCATGATGAACTCCTGAAAACATCCTGGCACCGGGATACCAGCGGGAGACAACCCACCGGCCTGCCTTGAACACACCCAGGCGAGAAACGGATTCCTCCGGGGCCAGACGATGAAAACCGCTTTTGATCCGCCCCCCATCAGCCCTCAGTACTGAGGCCAAAGGCTAGGACGGCTCGAAGCGGGCCTGACGATCGAATGGGTGGATCCCGTTCGATTGAAGTCAACCCGGAATTATAGCTGATGACAGGGGCAGGGGTTCAACACGGGTCGCCGCCAGCGGACCTGCGGGCCTCATTGTTCCCGACGCCCGCGGTGAGGTCCGAGCGAGACGCATCGCGCAGGATCGCTTCATCGGCCGCCGTCAGCCGCCCTTCCGTGCGAGCCCGCGCAATGAGATCGGGGCGCCTGGCCTGGGTCGCCAGAAGCGTCTGCACGTGCCGCCACCGGGCGATCCGGGCATGGTGCCCCGATAAGAGGACATCAGGGACCTGGACCCCCTCAAACACCTCGGGCCGGGTGTAATGCGGGCAATCCAGCAAGCCTTGCCCGAAGGAATCCTGATGGACCGAATTCGGGTCTGTCATGGCCCCCGGCAGAAAGCGCACCGCTGCATCGATGATCATCATCGCCGGCAATTCCCCGCCGGAGACAACGAACTCACCCACCGACCATTCCTCATCCACATAACGATCGATCAGTCGCTGGTCGATCGCCTCGTAGCGACCCGCGACCAGAATCACGCCGGGTGACGCGGCAAGCGCCCTCGCCCGGGTATCGCTGAACGGCACCCCCTGGGGCGAGAGCGCAACCACCGGGGCCCGATTGGACGGTCCACGGTCGGCATGGACCGCTCGGATCGTATCGGCCAGGGGTGCGGCGCGCATCACCATGCCCGGACCGCCCCCGTAGGGACGGTCGTCCACCGTCCGCCAGGGGTCATCGGTAAAGTCTCTGGGATTCCAGGCCTTGAGCTGCCACAAGCCGCGCTCGTGGGCACGGCCCGTGATTCCGAAGCGGGTCACCGCCTCGAGCATGTCGGGAAACAGGGTGACGAGATCGATGCGCACGTGCGAGCCTCGCCCGGAGGGGTCAGTAGTCCAGTTCCCAGTCTGCCCGGATTTGTCTCAATTTCAGGTCGACCGCCGAAACGATCGGATCCACCATTGGAATGAGCAGGATTCGGTCTGAGGCTTCGACGAAAAGGATCGGATGGGCGCCGTGGTCTTCGATCTTTTGAACCGTTCCCAGAGGTTCGTCGCGCGCATTGCGCACTTCGCAACCGATCAGATCCACCCAGTAGACTTCGCCCGTTTCCAGGGGCGGGAATGCGGCGCGGCTGACCCGGATGGCCGCCGAGCGGAGCGAAAGCGCCTGGTCCCGATCCTCAAACCCGGACGGCTTTGCGACCAGCCCATCACCGTGCACCCGACAACGGCTCACGCGGATGGGGCGCGGCTCGGTCTCTGATCGACCCTGGAGCCACCAGTCTCGAACCTTCAGCAGCACCGACTCTTCGGGCGCGTTGAGAGGCTCGATCCGAAGCCAGCCTTTGACGCCCCAGGCATCGACGACGCGGCCGACCTCGATCAGGTCGACCGGTGGCGTCGCTGGAGCGCCAGGGGTCACTGCGGTGCGGAAGCGGCGCGGTCAGCCTGGGCTTTGATCAGACGCGACACAGCCGGCGAAACCTGCGCGCCGTGGGCGGTCCAGTGTTGCACGCGCTCGACATTGATCAGGAGACCCTGCTCTTTGCCGGACGCCACGGGGTTGTAGTAACCCACCCGCTCGATAAAACGACCATCCCGGCGGTTTTGCCGGTCTGTGGCGACC
>JBDLRB010000240.1:0-3097 GCA_039800205.1 Pseudomonadota bacterium | reverse complement strand
AGCTGAAGCCCCAGCAGGACATCGTGATGACGATTCGCTCCAGCAATGGACGCACCCGGACGGTGACGCTGCTGTCCAGAATCGACACCGCGATCGAGGTCGACTACTACAAACACGGCGGCATTCTGCCCTACGTGCTGCGCGACCTGCTAGCCGCATAAGTCAGCCCTTGAGCCCGGGCCGCCTCGCGCGGCCCGGTCAGTCCCCTCGCACGATCACGTCACCAAACCAGCTGGTGAAGCGAGCCCCGGTCTGATCACCATCAGCGCCCACTGCGACCGCACGTAGCGCGGGCATGCCCGGTCCATACTCATCGCCAAACGCCGACTGAAAGTCGGCCAGCACGTCTCGCGTCTCGGCGTACCAGACACCCGCACGCGCCTCAGCACGCGCGACAATCATCCTGACCCGGTCCGAGTACGGCGAAACCAGCGGCGCTGCCGGATGGGGCCGATCGTGCAACAGATAGACCAGGCTTGCCGCCGGCAGACTGGAATCGTGGATCGCCCGTGCCGCCCGGATCAACCAGCGCTGCTGCCAGGGCACCCGATCGAGCGGATAGTCGAACAGGAGATACAGCCGCGCAGCGAAGTCATCGCGGCTGCGATCGCCCGGCTCGCCCGACGGAAATGCGTCCGCACGCCAATGCCAGTCGATTCGCTTCGGTCCACGCGCCTCCGGCGCAAGTGCATGGACCAATGCGGCTGCACTCGCTCGAACCTGCATCTTCAGAAACGGACCGGCGGGGCGGCCGACCGACTCACCGTCCGGGCGGGCCAACTGAAACTCGGTTGGATCGATCCCGCGAACCGGCTGAATCCGCCACCCCTGGCTCATCATGCTCGACGCAGACCATTGAGTCTCTGGAGGCAGTAACGAAAAGCGGCTCGGTGAGGCCACCTCGCGCGCGAGGACTGTACGAGATTGGATGATTCCGATCGTTGTCAACGCCGTCGATCGAAGCAACTGATGCAGCGCCCGTCTGCGTGGCGGGGAGCCAACCATCGGCTCGCGCGCCCTCGCCCGTTCGGGCGTCGCACCCTGGCAATCCGGCCCCTGATCAATCATGACGTGGATCCTCGGGGCCGGGACGCCTGCCAGCGCTGCCAGTCTTCGATCGTGTCGACATCCCAGAGTGTTCGCAGCCGCGCCACCGTGATCGAGTGGGACTGCGCTCGGGCAAGCGTCTGCTCGAACACCCGGTGACTTCCCCAATCGATACGCTCAAACAGCGGCAAGCCAGGACGCGCACAGCCGATCAGGACATAGCCACCATCTTCGGCGGGTGCGACGACCGAGTCCGCTGTGCACAGGGCGGTATGCGCGTCCTCAAGGTCGCCCGGCCGCATGGCCGGACAGTCGGAGCCGATCAGAACGGCCCGATGACCGGCGATGCACGTCGTGTCGATCGCCCGCTGCATCCGCTCCCCCAGATCTGCCCCGTGCTGGATATCGATCACGAAGCCAAAACGCTCAGCCCACCCGGTGCAGACCGCATGCGGATCGTCATCAGCGAGCATCAAGACTCGTCTCTGGTAGCCGACCGCACTGGCCGCAGTCGCCAACGTGTGCAGGAGAAGTTCGCAGTAGATCTCCAGCGCGGCGGGCGCGCCCACTGTGGCGGCGAGGCGCGTCTTGACCTCGCCCAGTCGAGGCACCCTTGCAAAGACGATGAGCGTCGTTTGCCTGGCCCGGTGCCGCGTGCTCATCGAGGCTGACCGTAATACATTCGATGCAGGCGATCAGCCGGTACGCCCACCCACCACAGAAAGCGCAGACACCACATCAGCAGAACCGTCCTCGCCACTCCATGACGCTCCCACCGACGGGCCGATACGCGGACCCGATCGCGCAAGGCCGCCCGAGGCAAACGCGCCCGAACGAGGCGAGTGCAGAGATCGACATCTTCCATGAGAGGCAGGTCTGCAAACCCACCGAGGGCATCGAAGCTCGCGCGTCGGATAAAGAGTGCCTGATCGCCGGTCGCGATGCCAGTGATGCGCGACCGAAGATTCATCGCGTCGCCCACCACGCCCAGGACCCATGAGGTCGAATCGAGGACAACGTCAAAACGCCCCCATAAGGCGCCCTGATCGATGGCCGTTTCGACAGCCGTCCGCCAGCCATCCGGCAGCGTGACATCGGCATGAAGGAAAAGAAGGATCTCGAACGCACCGGCCTCCCGGGCACCCGCATTCATCTGCGCCGCGCGCCCTCTCCGGGCCGCGAGGGTCAAGGCGCCTTGCTCCCGCGCACGCTCGAGCGTACCGTCGGTACTGCCCCCGTCGACAACGATGCAGTACGCACCGCTGGACAGAACGCTTCGTACGGTTGCGCCGATTGAGCGGACCTCGTCAAGCACCGGTACGATCACCGCCACACGTCCCACCATATCGGACTCGACCGGACCTCAGGTGTGGAACTGACCGCGGACCGCGCCAGGCAGTTCATACGCGGGGCCGTTCAGAATGCGCTGCCCGTATGACCGATGAGCCTCCGAATCCAATGGCCACATCGCCCGAAAACGCGCCTGCCATGCGGGGTGATCGAACACGACGGGCAGGGCCTCCACGCGACATTGGGCCAGATGGGTCCGATAGAGCGGTCTGATTGGAGGCTCGGCGACCCCAGGACAGGCAATACGCGTCAGCATCCCGTTCGGATCACCTCGAAAATTGCCCATCCCCGCCGCGCCGTTATTGATGACTGCATACGTGCGCCCCTCCCGCTCGACGCTGCTGGCCACCGGCAAACAGGTGTGACTGCTGGCAAACAACTGGACTCCGAGTGTTTCCATCCGCTGAGCCAGCTCCTCACGCCAAGTCTGCTCGATCCGATCCTGCGCGACCGAATCAGGATAGGCACAGCCACAGCCGGCCGCGTCATCGTCAGACGCGAGCTCGGTCTCGACGTTACCCCTCAGACGCAGGTACGGTCGCGTTCCCTCTTCGACTGCGGCAAAACAATCAGGGTCGCGATCAAACCAGTGAAAGTCCCCATTGAAACAGAGCAACTTGCGGTCGGCCGGTTCGGCATCGAAGCAGGCAATGATCGCTCTGAGGGCTTCGGAGTTTCCATACAGCCCCCCCACCACGTA
>JBDLRB010000239.1:0-7218 GCA_039800205.1 Pseudomonadota bacterium | reverse complement strand
CATCAAGTCGGTCAAGGCGCGCAGCGGGGAAGCCGCCCTGGGGCCGGACGTGGCGACGGGATTTACAGTCAAGGGGCGAGTCAGCCTGACCTCAGAAACCGGCGCCGAAATCCGCGTTGAGGCCGAGACTGCTGCATCGCTCGATAAGCTCGGTATGGCCGCGCAGGGGGGCTCATCGGTTCTGGTCGGTGGCGCATTGACGATCACGACGCAGGAGGCCGCAGGGCGTGCGCTGACGAAAATTGATCTGGCGATCGAAAAGGTACTGCTGAGTCGGGCAACGCTCGGGGCGTTCCAGAATCGCTTGTTGGCGGCCGTGGATAACCTGTCGACGACCAGTCTCAATTTGACGCAGTCGCGAAGCCGGATCATGGACGCCGATTACGCTCAGGCGACGACGGAGCTCGCACGTACCCAGATCGTTTCCCAGGCGAGCACGGCCATGCTGGCTCAGGCGAATGCAAGCCAGCAATCGGTATTGCAATTGATCCAGCAGTAAGCGCTTGTTTGATCGTCGTATCCGGGGAGTGGGTTGATGGTGCTGACCGAAGTCATCAAACTGCATCGTGCAGGCAAGCTCGACGCGGCCGAGGCCGAGTACGACCGCATCCTGGCCGATCGGCCGGAGCATCCCGATGCCTTGCACATGAAAGGTGTGATTGCGCTGCAACGGGGCGATGCACTCTCTGCAGTGAAATTGATCAGTCGGGTCGTCGCGATCCGCCCGGACGATGCGGCTGTGTATTCCAACCTCGCTGCAGCCTTGCTGCGGCTGGGCTTGTTCGAGCGCGCCCGCGATTACGCCTTGCGCTCACTGACACTCAACGCCCGGGGGATTGCGGCCGAGCACGTGCTGGGCTCGGCGTGCGCGCGCTTGGGCGAGCACGACTATGCGGTATCCGCGTTCACGCGCGTGTTGCAGATCGACGCGCGACATCGCGCGGCCCTGGAGGGCATGCTCGATAGCCTGCGCGCGCAGGGTAAGTGGGATGAGATCCTGGGGGTGATCGCGAATTTCAAGGGTGAAATCGACGATGGCCTGCGGATTCGCAAGGCTCAGAGCCTGCGTTCGCTGTCGTGCCTGAATGACGCCCTCTCGGTGATGGATCAATGTGACCGACACGACGGTTTCGATTGGCAGGTCAACATGCTTAAGCTTCGGCTCGAGCGAGATGAGCCGGATCTTGCTGTGGTCCATGGTCAGCGCCTCCTCGAAATCAAGAGCGAGTCGACCATGAAGTCCGCCGGTGTGTCGGCGCAGGCGCGCTCGACGCGATGGGTTGAGCCCGTCCCTGAATTCCGCCCCAACGATCGCCTCAACCCTGAGCGTAACGTTGTCTGCTTCACGCTCTGGGGGGACGAACCGAAGTACACCTATAACGCCGTGTTGAATGCCCGACTGGTGCCCCGCGTCTATCCTGGCTGGCGTGCCCGGTTCTACGTTGACCAGACCGTACCGGATGAGATCATCGAGGCACTCGAGAAGTTCGGTGCCCGGGTGATTCATGTCGCATCCGATTCCCGGACACACCTGAAACTGTTCTGGCGCTTTCTCGCGAGCGACGACCCCATGGTCGAGCGATTCATTTGCAGGGATTGTGATGCCCTGGTGAATGAGCGTGAAAAGGCCGCGGTGGACGAATGGCTGAGCTCGGGTCGACGGTTTCACGTGATGCGCGACCATCCCGAGCACGCCGAGCTGATCATGGCAGGGATGTGGGGTGGAGTGGCCGGCCTGTTGCCAAAACTCAGCGATCAGGCGGTGATGTACTACGAGCGCCATGAACAGAAGTGGCGCTGGGTCGATCAGGACTTTCTGCGAGAGAAGGTGTGGCCGGTGATTGCAGAGGACTGTCTGATCCACGACTCGGTTTACCGGATGGGAGCCGATACCCGTGACTTTCCCGCCGGAAGTGAACTTCCCCCGGGTGAACATGTTGGGGGCTACCGACCCCGCTTCGCGGCCGAGATTCGCGCTTCGGAAGTTGCTGCGGCGGCGCAGGCGGCCGAACTGCCTCAGACCGTCCTGCTCGATCGTGCGGCCTGACCCTGCTGCAACCGATTCATCGGTGGACTGCTTCAGCTGTCGTCACTTCAAGGTGACCTGGCAGCCCAACTGGCCCTATGCCTGTCAGGCAATGGGGTTTCGCAGTCGTTCGTTGCCTTCCCTCGAGGTGCTTCGCGTTGATGGCGCTCAGTGCCACAGTCACGAGCCGAAGGGAATCTCCCGCGAGGCCGCTGCCGCCCCCGTCGTACCGCAACCGCGATTTTCCCGACGGGTCTAGGCGTCCGTGCCCTGTCGGAAAGTCGATGTGCAGGGCGATGCTCCGTCTAAATACCTGAAAAATAGAGTAAAACTGAACTGGCATGCGCTTTGCTAGAACGGTTGCGTCATTCTCGTTTGACAGGTGTGCATGATGTCGGAACAGTCTGCAATGGTAGTGTGGCTCGACCCGCTTGGGATGCCGGGAAGCGTTGAGCTCAATCGGCTCGCCGAATCAGGTTGGCATGTCATGCCGATTCAAGGGCTTCAGGAATTGGGTTCCCTTGCGGGCTCAGCCGCTCGGGTTGTTGTCCGGGTCATCGATCAGCTCGATCTGCTGATCGAGGTTCGGCGACGCCTGGACGGGATGAATCCACGCCCCGAGCTGTTTGCGCGCATTGATCGTGATTGTTTTGATCTGGCTGTCGCAGCGATGCGCCAGGGCGCGGATCACGTCATTGCCTCAGATGATTTTTCCCTGACGGCCTGGCGAGGCGGGTCGCTTGCCCGGGTTCCGGCCGAGGTGCACACGCCCCGCAGCTTTGTGTTTGTGGATCAGGCGAGTCGCAACCTCCTTGCACTGGCCGAGCGGGTCGCTCGCGCCGAGATCGGAGTCCTGGTCACGGGTCCTACAGGTGCGGGTAAAGAGGTGCTGGCTCGCGTGATTCATGAGTCGTCGCCGCGCGCACGGGGGCCCTTTGTCGCCCTCAACTGCGCGGCCCTGCCTGAAACCCTGATCGAGAGCATGTTGTTCGGTCACGAGAAGGGTGCCTTCACCGGCGCGGCAAGTGCGCGTACCGGTCTGTTCGAGCAGGCTGCAGGGGGTACGCTGTTTCTGGATGAGATCGGTGAGATGCCGTACGCCTTGCAGTCCCGCCTGTTGCGGGTCTTGCAGGAGCGCGAGCTGGTACGCTTGGGGGGCCATCAAACGATCAAGCTCGATTTCAGGCTGGTGGCTGCCACGAACCGCGATCTGAAAGCGGCGATCGCCGCGCGCGAGTTCCGAGAGGACCTCTATTTCAGGATCAGCGCGTTTCGGCTCAACATCCCGATGCTGCGCGAACGGCCGGGCGATATCTTGCCCCTTGCCGCATTTTTCCTCGCCCGCCAGAGCCGTGGTCTGAAGGCGCCCGTGCTGAGTACAGACGCTGCAGCCGCTTTGCTGGCCTACCGATGGCCGGGCAATGTGAGAGAGCTTGAGAACGTGATTCAACGGGCTTTGGTCCTGGGTCAAGGCGATCGGGTCGAGCTCGAACACCTGGTCTTTGATGAGCCCGATGCGCTGCCGGCCGTCAACGGACTGGGCTCGGTCATTTGCCCGCCGGTTCAGGTCGATCCGGCAGATGCCCTGCACACAAGCGTTCGGGCAACGGAGTACCAGGCAATCATGGCGGCCATTCGAGATTCAGCCAGTCGCAGCGAGGCGGCGGCACGCCTGGGCATCAGTCCCCGAACGCTGCGCTACAAACTTGCGCGCTTGCGTGACCAGGCCGGGGAGGGGGGCGACGCGCTCGATGTTCGGAGTCTTGAGGCAATCGATGAAGGAGTCACGTCATGATTGACAAGGTCAATGCGGGCCACATCGAGGCGATGCTCAGTCAGATCCGGAAGTATCAGACCCAGATCGGCGAGAAGTCCGATACCCTCAACGTCATTCAGTCGCCGATGGTGGCCAAGCCCACCTTTTTCGAGGCGATCAAGGGTGGAGTCAATGCAGTCAACCAGACTCAAGCGAATGCCCGCGGGATGGCAGAGGCCTATGAGCGGGGCGCAGAGATTCCGCTGACGGATGTGGTTCTCGCTATGCAAAAATCTTCGCTTGCCTTCGAAGCGACCTTGCAAGTACGCAACAAGGTACTGAAGGCCTACGAAGATATTCTCAACATGCCGGTCTGATCGATCACTCTCGGAGAGTCTGTGAATGGCTACCTCGCTTTCCAATTCGCCTCAGGGGGGTCGGGCCGGTGACGGTGCGACACCACCGGCTGTGACCACGGGTACGGGTTCAGGCACTTCAATTTCAGCGGCTGCGGCTCAGGGGGCCGGCTCGACCGGCGGAGCCCTGACCACGGGACGGGCTCAGGCCGGAGGGGCCGTGGCGCTGTCGGGCGCGGGTGTGCCGACTGCAGCCACGGGCGGATTTCTCGGTCGGCTGCCGGACATGCTGCCCTTGGGTGGCCTCTCCAGCATGCGCGACATGTGGCGCCAGCCCGCGGTGCGTCGCGCGATGCCGGCCATCCTCGCGCTCCTCACCCTGATGATCTTCGGTGCGCTTTACTTGTGGATGCAGTCTCCCCCCTGGCGACAGCTACTTCCGGGCGTCAGTGAGGTGGATCGTCAATCCGCGTTGGAAGCGTTGAAGACGGGGCGTTTCGATGTCCGAGTCAACAAGGACAACGGGACCCTGGAGGTGCCCGCCGCCCGCTATCACGAGGCGCGTATGTTGCTCGCGGCCCAAGGCTTGCCCAAGGGTGCAGTGACGGGCGGGCTGGACATGCTGAAAGACCAGAACTCGATGACGACCAGTCAGTTCATGGAACAGGTGCGCTACACCGCCGCCATCGAGCAGGAACTTGCGCGCAGCGTGATGACCATCTCGACGATCAAATCCGCGCGTGTTCATCTGGCGATGCCGCGACAGAGTCCGTTCATTCGTGAGCGCATCGCGCCCAAGGCCTCAGTCGTGGTGACACCGCAGCAGGGGCGCATGGTGTCGCCGGCGCAGGTGAAGGCAATCGTCCAGCTGGTTTCATCGAGCGTGCCCTACCTTCCGGCGGAAAACGTGTCGGTTGTGGACGATGAGGGCAATCTGATCACGGATGCGCCTGGTGAGGCGGCGATGGGACTGACGTTCGCGCAGCTGCAGCACAAGCGCCAGGTGGAGCGGGAATATCGGACCCGAGTCATGCAGATCCTGTCTCCCGTTGTCGGTGAGGCGAATCTGCGGGCTCAGGTCGACATTCGGATGGATTTCACCCAACAGGAAACCACCATCGAGGATTTTGATCGCAATAAGGACGGCCCCAAAGCGCGTTCGGAGGTCCTGGCCGAGGAGCGCAGTTTCCGGCCCGACGCGATTGGTATTCCGGGTGCCCTGTCCAATCAGCCGCCCCCCGATGCAAATTTTTCGACGCAGACGGGTGCGACGCCTGAACCGGTGCCCAGTGGCGGAACGTTCAGCAAGCGCAGCACCCGAAATTTCGAGATCGACCGTACGGTCCGGCACGTGAAGAATCCGGTGGGCACGATCGAGCGCGTATCGGTCGCGGTCGTGATCCACGACCCTCAGATCGGCGCTCAGGAAGGTCAGGCAAACGGTCGGTTCACTGAGGCAGAGATCCAACGCCTGAGCAATCTGGTGCGGGGTGCGATCGGTTTCGATTCCGGACGCGGCGACGTGGTCACCCTCGTTCCTGCGAAGTTCGAGCCGGTCGCAGCGGCTGGACCGCCCGTTGCCTGGTACGAGAGCGAAACCTTGATCGGTGCGATCAAGAGCGGTCTCGCCGCGCTGGTGTTCATTTCGATTCTCTTCTTTGTGGTGCGGCCCGTGATGCGCGCATTCCTGCCGCAGCCCGTCAAGGTTCCGGTGACCGATCCCAAGATGCTCCCGCCCGGTGCGGATCCCGCGGCGATCGCCGCGCTGGCCGCGGGTGGCGCGGGTGGCGCGGGGGCCGTAGCAGGACAGTTGCCGGCGCCGGGCACTCCAGGTAGCGTGGACCCAGGCAAGGCGGAAGGGGCCGAGGGCCAGGAGAAGCAAGACGAAACGAAGGCTGAGGACGAGTCCAAGGACGAGGATGAGGAGGAACTCGAGGAGGGCATGATCCGACTTGAGGAGGGTGAAACACTCGAATCCATCAAGGCCAAGCTCAAGCCCAAGAAGTCAGCGATCTCCGCGGATCTGCTCGATACCGCCAACACCTACGATGACAAGGTCGCAATCATCCGGATGCTGGTGGCTGAAGATTCCGGCCGGGTGGCAAGTGTGCTGAAGAATATGGTCAAGCCCTGAGGCCCTGTGGGCTGAATCAGACTAGGATGCTGGAGCCGAGATATGGCTGACGACAAGAGCAAACCCGACAAGGCCGCTGGTAAGCCCGCTGACAAGGCGGGGGAGAAAGCGCCCGACAAGAAGGCGGACAAAAAGGACGCGAAGGGCAAGGAGGCGGCCAAGGAGGCGGTGGTCCCCAAGCCCGAAGCGGACAAGGCCGTACGCGAGAATCGCGGACCGGTCTACAGTGATGCGGTTCGCGCGGAGGTGGAACGTCTGAGTTCGACCGAGCGTGCGGCCGTGATGATGTTGCTGCTGGGCGAGCAGCAGGCGGCGGACATCATCCGCTACCTGAACCCCAAGGAGGTCCAGGCGCTGGGCAGCGCGATGGTCGCGGTGGCGGACCTGTCGCAGGAGGCCGTGAGCCTCGTGCTCGACGAGTTCATCGCGACCATCAAGCGTCAGACAAACCTCGGATTTGGCTCCACCGACTACGTCGAGAATGTTCTGAAGCGAGCCCTGGGTGAGGATAAGGCCGCATCGGTTCTCGGACGGATCATGCCGGGCTCGGCCAGTCGCGGCCTGGAGATTCTGTCCTGGATGGACGCCCGTTCGATCGCCGAAATGATTCGTCTTGAGCATCCGCAAGTCATCGCAATCATTTTGTCGGTGCTCGAATACGACGTCGCTGCCGATGTTCTGAACTTCCTGCCCGCCGAATCCCGGGGCGAGATCGTTCAGCGCGTTGGTGCGCTCGAGACGGTGCAGCCTGCTGCGATGCAGGAACTCGAGCAGATCATGAAGAAGCAGTTCTCGAACAACTCTTCAGCCAAGTCGTCGAGCTTTGGCGGCGTCAAGACCGCAGCCAAGATCATGAATTTCGTGAAGGTCGATATCGAGTCCAAGGTGATGAGTGAAGTCACTTCGCTGGATCCCGATCTTGCCCAGAAAATTCAGGACAACATGT
>JBDLRB010000238.1:0-7008 GCA_039800205.1 Pseudomonadota bacterium | reverse complement strand
GATCTCAATGTCAAAGGTCTCATCCCCCTTGATACCGAGCGATTGCCAGCTGTCTGCCCCTTTGAACTGCAGCGGCAATACACCCATGCCGACCAGATTGGAACGGTGAATTCGTTCGAAGCTGCGGACGACAACCGCCTTGACGCCCAACAGCTGCGTTCCCTTGGCAGCCCAATCCCGTGACGATCCGGTGCCGTACTCCTCGCCACCGAAGACGACGGTGGGTGTGCCCTCGCCGATGTATCGCATCGCCGCATCGTAAATGGGCATCGCGTCGCCGGACGGCTGATGCAGTGTGACCCCCCCCTCGACACGGCTACCGTCGGCCTGGGGCGGCAGCATCAGGTTCTTGATTCGGACGTTCGCAAACGTGCCACGCATCATGACTTCGTGGTTCCCGCGTCGAGCGCCATAGGTATTGAAGTCGCCCTTGCTGACCCCGTGGCCGGTCAGGAACTTGCCCGCGGGGGTCGCCTCCCGGAATGAACCCGCCGGCGAGATGTGATCGGTCGTGATCGAGTCACCAAAGAGCGCAAGCGCCCGCGCCCCCTGGATGGCGGCGGGTGTGGGCGAGGGCTCCATCTCGAAACCATCGAAAAACGGCGGGCGGGCAATGTAGGTGGACTGCGGCCAGTCGTAGACTTCGCCCTTCGTGCCCTTGATCTTTTCCCAGAGCTTGCCCGGATTGTCCTTGACGTCGGCATAGTTCTGGCGGAAGGTCTTGGCGTCCATGGCGTACTTCATGAGCGCATTGACCTCGCTGCTGGTGGGCCAGATGTCACCGATGTAGACATCCTTGCCGCCTTTGCCCTGACCCACGGGTTCGGTCATGAGATCCACCCGGACGTTGCCGGCCAGTGCATAGGCGACGACCAGCGGTGGCGAAGCGAGGAAGTTGGCCTTCAGATTCGGATGAATCCGGGCCTCAAAGTTGCGGTTCCCGGAGAGCACGGCCGAGCACACCATGTTGTTCTGGGTGACGGTCTCGTTGACTTCTGCCGTCAGGTCACCCGCATTGCCGATACACGTCGTACAACCGTACGCAGCCACAGCAAAGCCGAGTTTTTCGAGGTAAGGTAACAAACCCGCCTTTTCGAGATAGCTTGTCACGATCCTCGACCCAGGCGCGAGCGAGGTCTTGACGTGCGGTTTGACCTTAAGCCCGGCCTCGACCGCCTTCTTGGCGAGCAGGCCCGCTGCGAGCAGAACGCCTGGGTTCGACGTATTCGTGCAGGACGTAATGGCCGCGATCAGGACATCACCGTTCTGAAGCGGCATCCCGCTGGCGGTCTTGTGGACGGTCGGAAGGGTTTCGGCGGGCAGATTGAAGCCGTTTTCGGCCGCCGGACGGGAGTAGAGCTCCGAGAAGGTGGACGAAACCTGTCCGATCTCGATCCGGTCCTGGGGCCGCTTGGGGCCGGCGAGTGAGGGGACGATCGATCCAAGGTCCAGCGTGTAGACCGTTGAATAGTCGATCTCGCCCCCCTTGGGGGTGCCATACAGACCTTGCGCCTTGAACCAGCTGGCGAGTGCGTCGATCTCTGCCGCAGTGCGCCCGGTGCCCTTGAAGTAGTCGATCGTGTTGTCGTCCACCGTGAAGAAGCCCATGGTGGCGCCATATTCGGGGGCCATGTTGGCGATCGTTGCTCGGTCGGGCACGGCAAGACTGGCCGTGCCTTCGCCAAAGAACTCAACGAACTTTCCGACCACCTTGGCCTTGCGCAGCATTTCGGTGATGGCGAGGACCAGGTCGGTGGCCGTCACGCCTTCCCGCAAACGGCCCTTCAACTCGACGCCGACGACATCGGGCGTCAGGAAGTAAACCGGCTGGCCCAGCATGCCTGCCTCGGCCTCAATGCCCCCTACGCCCCAGCCGACCACACCGATGCCGTTGATCATCGTCGTGTGGCTATCGGTCCCGACGAGCGTATCCGGGTAGTAGACCTTGTCCGCCGTCTTGTGCAGACCGCGACCGAGGTACTCCAGGTTGACCTGGTGAACGATACCGAATCCTGGGGGAACGACCCGGAAGGTATCGAAGGCCTGCATCCCCCACTTCATGAACTTGTAGCGCTCCTGATTGCGCTGGAATTCAAGCTTCATATTGAGGTCGAGCGCGTTGCGCTTGCCGTAGTTGTCGATCATCACGGAATGGTCGACCACGAGATCGACCGGCACCAGCGGTTCGATGCGCTTGGCCGGGATCCCCATCTGCTCGGCCACATTGCGCATTGCGGCCAAGTCTGCGAGCAGCGGAATACCGGTCAGATCCTGTAGAACCACCCGTGCGACCACGAACGGGATCTCTTCCACACGCGCTGCGTTGGGCTTCCAGTTTGCGAGTTGCTCGACATGGGCTTCGGTGACCTTCTTGCCGTCCATGTTGCGGAGCACCGATTCGAGCACCACACGGATCGACATCGGCAGGCGCTTGACATTGGGGAAGGTCTTGGCAAGTGCCGGCAGCGAATAGAGCTTGGCGGCCTTGCCAGACTTCAGCTTGAAGTCCTTCAGGGTCTTGAATGCATTGTGCGGCATGTTTTTCCTCACGTGCTGCTTGGGTTGGGGGGTTATTGACGGGCATCGATGGGCACGAACTTGCGGTCTTCGGGACCGATGTAATTTGCGCTGGGTCGGATGATCTTGTTGTCGATCCGCTGCTCGATCACATGCGCCGCCCAGCCAGAGGTGCGAGAGATGACAAAGAGCGGCGTGAACATTGCCGTGGGTACGCCCAGCATGTGGTAACTGACCGCGCTGAACCAATCCAGATTGGGGAACATTTTTTTCGCGTCCCACATGACAGCTTCGAGACGCTCGGCGATATCGAACATCTTCATGTCGCCGGCTGCCTGGGCCAGGCGTCGCGCCACTTCCTTGATGACCTTGTTGCGGGGATCCGAAATCGTGTAGACCGGATGCCCAAAGCCGATGACGACCTCTCGGTTTTCGACTCGGCGGCGGATGTCGGCTTCAGCCTGATCAGGGGTGTCATAGCGCTTCTGCACCTCGAAGGCCACCTCGTTTGCTCCGCCGTGTTTCGGGCCGCGAAGAGCCCCGATTGCGCCAGTCACGGCGGAGTACATGTCCGAGCCGGTCCCTGCGACGACCCGCGCCGCGAAGGTGGAGGCGTTGTACTCGTGCTCGGCATACAGGTTCAACGAGGTGTGCATGGCCCGGACCCACAGCTCTGAGGGCTTTGATCCATGCAGGAGGTGCAGAAAATGGCCCCCGATCGAATCATCGTCGGTCTCGAGTTCGATACGACGTCCATTGTGGCTGAAGTGGTACCAGTAGAGGAGCATCGAACCGAGCGACGCCATCAAGCGGTCGGCGATATCGCGTGCTCCGGGAACGTTATGGTCGTCCTTCTCAGGCAGCTGGCATCCAAGGGCCGACACGCCCGTTCGCATGACATCCATTGGATGGGTGGAGGCGGGTAAAGCCTCCAGTACCGTTCGGACTGCAGCCGGTACACCGCGCAGTGCGCGAAGACGCTGCTTGTAGGCCGCCAGCTCGGCACGGTTTGGGAGCTTTTCGTGCACCAGCAGATGGGCAATCTCCTCGAATTCAGCCGCCTCGGCAATTTCCAGAATGTCGTAGCCACGGTAATGGAGGTCGTTGCCACTGCGTCCAACCGTACAGAGTGCGGTGTTGCCTGCAGCAACTCCCGAGAGTGCGACGGACTTTTTGGGCTTGGGGCCGGCGGTGGGCGTTTCACTGGACATCTTTTGAATCTCCTGCTGAGGCGCGAGCGCCTTATTTCGTTCGAGCGAAGAGGGCATCAAGCTTCTGTTCGTAGTCCCAATACCCGATCGAGTCGTAGAGTTCCTTACGGGTCTGCATCATCGGGACCATCGACTTCTGGGTGCCTTCCCGCCGCAAGGTCTCGTAGGTGGTCTGCGCCGCCTTGTTCATTGCCCGGAAAGCGGTGAGCGGGTAGAGCGCCATGGCGACGCGCGCACTCGCGAGCTCGTCCACCGTAAACAAGGGGGTCTGCCCGAATTCCGTGATGTTGGCCAGGGTCGGAACCTTGACCGCATCAGCGAATCGCCGAGACATCTCGAGTTCGGTGACCGCCTCGGGGAAGATCCCGTCCGCGCCGGCCTCAACACAGGCGAGCGACCGCTCGAGGGCCCGATCAAAGCCCTCGACGGCGATTGAATCCGTGCGCGCCAGGATGAAAAAGCTGTCATCGGTGCGCGCGTCGACGGCCGCCTTGATCCGATCGACCATTTCCTGCTGGCTGACGATCTCCTTGTTGGGGCGGTGCCCACACCGCTTGGCGCCGACCTGATCCTCGATGTGCATCGCACCCGCGCCGGCCTTGATCAGTGAGCGTACGGTCCGGGCGACGTTGAAGGCGGAGGCGCCGAAGCCGGTGTCCACGTCGACCAGCAGGGGCAGATCGCAGACGTCGGTGATGCGGCGTACGTCGATCAAGACGTCCTCAAGCCCCGTGATGCCCAGGTCGGGCAGTCCAAGCGATCCTGCCGCCACGCCTCCGCCCGACAGGTAAATGGCCCGAAAGCCAGCGTGTCGGGCGAGCAGTGCGTGGTTGGCATTGATCGCTCCGGGGATCTGGAGGGGCTTTTCGGCGGCAAGTGCCGCCCGAAAACGCTGTCCGGCGGTAAGACTCATGTTTTTCTCCCTTGATGTCGAGACGGCGGCAAGACGGCCCGTGCTCGGTTCAGCCCAGCAGGTGCTTGATGCCCTCGCGCTCTTCGTTGAGTTCAGCAAGCGTCCGATCCATCATTGTCCGGCTGAATTCGTCGATCGGCAGCCCTTCGACCAGCGAGTAGTCGCCGTTGGCGCAGGTCACCGGGAAGCCGTACATCGTGTCGACCGGAATGCCGTACGAACCGTCGGACGCGATCCCCATCGTGACCCAGCGATCACCCGTGCCCATCACCCAGTCCCGCATATGGTCAATCGCCGCGTTGGCCGCGGAAGCGGCCGAAGACAGGCCACGCGCCTCGATAATGGCCGCGCCGCGCTTGCCGACGGTCGGGATGAAGACCTCGCGGTTCCACGCGTCGTCGTTGATCATTGCCTGGACGGACTGACCACCGATGGTTGCAAAGCGGTAGTCGGGATACATCGTGGGACTGTGGTTGCCCCAGACAGCCAGCTTTTCGATTGAGTCAACCGGCTTGCCGGTTCGGGCGGCCAGTTGTGACAAGGCCCGGTTGTGGTCCAGTCTGAGCATGGCCGTGAAGTTGCGGCGCGAGAGTCCGGGTGCCGATTTCATGGCGATGAAGGCATTCGTGTTTGCGGGGTTGCCGACCACCAGAATCTTGCAATCGCGGCTTGCGCTTTCGTCCAGCGCGCGGCCCTGAGTCGTAAAGATTGCACCGTTGGCTTCGAGGAGATCCTTGCGCTCCATGCCTTTGCTGCGCGGACGCGCCCCCACGAGCAGAGCGTAGTCGGCATCACGGAAGGCCGTCTTGGGGTCGTCTGTCACCACGACTCCGGCGAGCAGCGGAAATGCGCAGTCCTCGAGTTCCATCACCACACCGCGTACGGCGGGCAGGGCGGGCGTGATGTCCAGCAGTTGGAGAATCACGGGCTGATCCTTGCCGAGCATGTCTCCACTGGCGATTCGGAAGAGCAGGCTGTAGCCGATCTGGCCGGCGGCGCCGGTGATTGCAATGCGCTTGGCGGGTTTGGACATGTGAATCAATTCCTTTCCGGTCGGTGATGGAAGACCCGGACCGGTCGGGAGATCAGCACACGCGATCGAGCGATCCAGGCGCGACCGCGAGTTTAGGCACTCGATTTGACAGTGTCAACCGAGCGCAATAACTTATATAAGACATCAAACAAAGCATAAAGCTTTCGCGTTGATTGACCCATCATTCATGGAGCCATGAAATGGTCCAGCAACTGCCCCGTCCGGTGGACAAACCGGGTGGACTCAAGAACGAGATTGCACCGCGTTTCGCGCCCCTCTATCTTCAGGTCAAGAGCCTGATCACCGAGCGTCTTCAGAGGGGCGACTGGAAGCCCGGTGAAACGATCCCCAGCGAGGTCGAACTTGCTGTCCGGTATCGGGTCAGTCAGGGCACGATCCGAAAGGCAATCGATGAACTCGCCTCCGAGCGCCTGCTGGTCCGTCGACAAGGGCGGGGCACCTTTGTTGCGTCGCACCTCGAAGCGGGGGCGCAATTCCGATTTCTTCGTTTGCGGATGGATGAACCCCCAATCGAGGGCGCTCGACCGGTCGGCCCGGGGACCAGCGACGCGACCAGTCGGTCAGCGGTCGAGCCGGCCCGCTCGGTCCAGGGCGAGCGTCTGGTCAGCCGAATCCTCGAATGCCGTCGGCTCAAGGGGCCCGCCGAGGTGGTGCGCATGCTCCGACTGCGCGCGGGCGAGGCGGTCGTCCTCGTCCGCCGTCTGCTTGAACTTTCCGGTGACCCGACGGTCCTGGACGAAATCTGGCTGCCGGGCGCCCGCTTCCGAGGTTTGTCCGCCGAACGTCTCGCCACGTATCAAGGCCCCCTTTATGCCTTGCTGGAAACGGAATTCGGTACCCGGATGATTCGAGCGGAGGAACGACTCAAAGCGGTCGCGGCCCCCTCCGAGGTGGCACGGACGCTCGGCTTGTCGGCGCGTCAGCCCATTCTGCGGATTGATCGGTTGACTCGAACCTATCAGGACACGCCGGTTGAGTTCCGGCGGGCCTGGTGCAGCACCACGCGCCACCACTATTTCAACGAACTCAGCTAGATGCCTCTGAGGGCGCGCCCGCGTCGCCGGAATCGCCCGCATTTGAAACGCTCGTCTTGGTGACTGTGCCCGATTTGAGTCAGAATATGCGCCGTTTGCACCGGCTTGGATAAAAAAATCATGAATGACTCATCAGGGAGGCGGTCGCTTTCGGGCGGTCGGCCGCGTTTTCGGAACATCGGCATATCCCAGATTCTGCAGTACCGGCTCCCCCCAGCGGGCATTGTCTCGATTTTCCATCGCGTCAGCGGCGCGTTGATGTTCCTGGTCGGATTGCCT
>JBDLRB010000237.1:0-10290 GCA_039800205.1 Pseudomonadota bacterium | reverse complement strand
GCTTGCACCGCAAGGACGTTCGGGCCGCACGCGAGCGCGCAGCCGAGGCCGCGCAAGGTCTTGACGAGGATCGGGCGCAGTGGGGTCGCCCCAGCCTTGCCAGCCAGGTGCTCACGCGATGGTTCGCGCTCCCCGGATCGCCCGAGCAGCTTGCACTTGCGGGGCCCGCGCCCAGCTTTGAGGCCCTCTGTCGGTCGGTTTCAAGCGACGTTCGTCCTCGGGTCATTCTTCAAGAGCTCGAGCGACTGGGGCTGGTCTGCATCGACGATCCATGGGTACGGCGGCTTCGGGAGGCCTTTACGCCCGATCACTCACAGGTCGAAGCACGCGAACTGTTCGCTGGGGCAGCGTCAGATCATCTGCAGGCTGGGGTTCACAACCTGAGCGGTGAGCCCGGCTCATTTCTTGACCAGAGTGTCTTCGCTGACGGGCTGAGCGCGGAGTCGGTCGCCGAGCTTAACCGTCTGGCCAATACCTTGTGGACGTTGGTGCGGGACCGGGTGGTTGAGACCGCTGTCCCCCTGTGCGAAGCGGATAAGGAGGTCGCTCACCCCCGCCGGTTCAGGCTGGGGCTCTACAGTTTTCACGCCCCTGAAGCGGGCACATCGGAGCCTGATCAATGACAGCCGGCTTTTTCTTTGTACGACTCGCCGACAGGTTCCGGATGCGCGTGGCGGCGCTTTGCGTCGCATTGTTCGTGTCCGCCTGCTCGCCCGGCGGCGACCTCCTCGTGTCAGGCGGCGTGGGGAGCGGCGGCACGGGGCTTGCCGAGGGTTTTTTGAGCGGTTACGGCAGCCTGATCGTCGATGGGGTGCCCTACGACGACAGCAATGCCGTGTTCGAGCCTGAAGCCCTGGATGGACAGAGTTCCGATCTCGAGGCGCGGCTTGGGCAACGGGTTCGCTTGAGTCTTCGCGACGACGGAAGCATCCGCGCGGTGCAGGTCCGCCCTCAATTGCGCGGTCCGATCACGCGCCCCAGCTTCACATCCGATGGCGCGCGCTACATCGAGGTACTGGGCCAGCTCGTTCGGGTCATCGATCAGTCCGAGGATGGGTTCGACACGACGATTCTGGAGGGTTCTCAAGCGCTGGCGAACCTTTCAACGGGTGATCTGCTCGAGGTCCATGGGTCCTGGCTGACCCGCGCCGCGCCCGGAACCACGATGCTGGCGGCGTCTCGCATCGAGAAACTTGCGACTCTGTCGGGGCCTTACAAGCTCTCAGGGAAGGTCGAAGGACTGGATGACCGATCGATTGCAATCGGTTCAGGGTGGGCACTCCAGAGGCCCCCCGACGGCTCGCTCGGAGACCTCGCGGTCAGCACCGAAATCGAGGCATGGGTCGAGCCGACGGAATGGCTACGCGTGCGCTCAACCCAGCCGCAGGCACGGATCAATCCGCTCAAGATCGCCCGAGTCTCGCCCGATCCCACCTCAATTCGAGAGATGCACCTCCGCACGACGGTCTCACCCTCCCAGTTCGACGCCGAGACTGGACGTTTAATGCTGGGGGGCCTGTCGGTTCGGGTGCCCGAAACCCTGCGTGCCGGCCTGAATCAGCTGGCGGGTGCGGCCCGGTTTCACTTGGTCCGGGGCGAGGGGGGGGAACTTGAACTGGAGGCCATCAAAGTCGCCAGTCTCGAGGACGACTTCATGGGACGCCTCATTCGCGTGAAGACTGTGCTGCGCTGGCCCGATCCCGCCCCGGATTCGGTGAGCCTGCGGGGCACGATGCTGAGCGGCTTCGCGTCGGCGGCCTCATCAGCGGCGTCCTGCGCGGTGATCGCGGCCGGTCAGTTCACATTCGTGGAGATTGCAGCAGAGCGCGGCCCACCCGGTACGGTACCCACCGTGACCGAATTGATTTGCTCGGCGACGCCACCCGAGCGGGCAGTTTACGAGGATGAAGGTGAAGTCATCGGCTTCGAGCCGGCTCAGGGCGCTCGACCACCGGCGATCATCGTCAAGGGACAAGCCGGCGTCGCGTCGCAGCGACTGGAACTGCCAGAGACCCTGCACGACTGGTCGCCTAGCGCTCTTCAGGCCCTGATCGGCAGCCAGGTCCGCTTTGATTTTCAGATGCAGAACGGACAGGGCGCACTCCGCCGTCTGCGCAACCCCCAATGACACTCGACACGACAAATGGAGCCGTTCATGCACACCCATACGAAGCAGCCTCTCCCGGTTGAGCTTCCCAGACTGACAAGCGCCTCGCTGGGCAGTACGACTCGGCGTCTCATCGCGCTCGGTGCGATCGCAGCTACGCTCGGCCTTACCGCGTGCGGCGGAGGCGGGGGATCCGGCGCGCCCATCGCTGCTGCGCAGATCGCGAGCGGTACCGTGACCGGCCATGGGTCGGTCATCGTGGATGGGGTCGAAATCGAGGACGCTCAGGCCAAGGTCGCCTACGAACACTGGGACGGATCGCTGACCAACGGCGTGGTTCAACTGGGTCAACACGTACGCGTCCGGCACGACGAGCGGAAGATCGCCAGCAAGGTGGTGATTGACGCCGCTGTCACCGGCACCGTCGGATCGATCGATTCAGTCAACTCGACGCTGGTCGTCGCCGGCCAAATGGTCCGGATCAATGATGGTTCGTCCACGCTGCCCGTGACCCGCTTCGGAGGGAGCTACACCGCTTTGGCCGACATCGCAGCCGGTGACTGGGTGGAAGTGCACGGTGTGCCGCAATACGATGCCCAAGTCGCCGCCTACATTGTGCAGGCCACGCGTGTGCAGCAGCTCGCAGATGCAACGACGGTGCGGGTGCGCGGCGTGATATCCGCCCTGGACACCACGGCCCGCAGCTTCAATTTCAATGGACTGACCGTACGCTACGGAGCGGCAGCTGACGCAGGCCGGGTCACCCCGGGCACGGCCACGCTCGTCGATGGCCAGCCCGCCCTGGTGTTCGGGAACGGTCCAGCCGGAACGCCTGGCGTGCTCGAGGCCGTCGCTGTTCGACTGGGGGCGCCCGATCCAGAGATGAGTACGCCCGGCTCGGTTGCACGGCTTGGCGGAACCATCAGCAGCATGGACACGGCCGCCCGGACGTTCACGCTGCAATCCCTCGTCGTCCAATGGGACTCGGCGGTGATCGAGCCGGCAGGGTCCATCCTCGCTGACGGTGACTATGTTCAGATGCAAGGCACGGTTGGCAGCGATGGCCGCATCGATGCGGAACGCGTGGTCGTTCGGGGGGCCGCCGGCTCAAGCGAGCTCGCGAGCATCATGCTGCTTGGTGAGGTCAGCGACTACGTCGACCCGACAAGTTTTCTGGTGCGTGACGTCCCAGTCGATGCCTCGACACTCGACCTGAGCACGCTCAGCTGCTCCGGACAGGCCCTCGGTGACGGCCTACAGGTCCGAGTGAAGGCCGTTGCGCAGGCGGACACGCCGGTGGTGCGCGCGACCGAAGTCAGCTGCGCGCCCGCCAAGGCGATCCGCATTCGCCCCCTGCGCGGTTCGGTCCAGAGTGTGGACGCTGTCGCTCGAACGATGGTCCTTACCGATCGCCGGGCGGGCGCCGTGACGGTCCGTTGGAGCGAGGACTCGACCTTCCTCGGCCTGACCGCTGACCAACTTTCGGGCGGACTCGCCCTCTTCATCGAGGCCGCAAGCACAAGCGAGGGGGCGCTGTGGGCACGTGTGATTCGCCGGGACGACGGCATCGCCCGACTGGATGGTGACCCCTTCCGGGACGGCGCGCCGCTTCGTCTCGAGCTGCCCCATGCACCCGATGCGGAGAACGGTCCACCGACGGCGGAATCAGGTCGGCCCCCGCTTCACATCGAAGAAGGAGGTCCACTCGGTCGCCTGCGCGAGAAACGTGACCAGTTCAGGCTCGGCCATCGGAGATGATCGCTGCAAGGGCGCGTCCTGCGGACCCAGTGCAGGACGCCCCGGATGAGCGCATCGATCAGGCCATGAACAATTCCTCCATCACGCGGACCGCGGCGCGCTTCAACTCATCCGATCAGGCCGACAATCCAACCCGCCCACCTCCTCGCCCACGCCATCAAGCGAATGGAGATCCAGTCATGTATCGCTGTGTTCCAAGGTCGAGTCCTGTCGTCCTTCTTGCCACACTCGCAGCGGCCTTTCTGAGTGGCTGCGGAGGCGGGGGCACCTCAACCGTCGATGGGGGACCACCGGACACGATTCTCGCCGGAGCAGTCGTCAGCAGTTTTTCCGAAGCAGCGCCCCTTGCCGGCGCTGTCGTCGCGCCCTACGTCGCAGGCGCGACGGTCTTCCTGGACCTGAATCGCAATCTCACCCAGGATGAAGACGAGCCGACCAGCGCCCTGAGCGACGCACAGGGGCAATTTCGACTGGCTGTCCCGGCTTCGGTCTCCGACGCACAGATTGACCGGGCTCTAATCGTCGCGCGCCGTCCGAGCAATGACCCCTTGCTCCCCGTTCCGCTTGCGGCTCCTGCAGCCTCCTTCCGCGGCAGCGGTGCGGAATTGATGCCGACGGTCAATAGCCTGACCACAATGGCTGCGGCTGAAATGACAAGCGACCGGACAATCGACGCCCACACTGCACTCGATCGGGTTCGCGAGACCTTACCTATTCTCGGGCAACGTGACCTGTTTGCCGATCTGGCACGGGTCGCGAGCGACGACCCCCGGTTGCGGGCATCCCGTCTGATCGCTGCGCAGGTACTCGGCGAACATCAGCAGCGGCTCGACGCCGTCGCAAAAGACCTGCTGACGAGTTCGCCTGGCGAAACCACGGTGCCGGTCGCGGCGCCGGAGAGCGAGCAGATCGCTCAGAAGCGCGCCAAGCTCATGAACACGCGCGATGCCATCGACCCGGGCGCCTTGGTGGCCCAGGTCCGAGCCGAGCTGGCCATCCTGAATGAGGTGGCCCTGCAGACCCCTGCTGCGGCCGCCGAGCGTCTGACGACGATCCAGAGCCGAATTGAAACGGCGCGCCAACGAAGAGACGACCGTCGCGCCGCTGAGGCTGAGGCGTCTCGGCGCGCTGCAAACGACAACCGGTCAGACACGGTGCCCTCGCCAATCATTCTCGCCGATGACGAACCCATGCCCGATCCCACAGCGATTATTCGCCGTGATGCGCAAGCCCGCGACAGCCTTCGAAACGCTGACCGCGTCACCCTGATCGTGATGTTCAAACGCAATGCCGATCGATCATCCGACGGGCGACGCGACGAGGTGATCGCGTCAATGCCTTCGGCATCCCGCGGGACGACCGGAAGGACATTCCACCGCGCGATCGAAGGGTTCACCATCACGATCCCAGAGGCCCGAGTCGAAGAGTTCATCGAGCGGGCGCTTGCGAACCCCCACGTGGACCGGATCGAAATCGATGAGCCCATCAGCCGGTCCATCGTCAGTCCGCAATCCCCCGTCCCGTCCTGGGGGCTGGACCGGACCGATGCTCGGGGTACGAACGGCGAGCCGCGCCTCAATAACAATTTCGCCTGGGCTGCAAGTGGTCAAGGCATTACGGCCTTCATCGTCGACACGGGCATCGCGCCTGGCGGGGTCTTCGCCAGCGGCCAGATCCAGGCTGGCTTCACCAGTATCGGTGACGGCCAGGGGACCCGCGACTGTAACGGGCATGGCACTCATGTTGCCGCCACTGTGGCATCGCCCATCTACGGTATCGCCAAGCAGGCCGCACTCGTTCCGGTACGCGTTCTCGATTGCAATGGCGCGGGTTCTACATCGACCGTGGTCGCGGGTCTGGATTGGATCCTCCAGCAGATTGCGGCCGATCCCACCCTCGCCACCCGATCTGTGGTCAACCTCTCGCTCGGAGGCAGTGCTTCGTCAACGCTGGATCAGGCCGTCGCACGCCTGATTTCCAGCGGTGTCACCGTCGTCGTGGCTGCGGGCAATAACGGCGACGACGCCTGCAGCTACTCGCCTGCCCGGGTGGGCGGCGCCTTGACGGTCGCTGCAACCGACTGGAATGACACCCGAGCCAGCTTTTCGAACTACGGCTCGTGCGTCGATTTGTTCGCCCCCGGTCAATCGATCACTTCAGCCTCGATGACGGGGGGCGCGCTGACACTCAGCGGCACTTCAATGGCTGCGCCCCATGTCACTGGGGCGGTTGCCCAATGGCTGCAAGCCTTGGGGGGCGCCACGCCCTCACAAATCAGTGCATCGGTCCTGGCCGAGGCCACGACGGGCGTTGTGAGCCAGGCTTCCGGGTCACCGAACCGACTGTTGTTCGCACAGGCCAGCGCGTCCTCCGGTGGCGGCGACTCGGGCTCGGTCACCGAGCCGCAACCTGCAGGCTCGATCTCGATCGGATCACTCACCGGGCGCGCCGCGCGGGTCACGCAAAACGGCAACTGGCGGGCTACCGTCGAGATTCAGGTCCTGAACGCGGACGGCCTGGCGGTGGCCGGTGCGACGGTCACAGGCGATTTCAGTTCGGGCGGAACCGGGCTCAACTGCATCACCTCGAACGCGGGCCGTTGCGCCATCACAAGTGGAACCCTGTCCCGTCGAACTTCCGCCACGACCTGGATGGTCCGAAGCCTGTCCGCGAGCGGCTTGACTTACAACGCGGGCGGAAACACAGCCTCACGCATCCAGATCAACCGGCCCTGAGGGCGTCCCGCCCCGGTGCCTTGGCGGGCAGCCACCCGCCGTCCGTCCAAAATGCGTTAGGCTAAGGGCGTCGTGACTGCCCGGCGCCCGACCGCGCCCCCATCGCATTGGACTATCTGCCCCTGTTGCTCCAGATCGGAGCGATCGTTGTTCTGTTGCTGCTTTCGGCATTTTTTTCGATTTCCGAAACCAGCATGATGGCACTCAATCGCTTCAGACTGGGCCATCTGGTCCGACAGGGGCGCGCGGGCGCTCGCGCCGCGGCCGAATTGCTGGGCAAGACCGACCGGCTACTCGGCACGATCCTGCTTGGCAACAATCTGGTCAACACCGCGCTGACCGCACTGGTCACGGCATTGGCGATCCGTACCTTTGGCGACAACGATCAGATCCTCCTGATCGCAACGACCCTGGTCGCACTCGCGCTGATCATCTTCGCGGAGATCACGCCCAAGATCATCGGTGCCACCTACCCTGAACGGATCGCGCTGCCGGCCAGCTTCGTGCTGCGCGGGCTGATGACCTTGCTGTCGCCGATCGTCTGGATTCTGAATCTGCTGGTGGGCCGGCTGCTCCGCTTGGTGGGCGTCGACCCCACACAGAACGCGACTCAGCAGATCTCGCTCGAGGAAATGCGATCGATCGTCCTGGAGTCCGGGCACTTCATCCCGGACAAACATCGTTCGATCCTCCTCAACCTCTTCGAGCTCGAACGCATCACCGTCGATGATGTCATGATTCCCAGAGCCCGGATCGAGGCGCTCGACCTGACCAACGACGCGCGCCAATTGCGCGAGCAGCTCTCCACCTGTTATCACAACAAGCTGCCCGTGTGCGAAGGCGAGATCAACAAGGTCGTCGGCATCCTGCATGTGCGGCGGGCGCTCGGGCTCCTGCACCGTGAACAGTTCGAGGTCGAGGAGCTGAGATCGCAACTCTCCGAGCCCTATTTCGTGCCCAGCGGGACCGGCGTGTTTGCGCAGCTCCAGCTGTTTCAGCACAACCGGCAACGCCTGGGTCTGGTCGTTGATGAGTACGGCGAGGTGCTGGGGCTGGTCACCCTCGAGGACATCATCGAGGAAATCATCGGTGAGTTCACCACGTCGGTCCCGGGCGGGGGCGACGCGGGCTCGAGCTGGAATGACCAGCTCGAGGTCGTCGTCGAGGGAAGCGCCACCTTGCGCGAACTGAACCGACGACTGGGCACGCGCTTCCCGCTCGATGGTCCCAAAACACTCAATGGCCTGATCCTGGAAGCCCTGCGCGACCTGCCAGAGGCCAGTATCAGTCTGCGTTTTGATGCGCTTGTCGTCGAGGTGCTCCAGGTCGAGGACCGTATGGTCCGACGGGCACGACTGAGGCAGTTGCAGCCCGTCGAGCCCGCGGCGCAGGATGCCGACCGGACCGCGGGCTGACCGATGGGTGAGCTCACGCTTTCAAGCATCGGCGGGCTGAATCAGCCGGCAGCGGTCATTGCCGTGGCGACGCTCTTCGGGCTACTGATCGGCAGCTTCGTCAATCTGGTGATCGACCGTCTGCCGATCATGATGCAGCGTCAGTGGGAGGCCGACGCGGCAGCCCTGCACGAACAACCCGATTCCGGGCGGGCGCGCTTTGATCTGATCGCACCGCGCTCGCACTGCCCGCACTGCCAGACCCGGATCGCCGTCCACGACCTGATTCCAGTCGTCAGTTGGCTTGCGCTGCGGGGGCGCTGCCGCCATTGCAGCGCGCCCATCGGTCAACGGACCCTGCTCGTCGAACTGGGGCTCGCGGTGCTGTATGGTCTGAGCGCCTGGCAATTCGGGGCCACCTGGTCCACGCTTGCGGCCCTGGTCTTTCTCGGCATCCTGCTCGCAGCCGCAGTCATCGATCTTGAGACGCGTCTTTTGCCCGATATCCTGACCCTGCCCCTGCTCTGGCTGGGATTGCTCGTCAACCTTCAACCGCTCTTCAGCGGTATCGAGTCGGCCGTCTGGGGCGCCGTTGTGGGCTACCTGTCCTTGTGGCTGGTCAATCAGACTTATCGGCTGTTGAAGGGTCGCGACGGCATGGGTCAGGGCGACTTCAAGCTGCTGGCGGCGCTGGGCGCATGGTTTGGCTGGCCCGCCATCCCGGTGATTCTGGTGCTCGCCTCGTCTGCCGGCGCGATCGTCGGGATCATCGGAGCGCTTCGCGATCACACCCGGCTCGGGCAGCCCCTTGCCTTCGGGCCCTGGCTTGCCCTGGCCTCGCTCCCGGTGTTGTTCGATCTTCTGCCCTCTGTCCGCCCCTGAGCTCGAACTGGATCGCCATGAATGCCTCATTGCCCCCCCGCCGCCTGATCATCGGACTGACCGGTGGCATCGGCAGCGGCAAGTCGACTGCCGCACATCTGTTCGAGACGCACGGCGCCACGCTGGTCGACACAGACCTGATCGCCCACGCACTGACCGGACCGGGCGGCGCGGCCATACCCGCTCTGCGCGAGGCCTTCGGCGATACCGTCATCGCCCCGGATGGCCGCATGGACCGCGCAGCGATGCGTCATCGCGTCTTTTCGGATGCCGGTGAGCGCAAGCGCCTTGAGGCCATCCTGCACCCGCTGATCCGAGCAGAAACCGACCGGCAGATCGAACGAGCCACGGGCGTTTACACAATGCTGGTGGTGCCGCTCCTGGTCGAGTCGGGGCGGTGGCGCGACCGGGTGGATCGGATACTGGTGGTCGATTGCCCGACCGATACGCAGATCGAACGCGTGATGGCCCGAAGCCACCTGCCACGCGAACAGGTCCTGGCCATTCTGGCCGCCCAGGCCACCCGCGAACAGCGTCTGGCGAGCGCGGATGATGTCATCGACAACGGCGGCACCACCGACGAGCTCGTTCCGCAAGTCACCGCCCTTGCTCGGATTTATGCCCGCATGGCCGCAGCCGCCCGCAGTAACTGAGCCCGTCTTCAGACCTCGACTCAGTCCTCAGCGTTTCAAAGACGGCGCTGTTTGTATTCCTCGGCCCTTTGGTTCAGAATTTGTCGGTGAATGTCGAAATCCCCTCTCGCCCTCAGGCATCGCTGGCCGCTGCAGAGCGCGCTGCAAGCGACCCGAAGGTCCTGTACGAATACCCGCTGAACGAGCGGGTCAGGACGCTCTTGCGCCTGGAGGATCTGTTCGATCGCTTCGAGCTGTTTTCATCGCGCGCCCACCCGCTCGATCACCATGTCGCGCTGACCACCCTCTTCGAGATGCTCGAAGTCACAGCGCGGGGCGATCTGCGCTCCGAGATGCTTCAGGAGTTCGAACGCCAGAGACAAACGCTGAACGGGCTACGGGGTAATCCCGAGGTTAATGCAGAGATGCTCGAACGGACGCTGGCCCGGATCGACGAATCCATCGCGGGTCTCGGTTCGATGTCTGGCCGCCCCGGACAGCACCTGCGCGACAACGAATGGCTGATGAGCATCCGCAGCCGCGCGAGCATCGCAGGCGGTGCCTGCGAATTCGACCACCCGTCCTACTACGCCTGGCAGAATCGCCCTCAGGCGATGCGGCAGGAAGACATCGCCGCCTGGGCCGCGCCGCTGCAGCCCTTGCGATTCGGAATTGCCGTGATGCTGGGACTGTTGCGCAGCAGCGGCCACTGGATCGCGCTGTCCACTCAGGGAGGCAATTGCCAGCAGAGCCTGGGGGGGCGCGTCTACCAGCTCGTCCAG